>CAYTNL010000010.1:0-114186 GCA_964439145.1 uncultured Verrucomicrobiales bacterium
ATCAAGCTGCCTGACGGTGTGGAAATGGTGATGCCCGGGGACAACATCTCGATGCAAGTCGAGCTGATCACCCCCATCGCCATGGAAAAGACCATTCGATTCGCTATCCGTGAAGGCGGCCGTACCGTGGGCGCCGGTCGTGTGGCGGATATTCTCGACTGATTTAATTCGGTCGAGACGGGGTGGGGGTTTTAAAGAGAAATCCCCGCCTTGTTGGACAAGCCAATTTGGCCGCCCCGTGTCTTCCTGAATGTAGTTCTGGGAGGGCCGGGGCGGTCTCGACGCTGGAAAAAACTGAAATCAGAGCGCGGACCTTTCCCTCGACAGTTGTTCGGGGAGGGGTGAGTGCTCCGGAAAAGAAGGAGATAGAAAACCGCTTCGAGTCGGTGTAGTATCCAAAGTTCGGCCAAGCTCGGTGTCTGTGGGGTTGTGAAAGCGACCGATTCAGGGAGTGGGCTTTGTCGAGTTGATCAACTAAAACACAGGGTAGTAGCTCAATTGGTAGAGTAGCGGTCTCCAAAACCGTTGGTTGTGGGTTCGAGTCCCGCCTGCCCTGCCACGACATAGTCGACCCCGATCACGGGATGGGGCGGCAACAGTGGCCGAGTGTTGAGTGATGCGCCCCGGGTTTGTGGGCAGGATGCAAACTGGTTTGTTTGCTTTTTTCGATCTCTTTCAAGGCCCCATCACACGTTCATGTTCGGAAAAGTAGGCAAATTTTTTGGCGAGGTCCGCTCCGAGTTGCACAAGGCGACTTGGCCCTGGGATCCCAAGGAGAAGGGCTTCAAGCGCTACAAGCAGCTCATCGATTCGTCGATCGTGGTGCTCATCGCGACATTGTTGCTGGGGGCTTTCGTGGCCTTCTCGGACTTCGTCATGGTCAATGTGATGAAGGCCATCACCGTGGGGTTTGGTGGATGACGCATACGAGCGTCTCCCGGTGAGGAGGCGATGCGAGCGCGCTGCGCTCCCCGGTCCTTGCTTTCAGACTTTCCTTTTTCTTTTTTGTTTTCACTTTCCCGAACCGTTTCCGCCATGCCCGCCGTCCCTTCACCGACAGAACAATGGTATGTTGTCCAAGTCCTTTCCGGCCAGGAAATGAAGGTCCGGGACAATATCCGCCGCCGTATCGAGGCGGAGGAAATGTCCGATTTCGTTTTCGACGTTCTCGTCCCCACGGAGCGGGTGTCGGAAGTCAAGAGTGGGCGCAAGATTGAGACCAACCGGAAGTTCTTTCCGGGCTACGTCATCATCAATATGCACCTGCTGGATGAAAAAAACCGGCTGGTCGACAAGACCTGGTATTTCGTTCGCGAAACGCCCGGGGTCATCAATTTCGCCGGAGCCAAGGATCACCCGGTCCCGATGCCGCGCCACGAGGTGGACAGCATGTTGCTACAAATCAAGGAGCGTGAGGACAGCGTCAAACCGGCGATCCAGTTCGAGCCGGGGGATTCCGTGACGGTTTCCGATGGTCCCTTCGAGGGCCAGACCGGCGTGGTGGCCGAGATCAATGTGGACAAGGGCGAGCTGATGGTGTCCGTGAACATCTTCGGTCGCGAGACCCTGGTGCCTCTTGAATACTGGCAGGTCGAGCGTGGCTGATCCCGTTGAGAGGCGAGCGAGAGAGAATCCGAGAAGAAACCCAATCCCAATTTATTTAATCCCAAACCGAGACTCACCCGATGGCGAAGGAAGTTGTCAAATCAATCAAACTGCAGATCCCCGCTGGCCAGGCGAACCCTTCGCCGCCCGTGGGCCCGGCGCTAGGCCAGGCCGGTGTCAACATCATGGAATTCTGCAAGGCCTTCAACGCGGCCACTCAGCAGAATGCCGGGGATATCCTCCCGGTCGTGATCAGTGTCTACAAGGACAAGAGCTTCACGTTCGTCACCAAGAAGCCGCCGGCAGCCATGATGCTGAAAAAGGCCGCGAACATCGCGTCCGGCTCCGGGGAACCCAACAAAAAGAAAGTCGCCAAGCTGACCCGGGCCCAGGTGCTGGAAGTGGCGCGCGCGAAGATGGAGGATTTGAACGCGCACAACGAAGACGCCGCCATGCGCATCATTGAGGGCACGGCCCGACAGATGGGGATCGAAGTGGTGGATTGAGCGAGGGCGAGGAGGCGGGATCGCCGCGGCGATCTGCGCTCCACGTCTGTAGGCGTCGCAAAAGAAAAATTTTCCCACCGGCAATAGGATGCCGGGAGGGATTCTGAAGAAACAACCAACCGCAGGAGAGTCCGTTTTCGGACGGGCTCGTCAACACTGCTCTAAGAAAAATGGCCAAGAAACGTAGTAAACGATATCTGGAAGCCGCCAAGCTGGTGGATTCCAACAAACAATACTCCCTGAGTGAGGCGGTCGAGCTGGTGAAGAAATTTCCCGCCCCGAAATTTGATCAATCGGTGACCATCTCATTCAAAATGGGCGTGGATCCCCGCCAGTCCGATCAGATGGTGCGTGGCACCTGCCCTCTCCCTCACGGCAGCGGCAAGGACGTCACGGTGCTGGTGTTCGCCGAGGGCGAATCCGCCACGGCCGCGCGGAACGCGGGAGCCGAGCATGTCGGCTACGAGGAGATGATCAAGAAGGTCCAGGAAGGCTGGCTGGATTTCGATGTGGTGGTGGCGACTCCCGCCGCCATGGCCGAAGTTCGGAAGCTGGGTCGGCAACTCGGGCCTCGCGGGCTCATGCCCAATCCGAAAACCGGCACCGTGACGGATGACACGGCTGACGCCGTGAAGGCGGTCAAGGCCGGTCGAGTGGATTTCAAACTGGACCGGAACGCCAATATTTCGGTCGCCATCGGTCGCGCGTCGTTCGAGCCTCAACAGCTGCTCGAGAATGCGGAGGCCGTGATCGAGTCGGTCCTTGGGGCGAAGCCGCCGGCAGCCAAGGGAAATTATCTCTCGGGTGGGGCGATCGCGGCCACGATGTCTCCCGGGGTGAAGTTCGACATCGCCCCCTACCGCAAGTGAGTCGGCCTTGTTCCCTAAACCAACGTCCAACCACGACTGAACCCCATTTTTCCCGATGAAAACTGAGAAACAACTCATCATCGACGCTCTGCTGGAGCGGATCAACGCCTCCCCCTTCATGCTGGTGGCTGAATACGCCGGCATGACGGTGCCGCAGTTCTCCGAGCTGAGGACGCGCCTCCGCCAAGCCGGAGCCGAGTTCCATGTGGCCAAGAACACCTTTGTGAAACGCGCCGCCGCCACGGCCTCCATTCCGGAGACCGTGGGCGCCCTGTTCATCGGTCAGACGGCCGTGGTGACCGGAGAGAACGATGTCTGCGCCGCGGCCAAGATCCTGAAGAACTTCCACAAAGAGTTCACCCGCCCCGCCATTCGGGGTGGAGTGCTCGACGGGGAGGTGCTCGACGCCGCCCAAGTGGGGGCGCTCGCTGATCTGCCCGCCAAGGAAATCCTGCAGGCGCAGCTCCTCGGCGTGTTGCAGACCCCGGCGCGTCAGCTTGTGACGGTGCTCAACGAACCCCTTGCTTCCCTCGCCCGGGTCCTGCAGGCGAAGGCCGATCTTGGCTGATCCCGAAAAGCCCATCCATCCTTTCCCAATCACTGGAAAATCCTTTTCATCCTCCTCCGAATCCTTCGGGCGGGGTGGAATACTGAAACAAACCAAACTCATCGAACCTGAAACCGGGTTCCTCGTCGGGAACGGGGCTTCGTTCCTTAAATGCCGGCAAGCCTGCCGATGCGACGACACCCACCAAAAATATGGCTGATATCGATAGCATTGTTGATCAACTGAGCGGCATGACCGTCCTCGAAGTGGCGGATCTTGTGAAAGCTCTGGAAGAAAAATGGGGCGTCAGCGCCGCAGCTCCGGCGGCGGTGGCAGTGGCGGCTCCCGCTGGTGGTGGCGAAGCCGCCGCGGCGGAAGAAAAAGACGAATTCGACGTGGTGCTCACCTCCTTCGGTGACAACAAGATCGGAGTCATCAAGGCGGTCCGCGAAGCGGTGGCCGGCCTGGGTCTCGCCGACGCGAAGAAACTCGTCGAGGGCGCTCCCTCCACCCTGAAGGAAGCCGCCAACAAGGCGGAAGCCGAAGAAATGAAGAAAAAACTCGAAGAAGCCGGCGCCAAGGTCGAACTCAAGTAATCGACTGTCCGCGTCCCGGCTTTTTGCCGATTTCGATCGCCGCTCTCCCGAGGGATATTCCCGAAAGCGAGGGCGGCGATCATCGGCGAAAGGCCCTTATGAATCCAGTTTGTTGATCAAGCTCAATTAGTTCCGGCCGTCCCGAAAGCGGTTGGGCGGCAAATCCTGACGGTTTTGAAACCGTCAGGCTTTGTCGTCTTGAAGTCGGGAAACCGAATATCCAGACGAACAACGGGATCAATTCCCGGCCGCAGGCTCGCCCCTTTCAGGGTCCGGGTCTCCGCGTGCCCGGATGTGATCCCCGAGGCATCACCTCCCCTCGACCGACCCCACACCCAGTAACCAGGCACCGCGACATGGCAAAGGCACCAGCAGCATCAGAACGTCTCTACTTCGGAAAACTCAAAGAAGTGATCGAGACTCCGAACCTCATCGAGGTTCAGCTTGAGAGCTACAAGGAGTTCCTCCAGCAGGATCAGGCTCCCAGCGAGCGCCAACCCATCGGACTGGAGGCGGTCTTCCGCGAGGTGTTTCCCATCGAGTCCTACGATGAAAAATTCACGCTCGATTTCGCCCGTTACGAGGTGGGCGAGCCCAAGCTCACCTCCCTGCAGGCGTTGCGGGACGGGGAGACCTTCAGCGCTCCGCTGTATGTCACCTTTTCGCTCAAAGACGAGACCGGCACCAAGGAGGAGCGCGTCTACATGGGCGAACTGCCGCTGATGACGCGCCGCGGGACTTTCGTGATCAATGGTGCCGAGCGGGTGGTGGTCAGCCAGCTGCACCGTTCTCCTGGTGTCTGTTTCGAGACCAACCAGCATCTCAACGGCAAGATTCTCTACGGTTTCCGCATCATTCCGGATCGCGGTTCCTGGCTCGAGGTGCAGTTCGACACCAACGACCTTCTCTACGTCTATCTGGATCGTCGCCGTCGCCGCCGGAAGTTCCTGGCCACCACGTTCCTCCGGGCCATCGGCTACCCGACCGACGAGGACATCATCAAGGAGTTCTATCAGATCGAGAAGCTGAAGCTGAACCCCACCATGGATGAGGCCGAGCTGGCGAAGAAGGTCATTTTCCGCGACATTGTCGACGGGGATGTGATCGTCGCGAAAGCCTACGAGCCTCTCACCATCGGAGTCGTCAACCAGTTGCTGGGCCTTGGTATCAAGGATATCCCGGTGGTGACCGCCTCCCATGAGGATCTGCTCATCAAGTCGCTGAAGAAAGATCCCGCCCAGGATGAGGAGGAGGCGCTCAAGGACATTTATCGTCGCCTCCGCCCCGGAGATCCGCCGACGGTGGCGAACGCCCGTGCTCTCCTGAAGCGCTTGTTCTTCGACGCGAAGAAATACGATCTGACCCGTGTCGGACGTTACAAGATCAACCAGAAGCTCGGACTCGATGTCGATGACAACGAGCGGGTGATGACGCCGAAAGATTTCCTGGCCTCGATGAAGTACCTGCTCAGCCTGCGTCGCGGGGAAGGGGTGCTCGATGACATCGACCACCTCGGCAGCCGCCGCGTGCGGGCCGTGGGTGAGCTGCTGGCCAATCAGTGCCGTGTCGGCCTTGCCCGGACCGAGCGACTCGTCAAAGAGCGCATGACCTTGTTCGACGTGAACCTCGACGGCATGACGCCCTCGAAACTGGTCAACCCCAAGGCGTTGAGCGCGGTGGTGCGCGACTTTTTCGGTCGTTCGCAGCTGTCGCAGTTCATGGACCAGACCAATCCGCTCTCCGAGCTGACCCACAAGCGCCGACTCTCCGCGCTGGGGCCGGGCGGTCTGAATCGCGATCGCGCCGGATTCGAGGTGCGCGACGTTCACCCCTCGCACTACGGTCGGATCTGCCCCATCGAGACGCCGGAAGGCCCGAACATCGGTCTCATCAACTCGATGAGCTGCTATGCCCGGATCAATCCCTTCGGATTCATCGAGACTCCCTACCGCAAGATCAACAATGGCAAGGTCTCGAACAAGATCGAGTATCTGACCGCCGATCAGGAAGAGACCCATCTGATCGCCCAGGCCAACAATCTGGTCGATGACAAGGGCAACTTCCTTACCGAGCAGATCACGGTGCGTTTTCGTGGCGACTTCATCGAAGTCGATCCAACCGAGTCTTCCTACATGGATGTCTCGCCGAAGCAGCTCGTGTCGGTGGCGGCCTCGTTGATTCCCTTCCTTGAGCATGATGACGCCAACCGCGCGCTCATGGGATCGAACATGCAGCGCCAGGGCGTGCCTCTGCTCGTGTCCGAGTCGCCGCTCGTCGGGACGGGCATGGAGTCGAAAGTCGCGCGGGATTCCCGCTCTGTGGTGGTGGCGGAGGGCGATGGCATCGTGGCCGCGGCCACGGCCGAAGTCATCGTGACTTCCAAGGACGGCAAGCTGCCCTGCTCCGACGCCCAGTTTCTGACCAATCCCCACAAACTGAAGAGCGATCCGAAGAAGGACATCCACGTCTATCCTCTCCGGAAGTTCATGCGTTCCAACGCCGGCACCTGCATCAACCAGAAACCCATCGTCGCGGCCGGGCAGAAGGTGAAGGCAGGGATGGTCTTGGCCGATGGTCCCAATACGGAAAACGGCGAGCTGGCCTTGGGGCGCAACGTGCTGGTCGCCTTCATGCCCTGGAATGGTTACAACTTCGAGGATGCCATCGTCATCTCGGAGCGCATCGTGAAGGACGATGTCTATACCTCGATCCATGTGGACGAGTTCGACATCGGCGCCCGTGACACCAAGCTGGGGCCGGAGGAGATCACCCGCGACATTCCCAATGTGGGAGAGGAAGCGCTGAAGGACCTGGGTCCCGACGGCGTCATCCGCGTGGGTGCCGAGGTCAAGCCCGGGGACATCCTCGTGGGCAAGATCACGCCGAAGAGCGAGACCGAGTTGGCTCCCGAAGAGCGACTCCTCCGCGCGATTTTCGGGGAGAAAGCCGCTGATGTGAAGGATACCTCGTTGCGGGTACCCTCCGGCTGCACCGGTATCGTGATGGATGTGCGGGTGTCTTCGCGCAACAACAGCGCGCGGGAGAACCTTGATCCCAAAGAGCAGCAGAAGCAGCGGAAGCAGATCGTCGACGAGCACACCAAGCGCCGCGAGGAACTGACCGAGCAGTTGACCGAGAAGCTGTCGGACATCCTCCTCGGCGAAAAGATCCCGCTCGACGTGGTCAACGGCCGCACCGGTGAGATCATCGTCCCGGCGAACAAGAAAATCACCAAGACCCTGCTTCGCAAGCTGGCGGACAACTACTCGCACGTCGAGATCGATCCCAGCCCGGTCCGCAACAAGATCCTCGACATCATTTCCGGCTTCGAGGGCAAGTTCGAAGACATCGACATGGAGCGGGAACGCCAGCTCGACCGCATCGAAAGCGGCGACGAGGTCGATCCCGGCATCATCAAACAGGTGAAAGTCTACGTCGCCAAGAAGCGCAAGCTTTCCGTAGGCGACAAGATGGCCGGCCGCCACGGGAACAAGGGGGTTGTGGCCACCATCGTGCCCGAGGAGGACATGCCCTTCCTCGAGGATGGCACCCCGGTCGACATCTGCCTCAATCCGCTCGGCGTTCCCAGCCGCATGAACGTGGGCCAGGTCTTGGAGACGCACCTTGGTGTCGCGGCCAAGGCGCTGGGCTTCAAGGTCGCCACCCCGGTGTTCGACGGCATTCCGGAGTCCCAGATCATGCAGTACATGAAGGACGCCAAGAAGGTCGAGGGCTGGGAATGGATCGGCCTGAACGGCAAATCGACGCTGTTCGATGGTCGGACGGGTGAGAAATTCTATCAGGAGGTCGTGGTCGGCTACATCTATATGCTGAAGCTGGGACACCTTGTGGAGGACAAGATCCACGCCCGCGCGGTCGGTCCCTACTCGCTGGTCACCCAGCAGCCTCTGGGCGGCAAGGCCCAGTATGGTGGACAGCGTTTTGGCGAGATGGAGGTCTGGGCGTTGGAGGCCTACGGTGCCGCCTACACCCTGCAGGAGCTGCTCACCGTGAAATCCGATGACGTCCAGGGCCGCACCCGGATCTACGAAGCCATCGTGAAAGGCGACAACACGCTGGAGGCCGGCACGCCGGAGTCCTTCAACGTGTTGATTAAAGAAATGCAGAGCCTCGGACTCGACGTCACGGTCGGGTCCGCGGAAAAGTCGGCCGAGGAACTCCTCCACGAGAGCCTGGCGATGTGAGGCTCCGGCCTTCTCTGAGGTTAACCATTACAGTATCAAGCGAAGCGAATCCCTAGCCCCGTTAATTCAGCGATGTCTTCTTCCACGATGAGTTCCGAATCTCACCTCGACGAGATCTTTGGTCTGCAGCGCGACTCAGACTCTTTTGATCACGTTCGAATCACCGTTGCCGCCCCGGATGTCATCCGGTCGTGGTCGCAAGGGGAGGTCAAAAACCCCGAGACGATCAACTACCGGACATTCAAACCCGAGAAAGGCGGCCTTTTCTGCGAGCGTATTTTCGGCCCCACCAAGGACTGGGAATGCGCCTGCGGCAAATACAAGCGCATCAAACACAAGGGCACCATCTGCGACCGTTGCGGCGTCGAAGTCACCCTCTCACGTGTGCGTCGCGAGCGCATGGGGCATATCGAGCTGGCCGTGCCCGTGTCCCACATCTGGTTCTACAAATGCATGCCCTCCCGCATTGGCTTGGCTCTCGACATGAGCGCGCGCCAGCTGGAGCGCGTGATCTATTACGAGGACTATATCGTCATCGACCCGGGCAACACCCCCCTGGAGAAAGCACAGCTCCTCACCGAGATGGAGTATCGTGATGCTCAGGAAGAGTATGGCGAGGAAGCATTCCAGGCCGGGATGGGCGCGGAAGCGATCCGTGATCTCCTGGCCCGGACCGATCTGCCCGCTCTCATCACCGAGTTGGAGGAGGCCATGACCAAGACCCGCTCCAAGCAGGTCCGCAAGAAACTGGCCAAGCGCCTCAAGCTGGCCCAGGGCTTCCATACCTCCAACAGCCGCCCCGAATGGATGATCCTCGAAGTGCTGCCCGTCATCCCGCCGGACCTGCGCCCGCTGGTGCCTTTGGAAGGCGGTCGTTTTGCGACCTCCGACCTCAATGACCTCTACCGTCGAGTCATCAACCGGAACAATCGTCTCAAGAACCTGCTCCAACTGAAGACGCCCGACGTCATCATTCGGAACGAAAAGCGTATGTTGCAGGAGGCGGTCGACGCCCTATTCGACAATGGACGCCATGGTCGCGCTGTCACCGGTGCGGGCAACCGCGCCCTGAAATCGCTCTCCGACATGCTCAAGGGCAAGGGCGGGCGTTTCCGCCAGAACCTGCTCGGCAAGCGCGTCGATTACTCGGGACGCTCCGTCATCGTCATCGGTCCGGACCTCAAGCTGCACCAGTGTGGTCTGCCGAAAAAGATGGCTCTGGTACTCTTCGAGCCCTTCATCATCCGTCGTCTCAAGGAACTGGGCTATGTTCACACGGTCCGGAGCGCCAAGAAGATGATCGAGCGCAAGACCCCCGAAGTCTGGGATATCCTCGAGGAAGTGACCAAGGGACACCCGGTCATGCTCAACCGCGCCCCCACGCTCCACCGCCTTTCCATCCAGGCGTTCGAGCCGGTGCTGATCGAGGGTTCCGCCATTCGCCTGCACCCGCTCACCTGTACCGCCTACAATGCCGACTTCGACGGCGACCAGATGGCGGTGCACGTGCCGCTGTCGGTGGAGGCGCAGATGGAGGCCCGCATGCTGATGCTGGCGCCGAACAACATTTTCACCCCATCCAGCGGCAAGCCCATCACCACGCCGTCGCAGGACATCACCCTGGGATCCTATTTCCTGACCTACTGTCGGCTCATCCCGCTCCGGGATCCGGACATGATTCCCAAGCTGTCCCTGTTTGCCGACACCTCCGAGGTCGAGTTCGCGCTGGCCAACCGGGCCATCGACATGCACGACCCCATCCGGATGCGGAATCCCGATTTCGGCAAGGACACCATCTACGGTGACAAAGAGTCCAAGGTCATCATCACCACCGCCGGACGCGTCCGTTTCAACGAGATCTGGCCCGACGGCATGGGCTTTTTCAATGCCAACGTCGGCAAGAAACAGCTCTCCGACATCATCTGGCGTTGCTACCAGGTCGGTGGACAGTCAAACACGGTGCAAGCCTTGGATGACCTGAAATCGCTCGGTTTCCGCGAGGCGACCCGTTCCGGGACCTCCATCGGTATCACCGACATGGTCATTCCCATGGAGAAAAAAGCCGCCCTCGAGGAGGCTTTCGGCGAGGTCAAGAAAGCCAACGACCTGCGCCGCGCCGGTGTCATCACCGACAAGGAACGCTACAACAAGGTGGTCGATATCTGGACGCACGCTGGCGATGAGATTACCAAGGGACTGTTCCGCACCATCGAGTTCAACGACGGCAAGGACCTGCCGAGCCCGTTGTTCATGATGGTCGACTCTGGTGCCCGGGGCAACCGCCAGCAGATCAAGCAGCTCTCCGGCATGCGCGGCCTCATGGCCAAGCCGTCCGGGGAGATCATTGAGCGTCCCATCACCTCGAACTTCCGCGAGGGCTTGTCCGTGCTGGAGTATTTCATCTCCACCCACGGCGCCCGTAAGGGTCTCGCCGACACCGCGCTGAAGACCGCCGACTCCGGCTACATGACCCGCAAGCTGGTCGACGTGGCCCAGGACGTCATCATCTTCGAGGAGGATTGCGGCACGGTGAACGGCATTCTCGTGAAATCCATCTACGAGGGTGACGAGGAGGTGGTCGATCTCAAGACCCGTATCTATGGCCGTGTCTCGGCGGAGAAAGTCATCAACGGAGATGAGATCGTGGTCCAGCCCGGTCAACTCATCGATGAAGTGATCGCGAATCGCCTCAACGACATCGGTCACGAGGCTCTCAAGATTCGTTCCGTGCTCACCTGCGAGAGCCGTCGCGGCTGCTGCGCCAAGTGCTACGGGATGAACCTGGCCACCAACGCGCCCGGCAAGATCGGCGAGGCTGTCGGCATCATCGCCGCCCAGTCCATCGGCGAGCCCGGCACCCAGTTGACCATGCGTACTTTCCACGTCGGCGGGGTCGCGACCACCTTGTTCAAGCAGCCCATCGTCAAGACCAAGGACAAGGGAACCGTTCACTTCAACAACCTGCGCGTCGTCGAGACTCTCGACGGCACCTGGGTGGCCCTGAACAAGAACGGCACCATCTCCATCCACGACGACAAAGGCCGGGAGCTTGAGTCCTACAACATTGTGATCGGATCCGTCATCTACAAGGCGGACAACTCCACGGTGAAGAAGGGCGAAACCCTCGTGACCTGGGATCCGCACAACGTCCCCGTCATCACCGAGAAGGGCGGGATGATCCGTTTCCGCGACATGATCCCCGGGATCACCATCGAGACCGAGATCGACAAGGAGACCAACACCCGCGGTCACGTCGTCATCGATCACAAGGAAGATTTGCACCCGCAGATCGTCATCCTCGACGCCAAGACCGGAGACGAACTCTCCTCCTACTCCATTCCCACCGGCGCCCACCTTTCGGTCAAGGAAGGTCAGAAAGTCCAGGCGGGTGAGCAGCTTGCCAAGACCCCGCGCAAGGTGGCCCAGACCAAGGACATCACCGGCGGTCTGCCGCGGGTGGCCGAGCTTTTTGAAGCCCGCAAACCGAAGGACGTGGCCGAGATCGCCAAGATCGACGGTCTCGTCGAGCTCGGCGGCACCGTTCGTGGCAAGCGCAAGCTCATCGTGACGGATCCCGACTCCGGCGAGCAGGAAGAGCATCTCATCCCGCTGGGTAAACACTACCTCGTCCAGCAGGGCGACCGGGTGGAGAAAGGCCAGCAACTCACCGAGGGTGCCGTCACCCCGCACGAGATCCCCGAGATTCTCGGATCCCACGCCCTCATGGAGCACCTCGTCAACGAAGTGCAGGAGGTCTATCGCCTGCAGGGGGTGGAGATCAATGACAAGCACATCGAGATCATCGTGCGTCAGATGCTCCGCAAGGTGAAGATCACCGATCCGGGCGACACCGAGTTCCTCTGGGGCGATCAGGTCGAGAAGACCGAGTTTGAAGACGTGAACCGCGAGATCGAAGAGCAGGGTGGCAAGCCCGCCGAGGGGGAGCCCGTTCTCCTTGGCATCACCAAGGCCTCTCTGGAGACCGACAGCTTCATCTCCGCCGCATCCTTCCAGGACACCACCCGGGTCCTCACCGAAGCCGCGACTCTCGGCAAGATCGACAGCTTGCGCGGCTTCAAGGAGAACGTCATCATGGGACACCTCATCCCCGCCGGTTCAGGCTTCTCCAGCAGCCGTCACCTGCGCGTGGTCGAGACCGTGAACCCCGAGGACGAGACTGTGGCCGCTCCGGCGATCGAGTTCGAGTCCGCCGGCGAAAGCGCCTGATTCAGAGACGTATCCCCTTCAAGCCTCACGAAACCGGCCGACGATGGATCTTTCCGTCGCTCGGCCGGTTTTCTTTGTTTCCGGGGAGTGTTCAGCCTTCGGCGGGCCGGGCATTCAGCGCCGAGTTGCGACAGCGAGTCGGTGGGTCCGAGGAATGAATTTCCGCCGGACGTTTCGCCATGAAGCGTGATTCTATCTGACGATAGCTCCAGCGCGATACCGCCAGCACCACGATCAGCCCGACCACCTTACTCAGGATTTTTCCCGCCAAATGCTCCCGCAACTCACCAAACAGCGGATAGATCGCCATCAAGATCATGTGATGGCTCAGATAGATCGAGTACGACCAGAGACTGATCATGGTGATCGGTCTTCGGAGCCATTCAGTGAAGTCGGGCAGTTTTCGCCACACTTCCAGTAGTGGCATGCAAAGGCTGAAAGCCAGTGGCATCGCGACCAGAGCCGCCCGGTAAAAAGCCGAGGCGTCTTCGATCGGGCGCGAGAGAAAGTGCGCCACCACCACCGCGGCCATCAAAACGGCCCCGGCCAGGGCCAGACCTTTTCTCTCACGGATCGAGAACCCTCTTTCGAGCGTCAGCACCGCCATGCAGACACCGAAACCGATGGCATCGAGGCGCGGCAGAGTCATCACCCGCACCCGGCCGGCCGGCCAGGCGGCCAGAGCGACCTCCCGGAGGGCAAGGCTCACAAGCAGAATCACCAGTAGCGCGGCCACGAACGCCACGCGCCGGGATTCCGTAACCCGATGGAACAGCAGCAACAGCAGCGGAAACAGCAGGTAGAACGCCTCCTCCACACAGAGCGACCAGGAAACCCCGAAGAACATTTCATTCGGTGACATCAGGTTGGGGGTGAAAATCACGTAGGAAAGCAACCCGGGCCATCCCCCCTCCGGCAGCTCACCTTGCCAGGAGTGGTGGGCCATCGCCAGGACCAGAAAGAGATAATAGGCCGGGAGTGTCCGCCACCAGCGCCGCTTCCAGAAATTCACCGCTCCAGTCCAATTCCAGCGACCCTCCGCCGGGAGGCTGCGATGAAGAATCGAACCGATGAGGAAACCACTGAGCGCAAAAAACAGCTCCACCCCGTAGATGCCGAGTTCCTGGGATCCTTGGTGGGCGTGAGACAACACCACCAGCGAGATGGCGAGAGCTCGCGCGACATCAAGACCCACTATTCGATTCATCTCAATTAATAACCATATTATTCATAATTATCAATATTTATGTCCAGAGCATAAGCTCAAGGGGCCAAAGATGAATCCGCGTTTCACGCCCGCTTCTCCGCTTGCAATCTATTCCTCCGGGTGTTCATTACGCGCCCTTCCCGGCAGCCTGAAAACAGAACCATCTGGGATTGCCGACTTCGGTCGGCGGGAGGCGAATTTTTTCAACCAGGCTGCCTTTCCCGTGTCACTGATAGCCGTTCCTGCGATAAGGGCGGCCCTAGCAAATACCATGTCTACTGAATTGCTCACCGAGCTCGTGGAAGCGGGCGTCCACTTTGGCCACCAGTCGCGCAAGTGGAACCCGAAAATGAAGCCCTACATTCTCGAGGAGAAGAACAGCGTTCACCTCATCAACCTCGAGAAAACCGTCGATCAGATCGATCGCGCCGCCAATTTCCTCACCGATCTGTCCGGCAAGAACAAGAAGATCCTTTTCGTCGGCTGCAAGCGCCAGGCGCAGGATGCCGTGCGTGAGGCCGCCGAAGCCACCGGCCAGTTCTTCGTCAACCACCGCTGGCTGGGGGGCACCCTGACCAATCTGGAGACCATTCGCCGCAGCGTGGCTCGTCTCGAATATCTCGAGGGCATCGAAAAAACCCCCGAGTTCAAGAAGATGAGCAAGAAGGAGCTCGCCTCCCTCGCTCGGGAACGTGCCAAATTGCTGCTGCGCCTCGGCGGTATTCGCTCCATGGAGAAGCAGCCCGACGCTGTGGTGATCGTTGATTCCGCCCGCGAACACATCGCGGTGAACGAGGCCCGCAAGCTCCGCATCCCCATTGTGGCGCTGGTGGATTCCAACGCCGATCCAGATGTGGTCGACTATCCTGTCGCGGCGAACGACGACGCTATCCGCTCCATCCGCGTGGTGTTGCGCAAGCTCATCGAGCCCGTGCTGGCCGTTCGCGGCCGTTGACCCCACCACGGGGTTGGCGCCTCCCGACCGCTCACCGGTAGTACTCCGGTGGGCGTCGAGATTGGCACCAGAATCCACTTGCCGAAGCCGCTTCGGCGACCCAGTGAATGTTAGATCCCTACGAACCCATTTCATTTGAGATACCATGGCTGAAATTACCGTCCAACTCATCAAGACCCTTCGCGACAAAACCAACGCCGGCATGATGGATTGCAAGGCCGCCCTCACCGAGGCCGGTGGCGATCTCGCCGAAGCTGAAGTCATCCTCCGCAAAAAGGGCATCACCGGCGCCGACAAGAAAGCCGGTCGCGCCACCTCCGAGGGCCTCATCGCTTCCCGCATCGACGCCGATGCCAAGACCGGTGTGCTCGTCGAGGTCAACTGCGAGACCGACTTCGTCGCCAAAAACGAAAACTTCCAGAGCTTCGTCGAAGGTCTCGTCGATCACGTCTCCCGGACCGACACCATCGGCACCACCGAAGAACTGCTCGCCCAGAAATACCTCGGGGACGAGAGCCTCACCGTGGAGGAACTGGTCAAAACCAAGATCGGCGAGATGGGGGAGAACATGAGCCTGGCTCGCGCGGTGCGCTACACCGTCGATGGCGAGGGCGTGGTCGCCTCCTACATCCACCCTCCCGGCAAAGTCGGCGTGCTCCTGGAAGTTACCTGCGGCAAGGGAGATACCCCTTCCGATGAGGGCTTCCGCCAGCTCGTCAAAGACATCGCCCTCCACATCGCCGCCGCCCAGCCCATCTGCGTGAGCCGCGACGAAGTGCCGGCCGACAAAGTCGAGACGGAAAAGGAAATCTCCCGCGACAAGGCCAAGGGCAAGCCGGAAAACATCATCGAAAAGATTGTCGCCGGTCAGCTTGACAAGTTCTACGCGTCCATGGCCTTGCTCGAGCAGGGTTTCATCAAGGATCCCGAACAGACCATCGGCGGACTCCTGGCCGCCAAAGGCAAGGAATTGGGTGACGACCTCGCCGTGACCCGCTTCTCACGCTTCGCCATCGGCGAGGAAGCCTGATCCGGTATCACAAATCCCGCGAAATAATTACCCTCCCCGGTCGGCGGCCCCAAACCGCTGATCGGGGATTTTTTTTATGGGGCGAAGGGTGGCGTCATCCTCGCAAAAAAAACAGGGTTGGGCGTGACACCCAACCCTGTTGAGAGAGTGATGTGACCCTGACGGGTCGGGGACTCAACCCTGTTCCTCGCGCTTGGGAGCGAGGCTGAGGTATTTCTGGCGGAGTTCCTCGATCTTGCGCCGTTGGGCTTCGATAGCGGCCTCGTGCGCCTGTTTTTCAGCGAGAGCTTTCTTCGCCTCGGCCTCGCGCTGGGCCTCGATCTCGGAGCGCTGAGCGATGACGGCGGGGGTCTTCTGGGCCACCACGCTGGCCTCGCTGATGGTCTGGCGGGTCTGGGAGGCTTTCTGGTAGGATTCGTCGATGTAGCTCTGCAGTTCGGCCAGACGTCCGCGGAGGGTTTCCAGTTCCTTCTCGATTTCCTCGCGAGGTTTGGCGCCGAGAGTTTCGGCGGCGGCGGCTCCCACGGGGTCGGGCTCGTCGTCAGTTGCGCCAGCGTCGGGTCGGCTGGCGTCGCTGAGATCTCCGCCGGCGGCGATGGCGACCACGGTGGCGGGATCCGCCACGACATCGCTGGCGATGCCTCCCTCGGTCGTCTCGCTCTGGGCCACGACTTCTTTGCGGAGGCCGGCGGCGGCTTTGGCGGACGCGAGCTTGAGGACTGTCTCCAAAACGGTGGTGGTCTTGTCGGCCAGTTCCTTGGTGCCGGTGGCCACGGTCTTCTGCGCGTTTTCGAGCGTCTTCTGGGCGGCGATGAGTTCGGCTTCGGCCTTCTTGTGTTCCTCGGTGGTCACCTCGGCTTTCTCGGCCATGTCATCGAGTTCTTCCTCCATCCCGTCGAGGGAGGAGGATTCTTCTCGAGCCTCGAGATTGACGGCGGCGGCCTGCCATTTCTGATTGAGGAACTTGCTGTTCTCCAGGTCGGCCTTGGCGACTTCGAAGGCTTTCTTGCTGTCGGCCTCCTTTTTGGCGGCGGCGGCGACGGCTTGTTCGCTGGCGACGCGCTGTTTCTCGGTGGCGTCGGCCAGGTCGGCGGCCTTCTTGGCCTCGGCCTGGGCGGCGGCAAGCTGGGTGCGGGTGTCGGCGAGGGCCTTGTTCTTTTCGGCGAGTTGGGTATTCACGGTACCGACTTCCGCGTCGGCTTTGGCTTTGGCGGCTTCGATCGCTTTTTTCTGTCCGTCGGTGGTGGCGACTTTGGCGTTGGCCGCGTCGAGTTGGCCTTTGGCGGCTGCCAATGTCTGGGTGGCTTTCTGATGCTCGGCGGTCTTGGCGGCCAGGGCGGAGTCGGCCTGTTGTTTGGCGGGTTTGACGGCGGTTTCCTTGTCTCTCAGCGGTTTGAGGGTGGCGTCGGCGGCGGCCAGTTTCTGGACGGCGGCGGCTTGCGCGGCTCGGGAGGCGGCGAGGGCCTGGTCGGCCTGCTGCTTGGCTTGAACAATTTCCGCCGGAGGGTCTTGTCCGCCCTGGGAGGCGGCGGCGAGTCGCGCGGCGGCTTCCTGCTGGGCTTTGGTCTTGGCGGCGAGGTCGGCATCGGCCGCCTGGCGCGCCTGGGTGGCGGCCTGTAGCGCGGTGGCGGCGTCGGTCAGCGCTTTCTGGGTGGCGGGATCCAGCGCGGCTTTCGCGGCGGCTTGCCGGGCGGCCTCCACGGCGGCGGCCAGGGTGGTGACGGACTGTTGGAGCTTCTGATGTTCCGCGTTCCATTTGCCGGACTCACCTTGGGCCGCGGTCAGGGTGGCGACGAGAGGTGCCAGGGCGTCTGACTGTTTTTTGGCCTCGGCCTGTTTGCCTTTGAGCGTCTCCTGAAGCTGTTGGACCTGGGCGGTGAGCGCTTTGGCTTGATTATCGAGATCGGTGGCGGTCTTGGCGGTGGCGGCTTTCTTGGCGGCGGCATCAGCGGCGGCTTTTTTGGCCTCCTCGTGTTTGGCACGCGTGCCAGCGGCTTCGGCGGTGGCCACTTTGATGGCTTCCTCCAGCTTGGGCAGGTTGGTGGTCAGCTCGGTGATGCGCTGCTGGGCATAGGCGAGCTGTTTGTCGATGGTGGGCGGGTTGGCGAGCAACTCGCCGATCTTTTCGCCGGTCTCGGCGCTCCAGACGGAGATGTTGCCAGTGTAATCGCCGGAGAAGACCCGCTTGCTGTCCTGGCTGAAGGCCACAGACATGACGATGTCGGTGGAAGCGGTGATCTCGCGCTCCAGATTCCCGTCGGCTTTCCAGATTTTGACTTTTTTGTCCCGACCGCCGGAGACGAGGCGCCCGTCGGGGGCGAAATCGACCGAGAGGGCGCCCTCACCGTGGGCGGCCCATTTTTTGACCTGATTGCCATTGGTCATTTCCCAGAGGATGATCTGTCCGTCCTCGGAACTGGAGGCGAGGACGTTGGAATCAGCGCGCCAGGAGAGATCGACCACGGCTTCGGTGTGGCCTTTGAGGGTGTAGAACTCGTAGCCGGTGCCACCCTCCCAGATGTAGAGGTCGGCGTTCCGCCCTCCGGTGGCGAAAAGCACGCCATCGGGGCTGAAGTCGGCGGACATCATCCAATCGGGGTGTTTCTTGATGGACGAGGTCTGTTCACCGGCCACGGTGTCCCAGAGTTTGATGTTCCGGCCGGGCCCACCGAGGACGACGGTGCGATGGTCGGGGGAGATGTCGGCTCCGAGGACGATGTCGAATTCCTTGCCGACCTCGATGACGCGTTCTCCGGTCTTCACGTCCCAGGCGACGACATTGCCGGCCTTGCCGCCGCGTCCGCCGCCGCAGACGAGAAGGCTGCCGTTGGCACTGAAATTGAGGGTCTGGGGAAATCCTTCGGGATAGGGCAGCACACCGAGAAGGTCGAGATCGGAGCTATGGTAGAGGAGTACTTGTTTCTGTCCGGCGATGGCCACGATGGGTGCCCAGGGGCTGTGCGCGATGGCGGGCACGGTGTTGGGGCGATCCGTGACGATCTCGGGCTGGAGGATGAGGTGCTCCGGCATGGGCGGAGGTCCCTCGGGTTTGCCGGTCACGGCGGTGAGATTCATGTCGAGCTTCGGTTTGTCGCTCTTTTTCGCCTTGCTCGACATGGTCTCCAGCAAGCCGCCATCGATCCATTTCTGAATGATCGCCAATTGGTCGTCGGCCATTTTCGGCTTCTTCGGCGGCATGAAGGGCTCCTCCTTGTGAGCCATGAGGGTGAAGAGGCGCGAGCCGAGCGGGTCCTGGGCCACGACCACGTCACCGCCGGATCCGCCGGCCATGATGGCGCTGAATGAGGAGAGGTCGAGCCCGCCCTTGGATTCGTCCGGGTTGTGACAGTTGACGCAGTTGTTCTCCAGCATCGGGAGGACATGGTCCTGGAAGGTGGTCTTGTCCTGAGCCGACGCCGAGACGGCGAGGCCGAGGGCGGGGAGCAGCAGGGCTCGGAGAATGGATGGGCGCGTGGAGATGGCGATGCTCATGGTGTCAGGGGTTGGCTGAATACCGATATACTACGGGAAAGTAGAGCAGGAGGATGGTGTCCGCCACAACGCAAAGGCGCCAGCGGAGGTGGTGGGGATGGGGATATTCCAAATGGTGGCGTGTAGCTGAGGAATTGGCGGGGGAGCGCTCCCCGTGATCGCGCGATGAGCCGGGGGCGTGATCGAGCCGGGTGCCGATGTTCGAAATGGGATGGTTGTTGAAAATTGCGATGGAAATAGCCGGATTTACATGGAGATTTCAATTGTTCAGACGAGGCCCTGATTCGGCTCGAATCCCCCATAACAACAGGCTTTACGTAAACGCGTGCCTTGTGAGATGGGCCTCTGATCGGATGGTTGTCGCAACGTCTCGAACACTCTCCACCACACAGAAAACATGAAAGGCTGCAAAGGATTTAACCAGTCAGGTCTCGCCTCTCGGCGCGAATTTATGCAAGTCGGTTTCGCCGCAGGCCTTGGCCTGTCGCTGCCGGAGTTGTTGAAGGTCGAAGCGAAAGCGGACACCAAATTCTACGAGTCGAAGGAAGGCGTCGCCAAATCGCTTATCCACATCTATCTGCCCGGCGGGATGGCTCACCAGGAAACCTGGGATCCGAAGCCTTTCGCTCCCTCGGAGTATCGCGGGCCCTACAACCCGATCAAGACCAACGTCACCGGCATCGAATTCAGTGAGAACTTCAAGCATCTCGCCAAGGTGGCCGACAAGATGACGGTCATCCGCTCGATGACCCACGGTGAGGCGGCTCACGAGCGCGGCACGCACAACATGTTCACCGGCTATCGCCCGAGCCCGGCTTTGAAATACCCGAGCTTTGGTTCGGTGGTTTCCCACGAGTTCGGTCCCCGCAAGAATCTGCCTCCCTACGTCTGCATTCCGAATCAGCCGAACGAGTTCGCGGGCACGGGCTATCTCAGCTCGATGTATGGTCCGTTCTCCATCGGTAGCGATCCGGCCGCCAGTGGCTTCAAGGTTCGCGACCTGACCATGCCGGGTAATGTCGATGCTCAGCGCTTTGATCGCCGCCGCACGCTGCTGGAAGCGGTCGACAGCCATTTCCGCAACATGGAAAAGGCGGACGAGATCGAGGCCATGGATACCTTCTACAACCGTGCCTACGGCTTGATCGGTTCTCAGGAGGCTCGTGAAGCCTTTGATCTCGACAAGGAAGACGACAAGCTCAAGGAGGCCTACGGCAAAAACCAGGCTGGTCAGCGCATGCTGTTGGCTCGTCGCCTGGTGGAGTCCGGAGTGCGTTTGGTCACGCTGACCTATGGTAGCTGGGATATGCACGACCGTATCAAGGAGGGTATCGCCAGTCAGGTGCCCGCTTTTGATCAGGCTCTGGCTCAACTGCTCACGGATCTGGATCAGCGTGGTCTGCTCGACTCTACCATGGTCATGGTGTCTTCCGAGTTCGGTCGCACGCCCAAGATCAACAAGACCGATGGTCGCGATCACTGGCCCAAGGTGTTCTCCACCATGCTCGCCGGTGGCGGTATCAAGCGGGGCATGGTCTACGGAACGTCCGATTCCCTGGCTTCCGAGCCGGATGAGAATCCCGTGTCGGTTCAGGACTTTGCCACCACGGTCTATCACCAGATGGGCATCACCGCCGACAAGGAGCTGGTGGCTCCCGGACCGCGCCCGATCGAGATCGTGGACGGTGGCAATGTGATCACCGAAATCATCGAGAAATCCGCCTGAGTTCAATCTTCAACCATCTCTCATCATCATGAACGGCATTCTGAATCATCAGAGTGCGGTCGTGAGGCAAATGCTCCGTGGAGTGCTGGCAGCGAGCGCGCTGGCAGCACTCTTGGTATCGGGGCAGACGCTTCAGGCCGCCACCCCGGATCTCCAGACCACGCTCCCTCGCGGGGGACAGCGGGGCGCGGAGGTCAAAGTCGTCTTTTCCGGCGCCCGGCTTGCCGGTGCCCAGGAGATTCTCTTCCACGACAAGGGGATCGGATACAAGGACATCAAGGAGCTCGACGCCAACAAGATCGAGGCCACGCTGGTCATCGCGCCCGATTGTCGGTTGGGTGAGCATCACCTTCGCGTGCGCACCATCGGTGGGGTCACCTACGCGCGGACCTTCTGGGTTTCCCAGTTTCCGAACGTAGATGAAGTCGAGCCAAACGACGACTTCGACGCGCCCCAGGTGATCGCGCTGAATTCGACCATCGAAGGCGAAGCCAAGCCCGAGGAGGTGGACTTTTACAAAGTCACCGCCAAGAAAGGCCAGCGGATATCCGTGGAGGTGGAGGGCTTGAGGATCAATTCCCTCAGGAACGCCGTGGCCATCGATCCCTACGTGGCGATACTGGACAAGAATCGTTTCGAACTCGCGGTGTCCGATGATTCCGCGCTCCTGAAGCAGGATTCGGTGGTGTCCGTGCTGGCGCCCGAGGATGGCGAATACACCATTGAAGTGCGAGACTCCGCATATCAGGGCCGGGGTCGTTACCGTGTCCACATCGGGACCTTTCCCCGCCCCTTGGCGGTGTATCCCGCCGGTGGCAAGGTCGGCAGTGAGGTGGAGTTCACCTTTTTGGGTGACCAGAAGGGAGTTTACAAGCAGAAGGCCACGCTCCCGGCTCAGCCGACCGAATCCTTCGAGGTGTTTGGACTGCATGAGGGCCTGCTCCCGCCTTCCGGCAACAAGGTGAGAGTCAGCGATTACGACAATGTCCTTGAAGCCGAGCCGAACAACACCACGGGCGAGGCCACCGTGGGGGCGTCGCTCCCGCTCGCGTTCAACGGGGTGCTCCAGGCGCCGGGCGACACCGATTACTTCAAGTTTTCCGCGAAAAAGGGAGAGCGCTATCGCTTCGCCGCCTACGCCAATCGCATTGGTTCACCCGTGGACACCGTCATCTACGTCTATGACGCCGCGGGCAAGAGCATCGGGTCCAGTGACGACGCCGATGGCAGCTCGGACAGCCGGTATGATTTCAACGTCCCGGCCGATGGAGATTACTTTGTCCGGGTCCGGGATATGCTGGACCGCGGGGGAGAGGATTTCGTCTACCGTATTGAGGCCCAGCCCTTCGCGCCCAGCATCACGGTGACGATGCCGGATCAGATTCGCAATGACGCCCAGTATTGGAAGCAATTCGACATTCCCCAGGGCAACAACTACGCCATGGTCGTCAACGTCACCCGTCAGAACTTCGCCGGTGATCTCGTGTTCGACATGCCGAACCTTCCCGCGGGTGTCACCTGGGAGGCGGGCACCATCCCCAAGAACATCAGCCAGTTCCCGATTCTGGTGAAAGCGGCCCCCGATGCCCCCGTCGGTGGCAAAATGGTCGATCTGCTGGTGAAGCCGACCGAGGCCGAGCAGAAAGTGGTCGGGCGCTTCGAGCAGCAGTTGGATCTGGTGCGTGGCAATCCCAACGGCGCGCTCTACTACAGCAATACTCACGATCAACTGCCCGTCGCCGTGACCGAGAAGGTGCCCTTCACGATCTCCATCGACAAGCCGAAGGTCCCGCTGGTGCGCGATGGCACCATGAAGCTCAAGGTCCGGGCCAACCGTATCGATGGTTACGACAAAAAGATCACCGTTCGCATGCTCTGGCGTCCCCCGGGCATCAGTTGTCCGGCCACGATGACTTTCGACGAGAAGGCCACCGAGCTGGAGTATGAGGTGAATGCCAACGCCAGCGCGGAGCTGGCCACTTGGAAGATCACCATGCTGGCCCAGAGCGACGCCGGCAAGGGACCCATCGTGGTGGCCGCGCCTTTCACCGAGCTCACGGTGGAGGAGCCCTTTGTCGGGATGAAGATGAACCTCGCCACGGTGCAACAGGGGCAGCCCATCGAGATGGTCTGTGAGCTTGATCAGCTTCGCGATTTCGATGGCGAGGCCGAGGTGCAGATCTTTGGCCTCCCGGCCAAGGCTACCTCGCCAGTGCAGAAAATCACCAAAGGCGCCACCGAGATCCGCTTCCCCATTACCACCGCTGAAGATACCCCGGTCGGACAGCATAAGAATCTCTTCGCCACCCTGGTGATTCATCGCGATGGCGAGCCCATTTCCCATCGCGTGGGCATGGGCGGTGTCATCCGCGTGGATCCCAAGCCCAAGGAACCGGCGAAGCCGAAAGAGGCCCCCGCGGCTCCCGCCAAGGAAGTGGCCAAGGCCGAGACGCCCGCGAAGCCCCTGTCCCGTCTGGAACAACTCCGCCTCGAAGCCCAGAAACAGGCCGAAGGCGGGGAAAAATAATCAGAATTTCGGATTTTGACCGAAGTCTTTATCCCGGCTTTTCCGTCCAAGTGACTGGAAGAGCCGGGTCAAGACAGCCGGACGACTTCCTCACCGTGGTCAAACGACTCCACCCAACCCCCCTTCCAGCCTCCCTCCGCACATGAAAATGAAACCGTTGCCCAACCTGGCCGTGGCCTCCCTCGTGCTTGCCGGCTTCCCCGCCGTCGGCGGAGCCGCCGATGGCGCTCCGGCCACCATCGACTTCGCCAAGGACATCCAGCCCATCCTCGAGTTCAACTGTGTCAGCTGTCACAATGCCGAGGAAGCCAAAGGAGATCTGCGATTCGATCAGGTCGATCACTTCCTCAAAGGAGGCGAGGGCGGTCCCTCCTTCATTTCGGGGAAACCCGACGAATCCCTGCTCATTGAACTGGTCAGCCTGCCCGAGGATGACAGCGATGTGATGCCTCCCAAAGGGCGCCTGTTGCACAAGCACGAAATCGAGAAACTGCGTCAGTGGATCGCTGCTGGCGCGCCTTTTCCCAAGGACGTGACGCTGGTCGCGAAGAAAGAGGATGACTTCAAGGGAGCTGAGCCCCTGCCGGACAGAGGCAAGGCCATCGCCAAAGTCGAGATGTTTCCCCCTGATCTCGTTCTGGAAACCGAGCGTGACCTGCAGTCGGTCGTGGTCATGGCCACCTATGATGACGACACGACTCTCGATGTCACCCGCAACGCCACCTTCAGCTTCGCCGATCCCTCGCTCATCGAGTTGGAAACCCGGAACCGTTTCAAGCCGAAAAAGGATGGCCAGACTGAGTTGACCGTTCAGGTGGGGACCCACAGCGTCAAGGCGCCGGTCACCGTCAAGGGCGCGGAGCAGGATCGCCCCGTCAGCTTCCACCTCGACGTCATGCCCGTGTTCATGCGGGAAAACTGCAACACCGGCTCCTGTCACGGCTCCGCCCGCGGGCAGGACGGTTTCATGCTTTCCCTGTTCGGTTATGATCCGAATGGTGACCATTTCCGTCTCACCCGCGAGATGGCCGGTCGCCGTATCAATCTGGCCATACCCGAAGAAAGTCTCCTCATCGAAAAATCGATCGAGTCCGTGCCCCACACCGGTGGCAAGCTCTTTGAGAAGGGCAGCGATTCCTGGAAAACCATGGTCGAGTGGGTCGCTGATGGCGCCAAGAATGACGAGCCCGATGCCGTGCCGGCGTTGGTGGGCTTGGAACTGTATCCCCCGAAACTCGTCCTCGAGGGCGCGGGAGCCACCCAGCAGATGACCGTGCGCGCCAAGTTCGCCGATGGTCATGATCGCGACGTCACCGATCTGGTCGTCTTCATGACGAACAACGACCCCACCGCCGCCATCACTGAGGACGGGCTCGTCACCGCCGGCAAGCGGGGCGAGGCCTTCATCATGGCGCGTTACGACACCATGACGGTCGGCATTCAGTGCATCGTCATTCCCGAAGGCCTGGAGTACACCCGGCCTTCCGTGCCGGAGAACAACTACATCGACAAGCTCGTGCACGACAAGCTGCACAAACTGCGGATGACGCCTTCGGAGACCTGCACCGACGAGGAATTCCTCCGCCGCGTCTACCTCGATGTCATCGGTCAGTTGCCGACTTCCGAGGAATACCGCTCTTTCATCGCCGACAAGTCTCCCGAAAAGCGCTCGGTGTTGATCGACACGCTCCTTGATCGCAAGGAGTTCACCGAAATGTGGGTGATGAAGTGGTCGGAGCTGCTGCAGATCCGCTCCAGCGGCAACGTCAACCTGGGTCTCAGCTACAAGGCCGCCCTGCTCTACAACAACTGGCTGAAAGAAAAGATCGCCGCCAACGTGCCCTTCAACGAGATCGTCCGCGAGTTGCTGGCCTCCACCGGCGGCACTTTCGACAATCCCGCGACGAACTTCTATCAGGTCGAGCGCGACAACCTGAAGCTCTCGGAAAACGTGGCCCAGGTGTTCATGGGATTCCGCCTCCAATGCGCCCAGTGCCACAACCACCCCTTCGATCGCTGGACCATGGATGACTATTACAGCTGGGCGGCATTCTTCTCCCAGATCGGTCGCAAAGCCGCTGACGATCCGCGGGAACAGGTCATCTACAACCGTGGCAGCGGAGATGTGAAACACATCGTCGGAGGTCGCACCATGCCGCCGAAATTCCTCGGTGGCGAGGTGCCCGATGTCGCCGGGAAAGATCGGCGTGAAGTGTTGGGCGGGTGGCTCGCCTCAACGGAGAATCCCTACTTCGCCGCCAACATCGTCAACATCGTCTGGCAGCACTTCTTCGGAGTCGGCATCATCGATCCCGTGGACGACGTCCGGGTCAGCAATCCCGCCTCCAATCCCGAATTGCTCGCCGCGCTGGGTGACAAGTTCCAAGGAGAGTACAACTACGATTTCAAGCAACTGGTGCGCGACATCTGCAACTCTCGCTCCTATCAGCGGTCCACCAAGGCCAATCCCTCGAACGTTGACGACCTCAACAACTTCGCCAAGGCGCGCATTCGTCGCCAGCGGGCCGAAGTCATGCTCGATACCATCACCCAGGTGACCGATACCAAGAACAAATTCACCGGACTCCCGCTCGGAGCCCGCGCGGTCCAGATCGCCGACGGGGCCACCTCCAACTATTTCCTGACCACCTTTGGTCGGGCCACCCGGGAGACGGTCTGCTCCTGCGAAGTGAGGATGGATCCCAGTCTGTCCCAGGCTCTGCACCTCATGAACGGGGAAACCGTCAGTCAGAAAATCGAGCAGGGCGGCATGGTCAAAGCCCTCATGGGTGAGGGCAAGACGCCCGAGCAGATCATCGAGGAGATCTACATCCGCAGCATGGTCCGCAAACCCACCGACGAGGAGAGAAAACAGCTCCTCGCGCAAGTCGCGGCGGTTGGCGATGACAAAGCCCAGCAGGAACTCGTCCTCAACGACGTGTTCTGGGCGGTGCTGAACTCCAAGGAGTTCATGTTCAACCACTGAGCCCTTCCCTCTACAGGCGTCGCCTGGCGCGCCCAAAGACAGTTTCAAAAGGCGGTGGGGGATAGACTCCACCGCCTTTTTCGCGTCCCCCGCCCGGGGGAAATATCCTGTAAGATCAACGCCGGGGACAACATTCTCCTGAGAAGTAACAGTCCGATGAAGAAAGGCCTTTCCAAAATTTCCCGAAACCTCCGCCTGAGCCGGGTCGCTCTCTGGGGGCTGTGCGCGTGCCTTGTCGCTCCGGTGCTGCGGGCCAGCGAGCCGCCCGTCAGCTTCAACCGCGACATCCGCCCCATTCTTTCCGACAAATGCTTCTTCTGTCACGGCCCGGACAAGGACAACCAGAAAGCCGATCTGCGGCTCGACATTCGCGAGGCCGCCATCGAGGCCGGGGCGATTGTACCCTCTTCAGTCGCCGACTCTACCCTGTTGGATCGCGTCTCCCATGAGGATCCCGACGAGGTGATGCCTCCGCCGAAGGCGAAACTCGGGACCCTGTCCCAGGCCGAGCGGGACCTGCTGCGTCGGTGGATCGAGCAGGGCGCCGAGTATCAGGAGCATTGGTCCTTCGTGCCTGTGCCCGAGGAGGTGCCGGTGCCGGAAGCGGGCGATGGCTGGGCGCGGAATGAACTGGACCGATTCGTGGCACGCGGGCTGGAGGAGCGCGGCCTGAAACCCGCCCCGGAGACGGAGCGGGAGCGCTGGATTCGCCGGGTCAGCTTCGACCTCACCGGATTGCCCCCGACTTTGGCCGAGGTGGACGCCTTTCTCGCCGACACCTCGGCCGAGGCTCATGGGAAAGTGGTGGATCGTCTGCTCAATTCCGACGCCTACGGCGAGCGCATGGCGGCCGATTGGCTGGATCAGGCGCGCTACGCCGACACATTCGGCTACCAGGCGGACCGGCTCATGCACGTCTGGCCCTGGCGCGACTGGGTCATCCGCGCCTACAATGACAATCTCCCCTACGACGACTTTCTCACCTGGCAGATCGCCGGGGATCTGCTGCCGGACGCGACCACTGACCAGCGGCTCGCCACCACCTTCAACCGGCTGCATCGCCAGACCAACGAGGGCGGATCGATCGACGAGGAGTTCCGCGTCGAGTATGTCAATGACCGCGTCCAGACCGTGGGCACCGTGTTCCTCGGGCTGTCGCTGGAGTGCGCACGCTGTCACGACCACAAGTATGATCCCATCGCGATGCGCGATTTCTACGCGTTGTCGGCATTCTTCAACAACATCGACGAGAGCGGTCTCTACTCGCACTTCACGGAAACCGCGCCGACACCGGCGATGCCGCTGTTTGAGGGCGATCAGGAGGCTCGGCTCGGCGAGGCGGGGAAATCGCTGGCCGAGGCCGAGGCGGCCCACGCGGCGGAGTGGGAGAAAGCCCGCGCCCGTTTCGCCGCCGCGCCCCCGGAGCCGGCGGAGATCGCGCTACCCGAGCCGGTGTTGAGCGCGGATTTCGACGATGGCAAAGCCTCCGCCGGGAACCGTTCCATCGAGGGCAGGGTTGGCCGGGCGATGGAGTTCTCCGGGGACGACCCGCAGACGCTGGGAGACGAGAAGTCGGCGGACTTTTCCCGCATCGATCCCTTCAGCGTCTCCCTGTGGGTGAGACCGGCGGAGCACAAGTCCCGCATGGTGATCTTTCACCATTCCCGCGCCGCGGAGGACTCCGCCTTTCGCGGATATGAGCTCATGCTCTACGAGGGCAGGCCGACCTTTTCCCTCATTCACTTCTGGCCCGGCAACGCCCTGCGGGTGCAGGCGGGTGAGCCGCTGCCGCTGAACGAGTGGACCCACCTCACCGTCACCTACGATGGGTCCAGCCGCGCCGAGGGCGTGCGTCTCTATCGCGACGGTGTCGCGGAAAAAGATCCGCGCATCCTGCGTGACCAGCTCACCCGCGACATCCGGCATCGCAAGGAGTGGGGCGACAGCGAGGCGGGAAAGATCAAGCTCCAGTTGGCGGGACGCTTTCGCGACATCGGCTTCGGCGGGGGAGCCATCGATGAGTTCCAGGTTTTCGACAGCGAACTCTCACCGCTCCAAACCGCGGCTTTGGCGGGCGGCAAAGACGGCGGCAGCGATGAGGACCGCTTCCGTCACCAGGCGCTGACCCGCGATGAGGGCCTGGCCAAAGCCAGGAAGCTGCTGCGCGCGGCCCGGGAGCGGGAAAACGAAGTCTCCGGCGAAGTCCGTCAGATCATGACCATGGCGGAGATGCCCGGACAGCGTCCCGCCTACGTGTTGTTCCGCGGTGCCTACGACCAGCGCCGCGAGACGGTGGGGCCGGGAGTGATCCCCGCCATCCTGCCATTTCCCGAAGACGCCCCGCCCAACCGGCTTGGACTCGCCCGCTGGCTGACGGATGGGAGGAATCCCCTCGTCGCGCGCGTGGCGGTGAACCGGATCTGGATGCTCGCGTTCGGGAGAGGACTGGTGGGCACCCCGGAGGACTTCGGCAGCCAGGGAGCGCCGCCCACCCATCCCGAGATGCTCGACTGGATGGCACGCCGTTTCATCGACTCCGGCTGGGATACCAAGGCCCTGTGGAAAATGATCGCGCTCTCGGCCACCTACCGCCAGTCCTCCGTCCCGGAAGATTCCAACACCTGGGCCGAAGATCCGGAGAACCACTGGCTGGCGCGCGGCCCGCGGCATCGCCTGCCCGCCGAACAGGTGCGCGACAATGCCCTGGCCATCGGCGGTCTGCTGGTGGACCAGATCGGCGGCAAATCCGTGAGCCCATACGAATTGGCGGTGTCCTTCAAACCGCAGTCCCCCGACAAGGGCGCGGGACTCTATCGGCGCAGCCTCTACACCTTCTGGAAACGCACCGCGCCCCCGCCGGTGATGGTCACCTTCGACGCCTCCACCCGCGAAGTCTGCACGCCGAAACGCGAGAGCACCGCCACGCCCCTCCAGGCCCTGGTGCTGATGAACGGTCCCCAGTACGTCGAGGCGGCTCGGGCGCTGGGCGAGCGCCTGATGACCGAGCCTCCCCCCGAGGCCAATGACGACGCGCGGCTTGACATCGCCTTCCGCCTCTGCACCAGCCGCCTGCCCGGCGACGAAGAGCGCGAGATCCTGCGGCGTTTGCTCGCCGAACAGCGCGCCCATTTCACCCGGCACCCCGCCGAGGCCGCCAAGCTGCTGAAAGTCGGCCAGAAACCCGCCGATCCCGCGCTCGATCCCGCCGAACTTGCCGCCTGGACCGCCCTCGCCCAGGGTTTGCTCAACTACGACGAGACCTACACCAAACGGTGAGCCTCCCCCCACAAACCAATCCGATCCCATGAAAACCCCGCCGCTCTGCACCGGATCCGAAAACGCCCTCGGCCTGTCCCGCCGCCGCCTGCTCCAGCGCGCCGGCCTCGGGTTTGGCTCCATCGCCCTAGCCGATCTGCTCAGCCGCGATCCCCTGGCTGCCGCCCTGCCCCAGTCCTCCGGCGGCGGCGGTGTGCTGCCGAAGACCCATCTCCCCGCCAAAGCCAAGCGGGTGATCTACCTGTTCCAGTCCGGAGGCCCCTCCCACCTCGACACCTTCGACCACAAGCCGCTGCTCAACGAGAAACACGGCGAGCAGTTGCCGGATTCCGTGCGCCAGGGGCAGCGCCTCACCGGCATGTCGGGGAACCAGACCAGCCTGCCGTTGGCGGGCTCCCCGTTCGAGTGGAAACAGCACGGTCAATGCGGCGCCTGGGTCAGCTCCATTCTCCCTCACACCGCCGGCATTGTGGACGACCTCTGCATCGTCCGCTCCCTGCACAGCGAGGCCATCAATCACGACCCCGCCATCACCTTCATGCAGACCGGCGCCCAGATCTCCGGGCGCCCCAGCATCGGCGCCTGGCTGAACTACGGATTGGGCACCGACAACGAGAATCTCCCCGCCTTCGTGGTACTCATCACCAAGGACAAAGGCGGACAACCGCTCTACGCGCGGCTCTGGGGCAGCGGATTCCTGCCCAGCCGCCACCAGGGCATCCGCTTCCGCGCCGATGAGGACGCCGTCCTCTACCTGCGGAATCCCGAGGGCGTGGATCGCGACAGTCGACGCCTCATGCTCGACCGCTTGCGGGAGCTGCACCAGACCCAGCGCGCCGCCACTGGCGACGCCGAGATCGATACCCGCATCGCCCAGTACGAGATGGCCTACCGGATGCAGGCCTCCGTGCCCGAGGCCACCGACCTCAGCGGTGAGCCCGAGTCGGTGAAAGCCCTCTACGGACCCGATGTCGAGAAACCCGGCAGCTTCGCCTACAACTGTCTCATGGCCCGGCGTCTCGCTGAGCGGGGCGTCAAATTCATACAACTCTACCATCAGGGCTGGGATCAGCACGGGGGGCTCAAGGGCGGCATCACCCGCCAGTGTCAGGAGACTGACCAGGCCTCCGCCGCCCTGGTGCGGGATCTCAAGCAGCGCGGCATGCTCGACGACACCTTGGTGATCTGGGGGGGCGAGTTCGGCCGCACCAACTACTCCCAGGGAAAGCTCAGTGGCGACCAGTTCGGCCGGGATCACCATCCCCGTTGTTTCAGCATGTGGTTTGCCGGCGGCGGAGTGAAGCCCGGCACCACCGTCGGGGCCACCGACGATTTCGGCTACAACATCACCGAAGACCCCGTCCATGTGCACGATTTCCACGCCACCCTGCTGCATCTGCTCGGCATCGACCACGAGCGGCTGACCTACCGGTTCCAGGGCCGACGCTTCCGCCTCACCGACGTCCACGGACATCCGGTGAAAGGGATGCTGGCGTGAGATCCCGACAGGCTTGCCCGCGCGATCCGCCTCGTATTCGCCATTGCCAAAGCGGGGGCGTGTTGGCAACGTGGCGGCGATGCGAATTTCCCCATCTCTTCTTTCGGTGCTGGCGCTCGGTGTGGCGGGCGCGGCGGTCGCCCAGGACGATTACCAGCCGGGCCCGGATGCCGAGCGCCGGGACGGGGTGCCGCGGGGCGAGGTGTCGCAGCATACCTGGGAGAGCCGGATCTTTCCCGGCACGGTGCGCGACTACTGGGTCTATCTGCCGGCGGGTCATGACCGGACCAAGCCGGCGGCGGTGATGGTCTTTTTCGACGGGGGCGGCTTCGTTTCCGAGAAAGGCCACACGCGGGTGCCCATAGTCTTCGACAATCTCATCCATGCCGGCGAGATGCCGCCCACGGTGGGCGTATTCATCAATCCCGGGGTGGTGCCGCCGGAACGCGAAGGAGCGGAGCCGAGGAAAAACCGCAGTTTCGAGTATGACACGCTCAGCGACCAGAACGCGCGATTTCTGATCGATGAGATACTCCCCGAGGTGGGCAAGCTCTGCCGCCTGACGGATAATCCCGACGCCCGCGCCACCTGTGGCAACAGCTCGGGAGGCATCGCGGCCTTCACGGTGGCGTGGGAGCGGCCGGACGCGTTCCGCAAGGTGGTGAGCCACATCGGCAGTTTTACGAACATCCGGGGCGGCCACGTCTACGAGGCACTGATCCGCAAGACCGACCCCAAGCCGCTGCGTGTCTTTCTGCAGGATGGGGAGAATGATCTGGACAATCTCCACGGCAACTGGCCGCTGGCGAATCGGCAGATGGCGGCGGCGCTGGAGTTCGCGGGCTACGATCATCGGCTCGTCATGGGCACGGGGGGACACTCGGGCCGTCACGGCGGCGCCATTTTTCCCGACACGCTGCGCTGGCTGTGGCGCGATTGGAAAAGTCTCGCACTGTGAGCAATCGCCGATTCAACAGGGTTGGGTCGAGCATTCAACCCTGTTTACTCCCACCGAAATCCGAATCCTGAAATCTCTCCCGCATGAAATCGATTTTGCCGCTCGCCCTTGCCGCCATTTTTCCGCTGACTGTCTCGGGTCAGGACATGCCGCTGACCCAGGTCCTCATCGAGGGGGAGGACTGGGAGGTGGTGGCGGAGGGCTACGGATTTACCGACGGGCTCTGCGCCGACGCGGAGGGCAATCTCTATTTCTCGGATGTGAAGGATGGTACCGCCGTCTACAAGGTGGATCTGGAGGGCAAGGTCAGCGAGTTCATCAAGGACGCGGCGGGGATCAGCGGTCTGCAATGGGGCGCGGATGGCCGGCTCTACGCCTGTGTGTCACGCGGACGCGTGGTGGTGGCGTTCGACCGGGAGGGGAAACTGACGCAGCTCGCCGACGAGGTGCGACCGAATGATCTGGTGGTGACGCATGATGGGAATGTCTATTTCACGATGACGCCGACCGCGGAGATCCGGCGCATCGATCCCGAGGGAAAGCTGTCGGTGGTCAGCACGGGTGATGTCGGGAAACCGAACGGCATCACCCTTTCACCGGACCAAGGGACGCTGGCGGTGTCGGATCATGGGGGGGAACATGTGTGGGCGTTTCGGATCAAGCGGGACGGGTCGCTCGACGCGGCGGAGGGCTACATGACGATGCGCACGCCGGTGGCGGATCCGGAGGTGGCCAAGGGAGACGGCATGGCGACGGACATCCACGGGCGCTGGTATGTGACGACGGCGATGGGCCTGCAGATGTTCGATCCCACGGGGCGCATGGGCGGGGTGATCGCCAAGCCGCAGGAGGCGAATCTGGTGAGTGTGGCCTTTGCCGGTCCGGACCACGCGTGGCTGTATGTGGCCTGCGGGGACAAGGTCTATCGGCGGAAGACGAAGACCCGGGGGGCGCTGTTTTTCCAGGCGCCGCGTCCGGCGGAGCCGATGCCGAAGTGAGGCCTCAGGCCCGGAGCCGGGCGAGGATGGCCTCGGTGACGAGTTTGGGGTTGGCTTTGCCCCTGGACAGTTTCATCACCTGACCGGTGAGGAAGTTGGCGGCCTTGTCATTGCCGTCGCGCACTTCCTGGGCGGGGCCGGGATGGGCTTCGATGACCTGGTCGATGAAGGCGTCCACTTCGCCGGTGTCGGCGGGCTCGAAGCCTTTGGCCTTGGCGATGGCGGCGGGCTCCTGGTCGGGGTTATCCATGAGGTCGGCGAAGACTTCTTTCGCCTGGTTGTGGGAGATGGTGCCGGCCTCCACGAGATCGACGAGGGCGCCGATTTTCCCGGGGGCCACGGGGCATTCGCCAATGCCGAGGCTATGCTCGTTGAGGACGGCGAGGAGGTTGTTGATGACCCAGTTGGCGACTTTTTTCGGTGATTTCACTCCCCGGGCGGCGGCTTCGTAGTAGTCGGCGAGGGCGCGTTCGCTGGCGAGCACGGAGGCGTCGTAGTGGGTGATCCCGTAGTCGCTCTCGAAGCGCGCGACTTTGGCGTGCGGCAATTCGGGCAGGCTCACGCGGACATGGGCGAGCATCTCCGGGGTGCGGACGGGCAGCAGATCGGGATCGGGCAGGTAGCGGTAGTCGTGGGCTTCCTCCTTGGTCCGCATCTCGGTGGTCTCCCCGAGGTCGTCGTCCCAGCGGCGGGTGGATTGCACGAGGGTCTCGCCATTTTCACAGGCGGCGATCTGGCGATCGATCTCGTGGTGAATGGCGCGGCGGACGGCGGAGACGGAGTTGAGGTTTTTCAGCTCGATCTTCACGCCGAGTTCCCGCTGCTGGCGGGGGCGGACGGAGATGTTGACGTCGCAGCGCATCTGGCCTTTTTCCATATCGGCGTCGGAGAGGTCGCCATAGATGAGGATCTGGCGGAGGGAGTTGAGAAAGGCGAAGGCCTCCTCGGGCGAGTCGATGTCGGGCTCGGAGACGATCTCCATCAGGGGGGTGCCGGCGCGGTTGAAATCGATGGTGGTGAAGTGGCTGTGGTGGGTGGATTTGGCGACATCCTCCTCGAGGTGGATGCGGGTGAGGGCGACGACTTTGCCGGGTTGGGCGATGGTTTTCTGCGCGTCCTTGGGGTAGGCCAGATCGTAGAGTGGCACGCCGCCGCCGAGGCAGAGCGGGAGGTCGTACTGGGAGATCTGGTAGTTTTTCGGCATGTCGGGGTAGAAGTAGTTCTTCCGGTCCCATTTGACGACGGGCGGGGTCTCGCAGCCGAGCAGCTGGCCTGCGAGGATGGTACGCTGGATGGCGCCGGCGTTGAGCACGGGCAGGGCGCCGGGCAGGCCGAGGCAGGTGGGGCAGGTGAGGGTGTTGGGCGGTTCGCCGTAGCGGACGGCGCAGCCGCAGAACATTTTGCTCTCGGTCTTGAGCTGGACATGGACCTCCAGTCCGATGCTCGGGATGTAGTCGTCTTTGGCCATGGGGGGGGACTGGTAAAACAGGGGAGGGCTACTCTTCGGGGGCTTTGCGAGTGTCTTCGGGATCGCGCTGATAGCTCTCGACGATGGTTTGCCACTCGGGAGAAAGCAGGTAGCCATCGATCAGCCGGGCCAGCTCCATCTCGGTGAGGGTGGGACGGATGGCGGGGTCGAGCGCGGCGGCGCGCAGGTCCGGATGACGGAGGAGGGCGAGGCGGTCGCCCTTGGCGTTGAGGGCGCGGATGGCTTCGTTGGCCAGCAGGCTCTGGAATGGGGGGGACTCGATGACGGGCCGGGTCGCCGGCTCTTCGGCGAGGTATTTCGCGAGGGCGGGCTTCTTGGAAAGGGTGAGGAGTCCGACGAGGTTCCGCTCCGCGGGGCGGCCGAAAGGCTCCACCACATCGATGCCATCGCGCACACGCGGCAGGCTCTCCAGGCCATCGCGCCACTGGGCGGCGAGCGGGCGGGGGGGGTGATCCTTGGCCAGGAATTCCCGGCCCTGGGTGGCGAAGAGTTCGAAACGGCGCAGGTCGCTGAGTGTGCCGCCGATGCGCATTCCGGCGGCGAGCACGGCGACGGTGAGCAGGCTGGGGATCAACGACACCAGCATGCCGCCGAAGCCGTCGGCGAAAAAGCTGAGCGGGCTGTCGGGCTGGAAGAGGCCCATCAGCATCGCCTTGGCGAGGGCGCGGACGATCAGGTAGATGACGAGTCCGGCGAGGGCGGCGAGGGCCAGCTTGACGCCGAAGCTCAGGGCCAGTCCGCCGATGAACAGGTGGTAGATGGCGGCGCCGCCGAGGATGCCGCCGGCCACGCCGATGATGCCCCAGAGCATGCCGACGACGCCGTTTTTCCAGGCTTGGACGCCCAGGCTGACGACGAGGATGAGAGCGACGAGGACGAAGAAATGTTCCGCATACATGGATCTTGGATGGCAGAAACTTGGGGGCGGGTCAATCGATAATGTCCCAGTTGGACTCGCCACACTGGGCGCGTTGGCGCAGGGCCTGGTCGCAGAGAATCAGCGCCGCCATGGCCTCCACCATGGGGACGGCGCGCGGGAGCACACAGGGATCGTGGCGGCCGCGGCCCTTGAGCTCGGTGTCCTCCCCCTCGCTGGAGACGGTGGCCTGGGCGGTCATGATGGTGGCGGTGGGCTTGAAGGCCACGCGAAAGACGATGTTTTCCCCGTTGGAGATGCCGCCCTGGACGCCGCCGGAGCGGTTGGAGCGGGTGCGGACGCGGTCCCCGTCCATGTAGAAGGGGTCGTTGTGCTCGCGTCCGGTCAGGAGGGTGCCGGAAAAGCCGGAGCCGATCTCGAAGCCCTTGGTGGCGGGCAGGCTCATCATGCCCTTGGCCAGTTCGGCCTCCAGTTTGTCGAAGACCGGGGCGCCCAGTCCCACGGGCACACCCCGGATGACGCACTCGACCACACCTCCGACGGAGTTGCCCTCGGCGCGCATGGCTTTGATGAGCTCGATCATCGGCTCGACCGCGTCGGGATCGCCGGTGCGGACGATGTTGGATTCCACCTGGTCAAAGGTCACCGAGTCGGGATCGACCGTCGCCTCGAGATCGCGGATCGTCTTGACGTAGGCGATGATCTCCAGGTCCGGCGCGAACTGGGCGGCGAGCACCTTCTTGGCGATGGCGGCGGCGGCTACGCGTCCGATGGTCTCGCGGGCGGAGGCGCGTCCGCCCCCCTGCCAGTTCCGGATGCCGTATTTGGCGTCATAGGTGTAGTCCGCATGGGAGGGGCGGTATTTCTCCGCCATCTCCGAGTAGGCTTCGGGGCGGGCGTCCTTGTTGCGCACGAGGACGGCGATGGGGGTGCCGATGGTCTCGCCCTCGAAGGTGCCGGAGAGGATCTCGCAACGGTCTTCCTCGGCTCGCGGGGTGACAATGTCGGACTGGCCCGGGCGCCGTCGGTCGAGATCCACCTGGATGTCTTCGGCGAGCAACGGGATGCGGGGCGGGCAGCCGTCGATGACCGCGCCGACACCGCCTCCGTGGGATTCGCCGAAGGTGTGGACGCGAAAGAGTTGGCCGAATGTGGAGGACATGAGGGAAAGAATGCCGGGTTGAGGGCGCCAATAGAGCGGGAAAAGGGTCGTCCCGCAACCGAATCGGCCCAGGGAACAGGGTTGGCTCGCGCAGTCAACCCTGTTGGGTGGGCCGGGGGTGAGTCAGGATTTGGGGAACACCTCGAGGGGCTGGGGATGGCGGGCGATGTGTCCGTCGGGCAGGATGCCGCGCCAGTGGGTGCCGGGGTAGACGAGGGTGTCGCGGCCGAGCAGGCTGCCGGGACTGAGGACGCTGTTGCAGCCGATCTCGGCGTGGTCGCCAATGATGGCGCCGAATTTCCGCAGTCCGGTATCGATGCCGCGGACGCGCACGGGCAGGCGGTCGAGGCGGACATTGGAGCAGATGACACCGGCGCCCAAGTGGGCTTTGTGGCCGAGGAGGCTGTCGCCGACGTAGTTGAAATGCGGCACTTCGCAGTGGTTGAAAAGCAGGCAGTTTTTGAACTCGCTGGAGTTGCCCAGCACGCAGTGGTCTCCGGCGATGACGTGCTGGCGGAGATAAGCGCCGCCGCGGATGACGGTGCCGCGCCCGATCCAGGCGGGCCCCTGGATGACGGCGTTGGCTTCGACGACGGCGGTCTCGGCGATCCAGACGCGGGGACCGATGACGGCGCGCTCGTGGACTTGTCCGTGGATCAGCTCGCTATGGGCGGCGATAGTCTCCAGGCGCGCTTCGAGATAGTCGGCCAAGCGGGCGATGGCCTCCCAGACGGGGCGGTCCGGCGCGAACAGTTCCGCGTGATCCGTGTGGGCGAGATCGAGGAACTGGCTGGCGGCATAGTCCATCTTGGGGAAAGGCGGGACGGGGTCACACCCGCATGATGTCCTTTTCTTTGTGGTCGTAGTGCTCGTCGATGTCTTTCACGTACTTGTCGGTGAGATTCTGGACCTCTTTTTCGTAGTCGTGAAACTGGTCTTCGGTGATGGCGCTGCTTTTCTGCATGGACTTGAATTTGTCCATGCCCTCGCGGCGGGCGGCGCGGACGCGGACCCGGCCCTGCTCGGCCATCTCTTTGACGACTTTGGTGAGATCGATGCGGCGCTCCTGGGAGAGTTCGGGAATGGGCAGGCGGATGATGCGGCCGTCGACGGAGGGGTTGATGCCGAGCTTGGATTCGCGCAGGGCGCGCTCGATGTCCTGCATGGTGCTGGCATCGTAGGGCTGCACGGTGAGCATGCGCGGTTCGGGGGTGGCGATGAGGGCTAGGTCGCGCAATTTCATGTTCGACCCGTAGCTGGCCACTTTCACATCGATGCCTTCGACCAGCGAGGGGCTGGCCTTGCCGGTGCGGACGGTGGACATTTCGTGGAGGACGTAGTCGACGGCTTTCTGCATCGCGACTTCGGTTTCCATGAGGGCTTCATCGGGATCCATGGCGGTAGGTGGCGGGGTTGGGTGGTGGGATCGGCGTCAGCGGTCGCCGGGCTGTTCGATGGGTTTGGCGGAGACGACGGTTCCGATAGATTCGCCCAGGAGGACGCGGCCGATGTTTTCCGGCTCGGTCATGTCGAAGACGATGATGGGTTTGTTGTTGTCCCGGCAGAGGCTGAAGGCGGTGGCGTCCATGACTTTGAGCCCGAGGGTGAGGGCGTCGGTGAAGGTCAGGTGCTCGAAGCGCTTCGCGTCGTCGTGCTGCATGGGATCCTTGTCGTAGACGCCATCGACTTTGGTGGCTTTGAGGATGACATCGGCGCCGACTTCGCTGGCGCGGAGCGCGGCGGTGGTATCGGTGGAGAAAAAGGGATTCCCGGTGCCGGCGGCGAAGATGACCACACGTCCCAGCTCGAGGTGGCGCATGGCGACGCGGCGGATGAAGGGCTCGGCGACGTTTTTCATCTCGATGGCCGATTGGACGCGGGTGACGACGTCGTGGGCCTCGAGCATGCTCTGGAGGGCGAGCGAATTCATCACGGTGGCTAGCATGCCCATGTAGTCGGCGGTGGCGCGCTCCATGCCGCGGCCGGCGGCGGCGGCGCCTCGCCAGAAATTCCCCCCGCCGACGACGAGGGCGATCTGGACGCCTTTTTCCTGGGCGGCTTTGATCTGGAGGGCGATGGCCTCGACGATCTCGGGAGAGATATTGTCCTGGCTGCCGGGTTCTCGGAGGGCCTCTCCGCTGAGTTTCAGGACGACGCGCTTGAACTTTCTGGGCATGTAATCAGCGAAGGAAGAATTTGGGCACCAAACATCATGAAACCGCCATTTTAAAGGGGAAACTGGTCGTCAGCCGAGTTTTGTGCCCTCCGGGATTGGCTGACCGCGAAGGAATTCGGCGACGGGGAGGCGTTTTCGCCCCTCCATCTGGAGGTCTCCGGTGAATCGGAGCAGGCCTCCGTCCCCGGCGCGCACCAGCAGGGCGTCGCCCCCGGGAGCGGGGGCGACGGAGCCGGGCTCGGCTCCCGGCCCAGGGGTGTCATCGGCGGGAATGACGGGGGGGAAAAGTTTCAGCTTCACCGGCCCCCGGTCGGTGGGGAGGATGGCGGTGGTGCCGGGCCAGGGATCATAGGCGCGCACCAGCCGGGCGATGGCGGGGGCGGGGGCGGCCCAGTCGATCTCCCCATCCTCGCGGCCGAGTTTGGGTGAATAGGTGACGAGCGACTCCTCCTGCGGGACTCGGGGTGCGGTGCCGGCCTCAAGCAGGGGCAGCCCCTCGGCGAGGAGGCCGGGTCCCAGCGCGGCGAGCTGGTCGTGAAGCTGGCCTCCGGTGGTGTCCGGGCTGATGGGCAGGGCGTGTTTCAGGATCATGTCGCCGGCGTCGAGCGCGGGGACGATGTGCATGAGGGTGAGGCCGGATTCGCTGTCTCCCTCGCGGATGGCGGCCTGAATCGGCGCGGCGCCCCGGTGGCGTGGCAGCAGTGAGGCGTGGAGATTGACGCAGGCGATCCGCGGTGTCTCGATGACGGCGCGGGGCAGGATCTGTCCGTAGGCCATCACGACCTGGACATCGGGCCGGAGGGCGGCGAGCGCCGCGAGGGCTTGGGGATTTTTCCGGAAAGTCTCCGGCTGGTACACGGGGATGCCCGCCGCCGCCGCCACGGTCTTGATCTCCGGCGGGGTCAGCGTCTGTTTGCGGCCCACCGGTTTGTCGGGCTGGGTGTGGACGGCGACGATGTCGTGGCCGGACGATTCTATCAGCCACCGGAGGCTGGGGAGCGCGATCTCCCCGGTTGCCATGAACACGATGCGCATGCGTTTTTCTTTCTCTGTTAGACCGGCAGGGTCATCCCCTGCCATTCCGGGTGGGCGACAACGACGTTGAGGATGTCGGCGAGGACTTTGACCGGTGCTTGGTTGGCGTCGATCTCGGTCCGCAACGAGGCGGGGTAATGGTCGAACAGCTCTTTGGTCTCCTCCTCATAGGTGCGGATGCGGTGGCGGATGACCTCCTCGCTGGCGTCGTCGAGGCGGCCGAGTTTCAGGGCGCGTTTGCGGAGGCGGGTGATGAGTTCGTCGCGATCGGGGCAGGAGAGATGAAAGATGTGAAGCACCTCGATGTGTCGATCCATGAGCTCGGCTTGGGCGCGATTTCGCGGGATGCCGTCGAGCACGAGGACGTCGATGTCGGGTTTGAACTCGTGAATCTCCGCCCGGGCGTCGACCTGGGCGCGGAAAAGGCGGATGGTCAGCTCATCGGGCACCAGTTGTCCGGCGCTGGAGTGTTTGACGAATTCCTGCCCGATCTCCGTGCGGGTGTCGAGGGAGCGGAAGGCGTCGCCCATGGAGAAATGGTAAAAGCGCGGGATCTCCCCGAGCACGGCTCCCTGGGTGCCCTTGCCGCAGCCCGGCGCGCCGGTGAGGATGAAAGAAAGGTAGCGTTCGGGGCGTTGAGTGCTCATGGGCGTGGGGATGGCCAGAATCGGCTGTCGCATTCTCTATTCCCGGGTAACTTGGCCGCAACCTCTTAATCACTCCCGATTCCCGTGTTTCGAAAGCATTTCAGCCCCTTTCTCGCGCTGCGTTACCTGAAACCCAAGCGCAGCTTCGTTTCGGTGATCACGCTGATCTCGGTACTCGGGGTGGCGCTGGGGGTCATGATCCTGGTGGTGGTCATCGCGGTATTCACCGGCTTCGGCGAAAAGATCAAGGAGACCATCATCGGCTTCGAGCCGCACATCACCGTGGACGCCAACGGCATTCTCACCGAGTGGCCGGAACTGATGGAGAAGATCCAATCGGTGGAGGGAGTGACTTCGGTGACGCCCTTTGTGCAGGGGCAGGTGATCATGGATTACGGCGGGCGGCGCCTCGCGCCCATCATGCGTGCCATCCAGCCCGACGAGGCCGAGGTCGCGCGCTTCCAGGCCATCATCGAGGAGGGGGGCGAGTTTCTGCTGGATCTCGACACCGTCGTCATCGGCGATGAGCTGGCGCGGGGGATGGGCATCGAGGTGGGTCACACCATCCTGCTGTATTCACCGAGTGAGATCGACACCCTGGTCCAGGCGATCAACCAGGCGGAAAACGCGCAGACCGATGAGGAGAGACGAAAGTGGTTCGAGGTGGCGCGCGACGAGGTCACCGTGCCCAGCGAGTTGACGGTCACCGGGATTTTCGATTCCGGGTTCTTTGAATTCGACGCCAACTTTGTGATGGCCCACCTGGAGACCGGGCAGACGCTCTATAATCTCGGCGGCGATGTCCATGGCATCTCGGTGGAGACGGTGGACGCCTACCGGGCCGACGCCATCAAGGGCATGCTGCTCGAAGCCATCGGCTGGCAGTATCGCTGCCTGACCTGGGCGGATCGTCACCAGGCCCGGTTGGAGGCGGTGGTGGTCGAGCGTCAGGTGATGTGGTTCATCCTGCTGTTCCTCATGATCGTGGCAGGCTTCTGCATCATGAACACGATGATCACCGTCACCTACCAGAAGCGGGCGGAGATCGGACTCATCAAGGCGATCGGCGCGCCGGAGTCGATGATCGCCCGGCTCTTTCTGATCCAGGGCGTCATCGTCGGCGTGTTCGGCGTCATCACCGGCCTCTTGCTGGCCTGGGTGTTTATCGAGAACCGCAAAATCATCATCGATTTCATCGGCGAGGTATTCAAAGTGCGGATGTTCGCCGAGGAAGTCTATGGCTTTCCCGATGGTCTGCCCGCGGTGGTGACATTCCGCGACGTCTTCTGGATTTCATTCGGGGCTTTCGTCAGTTGCACCCTGGCCGCCCTGGCTCCGGCCATTATCGCGGCGCGACTGGAACCGGCCAAGGCCTTGCGCAGCGAGTGATTTCCGTCGAACGTGGGCGGTTTCCGCCCACCCCCGGGTTCCCCGCGGGCGGGGCCCCACCTACCTATGCAGTTCTACCTCGCCATCGACGGAGAAAAACGCGGCCCCTATGCCGCTTACCGGATCATCGATCAACTGCGCGCGGGGGAGTTGTCGCCCGACACGCTCGCCTGGGAGCCGGGAATGGAGTCGTGGAAAATACTGCGCGAGATCCCCTCCTTTGCCGAGGCCATCCAGCAGATGGTGGATGCGCCCGAGCGCGGGGAGGCGGATGAGACTCCGGTCATCCCGCCCGATCCCCGCGGTCCCCGGCCGGAGAGAATGGGGGGCCCGTCTGGCGAGACGGTCGGGGATGGCATCACGCCCCGCCCGTTCGCCCGCTTCTGGGCGCGGAGCTTCGACTATCTCCTGGTCTCGGCGGTGGCCTGGCAGTTCTGCGAAGTGCCGGCTCTGCCGGAGAATCTGACCCCGATGGATCTGCTGAAGAACGACGGATCATTTATCAACCAGGACGCGATGATCGCGATGGCGAAGATCCATTACGCCGCGCTGCTCATCTGGCATCTCCTCGAGGGAGTCCTGCTGCATTTCCTGGGAACCACGCCGGGCAAGTGGCTGCTGGGCGTCCGGGTGAGGACCCTGGAGGGGGACGCCCTGCCGTTGAACCGCTCACTGGGGCGTCCCTTCCTCGTCTGGGGCGTGGGATTCGGCCTGGGATTGTTCCCTTTTTATCTGGTGGGACTGGGAGCGGGCCTGTATTTGTTGCTCATACGGGGGACGACCCTCTGGGATCGCTGGTTGGGTGTCCGGGTGGAGCATGCCCCGATGACACCGACGAGAATTCTGATGGTGATCGGGGGTTTTCTTCTGTTAATGATCCTGTCTAGTCTGAAGTTTTCATGAAACGTCACTGCGCGCTCGTCCTCCATGCCCACGTCCCCTGGGTGCGACATCCCGAGACGGATCGGTGCTTGGAGGAGGACTGGCTGTTCGAGTCCATCGTCGAAAGTTACCTCCCCCTGCTGGAGGTGCTGCACCGGCTCCGCGACGAGGGGGTGGACTGGCGCCTGACGATGAATTTTTCCCCGACCCTGCTGGGGATGCTGGACGACCCGATGATGCGCGACCGGGCATCCGCGTATCTCACCCGCACCCTGGCGCTGGCCCGATCCGAGGCCGAGGTCTCCACCGATCCCGCCTACGCGCGCGTGGCCCGGTGGTATGAGAAACGGCTCGGCGAGCTGCGGAAAGACTATGAGACCCGGTGGAAACGCGATCTGGTCGGGGCCTTCCGCGCCTTGAGCGATAGCGGCCACCTCGAGATTACCGCCTGCGGCGCCACCCATGGTCTGCTGCCCTTGCTGGTGAAGGTGCCCGAGGCCGCGCGCGCCCAGATCCGGGGAGGCGTGCACGCCCACGAGAAAGCCTTCGGCAAAAAGCCCGCCGGATTCTGGCTGCCCGAGTGCGCCTATTCCCCCGCCATGGCTCCGTTGCTCCTCGACGCGGGCATCCGCTGGACCCTGTTGGAGGAGCACGGCCTCGTCGATGCCGGTCCGGCGCCCGAGTCCGCGCCCTTTCATCCCGCCGTCACCGGCGACGGGCTCGCCGTGTTCGGGCGCGACGCCGAGAGCAGCCGCCAGGTGTGGAGCGCCGAGCACGGCTATCCCGGCGACGCCCGCTACCGCGAGTTCTATCGCGATGTCGGGCTCGACGCCCCAGCCGAGGCGCTGGAGGACTATCTCGACGGCAGCGGTATCCGGCGTTTCACCGGCCTGAAATTCTACCGCGTCACCGGCGACACCGACGACAAGCTGCTTTACGATCCCGCCCTCGCCGCGCGCGCCGTGTCCGAGCACGCCATCCATTTCGTCGAAAGCCGCGCCGCCCAGTTGGCCGCGTTGGAAAGCGGCGGCATTGCCGATCCCATCGTCGTCAGCGCCTTCGATGCCGAGTTGTTTGGTCATTGGTGGTTCGAGGGTCCGCAGTTTCTCGAACAAGTGCTGCGCCTCGCCGCCGGGCGTGACGATTTCCATTTCACCACGCCCACCGAGTACCTTGACCAGACTGGCGAGGACGCGCGCGATCACTTCGAACCCATCGCCTCCTCCTGGGGTGAGGGCGGCTACTTCGAGACCTGGCTCAGCGAGGAGAACGCGTGGATCTACCCCCACCTCCATACCCGGGCCGAGCAGCTCCTGCGCGCCATCGCCATCCTCCGCGAGAATCTCGACGACCTCCCCGTAGCGCTCGCCGCCCATCGCCGGCGCACCGTCGCCCAGATGACCCGCGAGCTGATGATGGCGCAGGCCAGTGACTGGGCCTTCCTGATGCGCAACGGCGCCGCCCGGCCCTACGCCACCCGGCAGACCGAAGACAGGCTCGATGGTTTCGACGAGTTGTGGGGCGTCTTCGGCTCGAATCCCGAAGCAGCCGGCGCGCGCCTGGCGGAGATCGAGCGGCGCACCCCCATCTTTCCCGATCTGCCCTGGGATGTGTATGGCACCCTCGTCGAGGCCGCGATCTTCGTCCCCGAACCGGAAACCGAGGAACCGGAAACCGAGGAACCGGAAACCGAGGAACCGTCCTGATTCATGGCGCGCGACTTTGTTTATTTTGATCTCGAGTCGCAGCGCTCGGCGGGCGATGTGGGTGGTTGGGGAAACGTCGATCAGATGGGCATGTCCATCGGCGTCACCTATTCCACCGCTCTGGGGGAGTATCGCATCTACGGCGAGGGCCAGGTGCAGGATCTCATCCAGCAACTGATCCGCGCGGATCTGGTCATCGGCTACAACCACATCCACTTCGACTACAAGGTGCTGCGCGGATACACCATCCTCGATCTCGCCGAGCAATGCCGCAGTCTCGATCTGATGGTCGATCTGGAAAAGCACCTCGGTCATCGGCCCAAGCTCGACGCCGTGGCGGCCGCCTCACTGGGGGTGGGCAAGACCGCCGTCGGCACCGACGCCATCAAGTGGTTCCAGGAGGGCAAGATCATGAAGATCGCCGAATACTGCGCCTTCGATGTGAAGGTGACCAGGATGGTCCACGAGTACGGCGTCGAACACGGCTTCGTCAAATACGTCAACCGCTTCAATCAAGCGGAGGACGTGCCGGTGGATTGGGTGGCGCCTTGAGCGCACGACCCAAGAGGGTTGCCTGCGTGACCAGACCCTGTTGAGTGGGCGGGCCGCGTCGGATCAATCCTCGTTCTCGGTGTTGACCGTGCCGCCACTTTTCAGGGCGGACTCGAGGGTGTGCCAGCCGAGAGTGGCGCATTTGACGCGGGCGGGGAACTGTCGCACGCCGGCGAGGGCGGCGAAATCGCCCTGCTCGAGAAGGTCGAAGGTCGGCTCCTCGCGCGAGGTCAGCAGATGCAGCGCTTCGGCGATCTTGGCCTCGACTTCGGGGCGGCTCTTGTGTTTCACGGCCTCGGTCATGATGGAGGTGGAGGCGGTGCAGATGGCGCAGGCTTCCCCGGTAAAGGAGATGGCGTCGAGCCTGCCGCTGTCGTCCTCGCGCACGTAGAGGTGGATGCGGTCGCCGCAGAGGGGGTTGTAGCCCTCGGCCTCACCGGAGGGCGACTCCAGTTCGCCCTGGTTTCGGGGACGTTTGTTGTGGCTGAGGATGATGTCCTGATAGAGATCGGAAAGGTCGTCCATGGCGGGAAGGGGGGAGGATTAACCAAAATACATCTTCACTTTGGCGATGCCGTCCAGCAGGCGGTCGACATCGTCCCGGTTGTTGTAGAAGGCGAAGGAGGCGCGGGCGGTGCCGGCGACCCGGAGGCGATCCATGAGCGGCTGGGCGCAGTGATGACCGGCGCGGATGGCGATGCCTTCGGTGTCGAGGATGGTGCCGATATCATGCGGATGGGCGCTGTCCATGGTGAAGGAGATGACGGCGACTTTGCTGGCGGTGTCGGCGGGACCGAGGATGCGGAGGCCATCGATCTCGCCCAGGCGCGCGGTGGCGTAGTCGAGCAGATCGCGCTCGCGGCGCCGGATTTCGTCCCAGCCGAGGTCATCGAGGTAATCGAAGGCGGCGCCGAGGCCGATGGCGCCGCTGATGTTCGGCGTGCCGGCCTCGAAGCGCTCGGGACTGTGGCGAAAGGTGGTTTTCTCCATGGTGACGCGTTCGATCATGTCGCCGCCTCCCTGCCAGGGGGGCATGGCGTCGAGGAGTTCGCGGCGTCCCCAGAGCACGCCGATGCCGTCGGGACCGACGACCTTGTGCCCGGAGAAGGCGTAGAAATCGGCGTCGAGCTCGGCCACGTTCACCGTCCCGTGGGCCACGCCCTGGGCGCCGTCGACGAGGACGTGGGCGCCGAACTCGCGGGCGATGGCGATCATTTCCCGGACGGGATTGATGGTGCCGAGGGCGTTGGATACCTGGGTGAAGGCGGCGAGCCGGGTCTTCGCGGTAAAGCAGGCTCGGTAGGCCGCGGGATCGATCTCGCCGGAGTCGGTGACGGGGGCCCATTTGAGGACGAGGCCTTTTTTTTCCGCCAGCAGTTGCCAGGGGACGATGTTGGCGTGGTGCTCGAGGTGGGTGATGACGATCTCGTCCCCGGCCTGGAAGCGATCTCCGGCAAAACTGGCGGCCACGAGATTGATGGCCTCGGTGGTGCCCCGGACGAAGACGACCTCGGCGGGGTGGCGGGCGCCGATGGCGGAGGCGACGCGTTCGCGAGCGCGGTCGTAGGCGTCGGTGGCGTGCATGCTGAGGTAGTGCACGCCGCGGTGGATGTTGGCGTTTTCCCGCCGATAGAAGCGGTCGACCGTCTCGATGACGGCGAGCGGCTTCTGGGTGGTGGCGGCGTTGTCGAGATAGACAAGCGGCTTGCCGGCGCCGGGACCGACGTTGCGGGCAAGGATGGGGAAATCGGCGCGTGGATCGTGGTGGCTCACGGGGGAAGGCTGGAGGCGTGACGGTGTCAGAGGATACGAAACTAAGGGCTGTCGGGGAGATGGCAAACGGGGGGCGGGGTTTCTTTTGGCGACAGATTGTCGAGATCGGACTTGCGCCTTCGGGGGCGCTCTGGGATTCTGTGGGGGAGGTTTGATGGAGGAAGCATGAAAGCGGCCGGTCTCAGCACTCGACTCACCGAATCCGGCGGCGGCCTGACCCTGGATGGCGGGCTGGCGAGCGAGTTGGGTCGTGCCGGCCGCGACCTGAATCATCCGCTGTGGTCGGCGCGGGTGTTGCTGGAGGATGCCGGGGCCATCGCCGGGGCGACGCGGGCTTTTGTCGAGGCCGGGGCCGACATCGTGGCCACGGCGACCTATCAGGCGACTTTTCCGGGGCTGGAGCGCATGGGGCTGAACCACGCGGAGGCGGAGCGTTTTTTCCGTGAGGCGGTGGCGCTGACCCGGGTGGTGGCGGACGCGGCGGAGCACGCCCCGCTGGTGGCGGCCAGTGTGGGGCCATTTGGCGCCTACCTGGCGGATGGGTCGGAGTATTGCGGGAACTACGGACTGACCGAGCCCGAGTTGGCGGCGTTTCACCGGGATCGATTGGCGGTGCTGGCGGAAACCGATGCGGATGTGATCGCTTTCGAGACCTTTCCCTCGGCGGTGGAGGCGCGGGCGGTGGCGGATCTGATGACGGAATTTCCCGACTGCGAGGCATGGATCAGTTTCAGCTGCCGGGATGGGGGGCATCTCTGGGACGGGACGGAGATCGGGCGCATCGCCGCCGAGTTGGCGGATGATCCGCAGATCGCGGCCATCGGGGTGAACTGTGTGGATCCGGAGCATGTGGTGGAGTTGATCTCCCGGCTCCGCGAGGCGGCCCCGGAAAAGCCCGTGATCGTCTATCCGAACGCCGGTCGGGGCTGGGACGCGGAGATGGGAGACTGGAGAGGGCTGGACACGCCGGAGGAGTTCGCCGAGCGGGCTCGGGTCTGGCGGGAAGTCGGCGCCTCCATCGTGGGTGGGTGTTGCCGGGCGACGCCGGATCACATTCGGGCGCTTGCGGAATCGGGGATCGGCTCCTTGGTAGGGCCTTCATGAGCGCCACGATCGCCGACCGTATTCTCGAAGCCACCGATGACCTTTGCCGGGATCTCGCGGGGTTGAGATTCTCCGAACCCACCGCCTGCGTTTACAATCCGCTGGTCTATGCACGGGCGCCGCATGAGAGGTATGTGAGGCGTTTTGGGGATTCGAAAAAGCGGGTGCTGATGCTGGGGATGAATCCGGGCCCCTACGGCATGGCGCAGACGGGCGTTCCTTTTGGCGAGGTGGCGGCGGTGCGGGACTGGATGGGCATCGAGGCGCCGGTGTCGAAGCCCGATCCCGAGCATCCGAAGCGACCGGTGGAGGGCTTTTCCTGTCCCAAGTCGGAAGTGAGTGGCCGGCGACTCTGGGGCTGTTTCTCCGAGCGTTTCGGCTCGCCGGAAGCTTTTTTCGCCGGGCACTTCGTGGTGAATTACTGCCCCCTGGTCTGGATGGAAGCGGGCGGGAAGAACCGGACGCCGGACAAGCTGCCGGCCGCGGAGATGGAGCCTGTCACCTCAGCCTGTGATCGCTATCTCGGGCGGGTCATCACTCTGCTTGAGCCCGAGTTCCTGGTCGGGGTGGGCGCCTTCGCCGAGGACTGTCTCGGGCGTGTCATCGGGACGCGGGAGATGTCGGCGCGGCCAAAACTCGGCCGCATTCTGCACCCCAGCCCCGCCAGCCCGCCGGCCAATCGCGATTGGGCCGGCGCGGCTACACGGCAGTTGGAAGCGCTGGGCGTCTGGTGAGCTGATCGCGACTTGCCGAGAGCGTCGATTTCGTGCCTCGCTGTCGGGGCGCCGGCCATTCACCGGCGCCGACAACGTCGAGTTTCTCCCCATCGCCGGGGGAATTCCGATCCGGGCCGAAGTCACCGAATACCGGCTCGACCAGGCCAATGAGGCCCTGATTTCGCTGAAACGCGAACCGGTTCGCGGGGCGAAAGTCTTGCGCGTCAAGGAGAATTGACGACAAGGCGAGTCGGATTTTGGCCGAATCGCGTCATTGCGTTTCAAGACTGAAAAAACGAAAGAGAGCGGATTGCCGGCGGAGCCCGGGGGTCATGCGAAACACAGAGATGAGAGAGAGAGGTCGACGCCGAGGCGGGCGGGTTGGCAGGTTGGCGCTTGCGGCCGTTTGCCTGGGGATGCTGGGGAGTTGCGCGCCCCAGTTTTATCAGAACGCCGCCGACCGGGAGACCAAAAAGATCCTCTTCGGCAAGGCGGGCCAGGTGAAGAATGTGGACGCCGAATCCCTCGAGATCGGCGAGGGGGAAATGCGGTCGCTGGAGGATCTCGAGACCAACCAGTCGAAAGGTGAATTCCTCGGCGAGATGGCGGAGGTCGAAGACGGCGCCCGGGTCCTCAAACTGGCAGACGCGCTGGAGCTGGCCATCCGCCACAATCGCGGCTACCTCGCCCGCAAGGAGACGGTCTACCTGCAGGCGCTGGATCTCACGCTGACCCGGCACGAGTTGGCGCCGATTTTTTATGGGGAACTCGATGTCGCCACCCAGAGCGACGCGCGGGATGGCGATCAGCCGCCGGAGCGGATCGAGGTGCAGGTGGAGCAACCGGTCGTCGATCCGCTCACCGGCGCCCCGGTCTTGGATCCGACCACCGGCAGGCAGGTGACGCGGACGGTCACGGAGATCGTGGAAAGGCAGGTCGACGGACTCATCGCGACGAACACCTTCACCCGGCGGCAGTCGGTGGGTTTCACCATGCTCCAACGCACCGGGGCGCGGCTGGCGGCGGATTTCACCTCGGATTTCCTACAATTCGTGGCCGGGGAACGCTCGATCAACCAATCCGCTCTGGCGGTCACCCTAACGCAGCCTTTGCTGAAAGGCGGGGGCTTCAAGGTCACGCTGGAGAATCTGACCCAGGCGGATCGGGATCTGCTTTACTCTCTGCGGGACTTCGCGAATTTCCGGCGCGAGTTCGTGGTGGGCATCGTCTCCCGTTACTACGGTGTGCTCCAGGCGCGCGACACGGTGCGGAACAACTGGGTGGCCTACGATGGCTTTCGCAAGAACGTGGAGCGCGAGGAGGCGCTGGCGGAGGAGGATCGCCGCACCCAGACCGAACTCGGTCAGTTGCGCCAGGCGCTCTTGCAATCCGAGAGCCAGTGGGTCAACGCCATTCGCGATTACCAGAATCAGCTCGATGAGCTGAAGATCGAACTCGGGTTGCCGGTGGAGGACCGCTTCGTGCTCGACGAGACCGAGTTGAAGCGGCTCAAGATCGAGGATCCCGGGGTGAAGCGCGATCAGGCGGTGCAACTGGCGATCGAGTCGAGGCCCGATTTGCAGACGGTGCGTGATCGGGTGGAGGACGCCGAGCGCCGCATCGAAATGGCCAAGGTGGAGCTGCAAGCCGGTCTCGACGCTGTGGCGCGCTACGATGCCATCAGCGACCCGGGCGACATCACCCCGAATCTCAATTTCGAGCGCCGGTCCTGGTCCGCGGGTTTGGAGCTGGATTTGCCGCTGGATCGCAAGTCGGAGAGAAACTTCTATCGATCCACCCTCATCGGCCTGGAGCAGGCGAAGCGACAGGAGGAGTTGGCCAATGATCAGGTGCGCCTCCAGATTTACGATGACTGGCGGGCATTGGAGCAGGCGCGGCGGAATTTCGAGATCAGCGAACTGGGCGTCGAGTTGGCCCGGCGACGTCTGGAGGAGCAGGAGCTGCTCTCGGAACTCGGACAGGGCGAGGCGAGGGATCTCGTCGATGCCCAGCGCGACCTTGTAAACTCACTCAATCAGCGAACGTCCACTCTGGTCGATCACACCTTGGCGCGTTTACGTCTTTGGCAGGATATGGGCATCCTCTATATTAACAAAGACGGGTCGTGGGTGGAAAAATTGGAGGAAGAAGGCAAAGCTGATGAGTAAGAAACCCATCCTCATAACCGGAGTATTGATCGCCGCGGTTTCCGCGGTGATCGCGTTCAAGGGCATGCGTGGCGACGCCAACTCGGTGGCCAAGTTGCCCGAGTTCGAGGTGAAGAAAGGCGATCTCGTCATCGATGTGCTCGAGGGCGGCAACATCCACGCGCTGCAGTCGCTGGAGATCAAGAACGATGTCAAAGTGAGCGCCGGCACCAAGGTGCTGGAGATCGTCGACGAGGGCTACCAGGTCACTCCCGAGGATGTGGATAACCGGCTGGTGCTGGTGCGTCTCGACGCCTCCGGGATTGAGGAGATGATCGTCGATCACGATGTGGAGTTTCAGCAGACCGAGGCCGCCTACGCCGAGGCCAAGCAGGGGTTGGAGATCGAGGAGAGCGAAAGCCTCAGTGAAGTGAAGCTGACCCGTCAGGTGCTGCGTTTCGCTCTGCTCGATTTCCAGAAATTCGTCGGTGAGAAGGCGGCCAGGGAAGTGTTGCAGAGTCTCAGCCTGCCCTACGATTCCGACACCATTGCCGCCTTCGAGGCGGATGCCACCGAGCAGATCATCAAGAGCTTCGACACCCAGAGGCTGCTCTCGGAGTCGGATGTGGATCCCACCAAAGATTCTTCGCCCTTCGCCAGATCTTCCGACGACAGCCAGGCGGCGACGGTGGATTTCGCGATTCTGCTCGAGACCGACAGGCTCGGCGAGGGAGAGGCGGAGCAACGGATGCGTCGGCTCAAGGACGAGGCGCTGGTGGCCAAGACGGAGCTGGCGGTGGTCGAGGAGTCGGTGGAGGGAGCCAAGCGCCTCCACGAGAAAGAGTTCATCACCCGGCAGACCCTTGAGAACGAGTTGGTCGGTCTGGAGAAGGCCAAGCTGTCCCTTCAGACCAAGGAGACGGAACTGGGGCTGTTCCGTGACTATGAATTTCCCAAAGACGCGGAGAAGATGTTGTCCAACTATGAGGAATCACTCCTCGAGTTGATCCGCGAAAAGCGCGAGGCCATCGCCACGGTCGCGCGGGCCGAGGCGAAATACCGCTCCGCCAAACGCCGCTATGAGCTGGAGCTGAAAAAGCGCGAGGATCTCCAGGCCCAACTCGAGAGCTGCACCATCTACGCTCAGAAGCCGGGTCTGGTGGCCTATGGCGGTGCCAACGACAACTACTACACCTCCCGGTATTTCGACGCCATCTCGGAGGGAGCCACCCTCAAACTGGGGCAGCCCATCATCACCATCCCCGACATGTCTCGCCTCGGGGTGGATGTCGATATCCACGAATCGCACATCAAGAAAATCGAATTGGGCCAGCGCGCGGTCATCACCGCCGACGCCGTGCCGGAAAAGACGCTGAGCGGAAAGGTGACCAAGGTGGCCGTGTTGCCCGACTCGAACGCCTCCCGCTACAACCCCTCGCTCAAGGTCTACCCCTCCACCGTGGAGATCGAGGGAGCGCAGGAGTTTCTCAAGCCCGGCATGACCGCGAAGGTGAAGATCATCGTCGATGAGCTCAAAGACGTCCTCTACATCCCGGTCCAGGCGGTGTTCGTCGAGAAGGATCAGCAATTCGTCTTTCTCCGTGATGGCGGGACCTATCGCCGTCAATCGGTGAAGGTGGGCAACTACAACGATGAATTTATCGAGGTGATCGAGGGGCTTGGCGAGGGGGATCATGTGGCCCTCCGGATGCCGGACGACTACGATCCGCTACAGGAGGATGACGGGCTCCTGCCCGCGAACATGGCCGAGGCCGGCTCTGACGACCCCGACAAGGAGGCCTGAGAGACTCTCACACCCGGTCAGTGGGCGGACTCTGGAGTGCGACAGCCATCGGAGAGTCCTTCGCCTCACCTCCGGGGACGGGTTCCGTTTTTAGCAATCCGTGCTTCATTGACCGGATCTCCCCCCAGTTGATCTCATCACCGCTATTACTTGATTCATGACCCCGTCAGGCCGCAGACCCATCATCGAACTCCGCGGCGTGGAGAAGCACTACCAGATGGGGGAGTTCACCGTGAAGGCGCTCCAAGGGATCGATGTGACTTTCTACGAGGGCGATTACATCAGCATTCTCGGACCTTCGGGATGCGGGAAATCGACCTTGCTCAACATCCTGGGATGTCTCGACCAGCCCAGCCTCGGTGAATACCTGCTGGAGGGCAGCGACGTCGCCCGGCTCGAGGATGACGAACTCTCCCAGGTGCGCGGCAAGCGGCTCGGCTTCATCTTTCAAAGCTACAATCTCATCCAGCAGCTCACCGTGGTGGAGAACATCGAAGTGCCGCTCTACTATCAGGGGGTGTCAGAGAAAGAGAGTCGCGAGATCGCCATCGGTCTGGCGGAGAAGGTGGGGCTCGGCACGCGGCTGGATCACCGCCCGACGGAGCTTTCGGGCGGCCAGCAGCAGCGCGTCGCAATCGCCCGCGCGCTCGCCAACGATCCCGCCGTGATTCTGGCCGACGAAGCCACCGGTAATCTCGACTCGAAGTCCGGCGGGGATATCCTGTCCATTTTCGACCAACTGAACGCCGATGGAAAAACCCTCGTCATGATCACCCACGACGAGGGCATGGCCAAGCGCACCCCGCGCGTCATCCGCTTGCGCGACGGGCTTATCGAGTACGATTCCAACACGGAGAAAGGTCCCGATGGCGGCCGAGTCATCACCGCGGCAAAGGCGGCGGTCACCGCCTGAGAGGGGAAGGGGAGACTGAGAAGACAACCATGGCGATGGATGTGATCCGACAAATCAGGGCTCTCTCCCTGTTCCGCCTGAAGCGGTCCGTGATCCTCGGCATCAAGAGCCTCTGGATGCACAAGCTGCGCTCCATGCTGACCGCGCTGGGCATCGTGTTCGGAGTCGCCTCCGTGATTGCGATGCTCGCCATCGGCGAGGGGGCCAGCTTCGAGGCGCAGGAGCAGATCAAGAATCTGGGGAGCCAGAACATCATCCTCCAAAGCGTAAAACCCACCAACGACGCCACCGCCGGCGAAGAGCAGCGCAGTCTCATCCTCTCCTACGGGCTCACCTATCGCGACCTCGAGCAGATCCGCAACACGGTGCCCGGCGTCGACGTGGTGGTGCCGGGGAGGCGATTCAAGGACTACCTCTGGAACGTCTCCCGCAGTGTCGACGCCGAGGTGATGGGGACCGTGCCGTGGTATCCCGAGATGCGGAACCGCAAGCTCAAGTCGGGACGTTTTTTCACCGAGTTGGAGATGAAGGATCGGGTCAATGTCTGCGTGCTCAGCCACGAGTTGGCCGGGCGCCTGTTTCCCCTCAGCAGCCCGCTGGGCAAGGAAATCCGCCTGCAAAACAGCTACTATCGCGTCATCGGCATCATCGAGTCGGGAAACATCTCCGCCTCGGCCATGGCCGGCAGTGGCGGCATGATGGGTGCGGGCGGCGGCGGGTCCAATGGCGATGGCGGCGGTGGTGGAAACGGCGACGGCGAGTCCGGTATGGAGATGCTCATCCCGTTGACCACCCTGGTGGAGCGGTTTGGGGAAGTACTCATGAAATACCGCTCCGGCAGCTTCGAGGCCGAAAAAGTCGATTTCCACGAAGTGACGGTGAAGATCGAAGCCACCGGCAAGGACGATCCGGCGGATCGCGTCATCCGCGCGGCCTCCGCCATCCGCCATCTGCTGGAGCGCAACCACAAGAAGCTCGACTACCGCATGATCGTGCCCATCGAGCTCCTCAAGCGAGCCGAGCGGACCAAGCAGATTTTCAACATCGTCCTCGGATCCATCGCCGCCATTTCCCTGCTGGTCGGCGGCATCGGGATCATGAACATCATGCTCGCCACTGTCACCGAGCGCACCCGGGAGATCGGCATCCGCCGGGCCCTGGGCGCCAAACAGCGCGACATCGTGCTGCAGTTCCTCATCGAGACCATCATCCTCTCCGGAGCGGGCGGTCTGCTCGGTGTCGCCGTGGGCTTGGCCGTGCCGCTCATCATCACCCACTTTGCCGAGATGATCACCATCATCCGCTTCTGGGCGCCCGCGATGGCCTTTACCATCTCGGTGCTCACCGGGGTGATCTTCGGCATTTATCCCGCCTTCCGAGCCGCGGGTATGAATCCCGTCGAGGCTCTGCGTCACGAGTGAGTCATTTTTTCCCCTGGCGTCTCTCGCGGGTGGCCAGTTCCGAAGCCCGGGCGGGATCGTGATCCGGATTGGCTTTCGGCAGTCGCGCGCCGACCTCCCCGCGCCACGCTTCGAGAGCCTTTCGCAGCGCCCGCACCGTATCCGGCCGGACGGCGGCGAGATTTTTCGTTTCTCCGGGATCGTCGGCCAGATCATAGAGTTCCGCGCGATCATCCTCGAAGAAATGGATCAATTTCAGGTCCCCTTGCCGAATCGCCGATGCCGGGGTGCCGTGATGATAGTGCGGCAGGTGCCAGTGCAGGGCTTCGCGACCCGGATCGGCCTGGGCCGGATTCCGGATCAGGTCCGCCAGGCTGACACCGTCGAGCGTGGCGTTGTCGGGGAGGCTCCCCCCGGCCAACTCCAGCAGGGTAGGATGCAGATCCTGGGTCATGGCCGGCGTCTCGCACACCGATCCCGCCGGGATCACTCCCGGCCAGCGCATGATGGCGGGCACCCGAATGCCTCCCTCATAGAGCGTGCCTTTCTCGCCGCGTAAAGGGAGGTTGGAAGTGTAGATATTGCCCGCCTGATCGTGGACCAGCCCGCCATTGTCGGAGACGAACACGATCATCGTGCGCTCCGCGAGACCCGCACGATCCACCGCATCGAGGATGCTCCCCACGCTGCGGTCCAGCTCCTCAAGTAGGCCCGCGTAGTCCGGGCGACTCGGGTAGCCCGGCATCGGGGGGCGTTTCTCATACTTCGCCAGCAGATCCGGGGTGGTCGACAGGGGGATGTGTACCGCGTAGTGCGCCACCTGCAGCGCGAAAGGCCGATCACGATGTGACTCGATGAACTCGACCGCCTTTTCCGCCAGGTACTCCGCCGTCCGGCGCGGGGTCGAGTTCCCCGTGACAGGCGACGGCTTCAGCACATTGCCCTGAAATTCCAGCGCCGTGCGCCAGCCCTGACCTGCCGGGCTGTGATCACCACTGCCCAGATGCCATTTGCCGAAATAGCCCGTCTCGTAGCCGACGGCGGCGAGGCGTTCCGCGTAGGTCTCCACCTCCAGCGGCAGATGCGGGGGCACCACCGGATCGATCAGTTTCGCGAACGGTCGCCGATGACCGGGAATGTGCTGGGTGATGCCGAAGCGGGCCTGGTCCTGTCCGCTCTGGAGATTGGCGCGGGTGGGGGAGCAGACCGGCCCGGCGTAGAACTGGGTGAAGCGCAGCCCCTCCGCCGCGAGCCGGTCGAGCGCCGGAGTCTCGTGAAACGTGTTCCCATAGGCGGGGAGATCCGCCCAGCCGAGGTCGTCGGCGAGGATGATGATGAAATTGGGGCGCTCATCGGCCGCGTCAAGGGAGCCGCCAATCAACAGCAGCAGCGAGAAAAAAAGAGGGCGAAACATCACGCGCATCGTCCATCGACCCCGGGCGCGAGTCAATCCCTCCCATCTTCCGGTTTACTTTTCAGAGGACGGGAGTTCTTTCCCCGGCCATGAAGTTGACCCTCCCAGACCGACCCTTTGCCGGCTACATCTTCGATTGCGACGGCACCCTGGTGGACTCCATGCCCCTTCATTACCGGGCGTGGACGGCGAGTTTCCGGCATCACGGAGCCCCCTTCGAGTGGTCGGAGGAGCGATTCTACGCCGGGGCCGGTGTGCCTGATCGCGAGATCGTGGCCGGGCTCAACGCCGAGCATGGCTGCGCCCTCGATGCCGACGCCGTGCACGAGACCAAGCTGGAGTGGTTCGTGCGGCATCTTCACGAGTTGACCCCGGTCGCGGCCGTGGCCGAGATCGTGCGCGAACTGCATGGGCGGGGCGAGAAAATTTCCGTCGCCACCGGGAGCGACCTCAGTCTGGTGGAGCCCGAGTTGCGCCATGTCGGTCTGCGGGACTACTTCGAAATCATCGTCACCCCCGCCGACGTGCGGCGCGGCAAACCGGCGCCGGACATGTTTCTGCTCGCGGCCGAGAGGATGGGGGTGGATCCGGCCGCCTGCCTGGTCTTTGAGGACGGGAAAGCCGGGCTCCAGGCCGCCGACGCGGCAGGCATGGCCAGCGTCTTCGTGCCAAGCGCCCCGACCGCGTTCTGCTGATCGCGGAAGTCTCCCAGCCAACAGGGTAGGTCCGCCGATCCGACCCCGTCGGGTCGGGGGGAACTCGTACATGTGCGGGTAGATACCGGTGGTTTCCGGGCCAAGGAAGAGAAAATCGACAATCAACGGTTGATCCCCGTCGATGGGACCGCCGAACCTGTGGTCGGACTCATCGAGTCCGGTAGCAAGCCAGCGGACGTTTTTTGCTCGGCATCCTGCGCTGACTCGATCAATATCCCACCCATGTCCGACAGCGAGAGACAACCGCAGTCGCGAAGCTCCCCCAAAACGGCGACGGGACGAAAACTTGGGCTGCTGCCGGAGAACGAAGCCTTTCTGGAGGGCGTCATCGACAATCTCCCGGTGGCGATCTTTGCCAAAGACGCCTCCGACGAGTTCCGCTTCGTGCTCTGGAACAAAAAACAGGAGAGGATTACCACCATCCCGAAGGAGAAAGCCCTCGGGCGCACCGATCACCAGATATTTTCCAAGGAATCGGCCGAGTATTTTCGCGAGGTGGATGAGGCCGTCATCAAGCGCGGCAAGCTTATCGATGTCCCGGAGGAGATCGTCGATACCGAGGCTGGCGAAGTCTGGCTGCACACCGTCAAGGTGCCGATCGATGACAAGATCAACGGGAGAAAGCTCGTCGTCGGCATCAGCGAAGACATCACCGAAAGGGTCCGCGCGCGGGAGCAACTGGAGAGGCTCAATCGCAACCTCTCGGAAAAGAACAAGGAGCTGGAGGCGACCCAACTGCAATTGATCCAGGCGGAGAAAATGGAGTCCGTCGGTCGACTCGCGGCCGGCGTGGCCCACGAGGTCAAAAATCCCCTCGCGCTCCTGCTGATGGGGGTGGAATACCTTTCCTCGGGAATCGAACCGGGCGATCCAAACATTGAGGTGATACTCACCGAGATGCGTGAAGCCATCAACCGGGCCGACAAGATCATCCGCGGACTCGTGGACTTTTCTTCGGATCGTCATCTCGCCTTGGAGCCCACAGAACTGCCGCCTCTCATCGAGCAGTCGTTGCTGCTGGTGAGACATGAGCTGACTCGCAATGGGGTCAACGTCGATATCGAGTTCGAGAAATCCCTGCCCAAGGTGTTGATCGACGGCGCCAAGTTCGAGCAGGTACTCGTCAATCTGTTCATCAACGCCATCCACGCGATGGCGGGCACGGACCGACCGAAGATGGAGGTGTTGGCCTACTCCGAAAAGCTCGACAAGATACCCCGTGATGAGGGCGCCCGGACCGCCCATCATCTTCGCAGCGGCGACGAAGTCGTGATCCTGGAGGTGAAGGACAACGGTTGCGGTATTTCGGAAAAGAATCTCCAGAAAATCTTCGACCCCTTCTTCACCACCAAGGCCACCGGCATAGGTACCGGATTGGGGCTATCCGTGGTCAGCAAGATCGTGGAGCTTCACGGCGGAGGCATTCGGGTGCGGAACCGCCTGCTCGGGGGAGTCGCCGTCCGGATCATGCTCAAAGTGCCAAAGATCAAGGAAGGCGGTTGACAGGCGAAGACCGGATTTCGCATACTCGGGGGAGTTCGGAGCCTCCCCGGCATCCCGACGAGTCCTCACCCCTGACTGGTCAATCCCATGGCACACAAAGTTCTCGTGATCGATGACGAAGCGGGCTTCACCAAGCTCCTCAAGATGAATCTCGAGAAATCGGGTGAGTTCGAGGTCCGAATCGAGAACAACTCGATGAAAGCTCTCGCCGCGGCCCGGGAATTCTTGCCGGACGTGATCCTGCTCGATGTGGTGATGCCGGGCCTCGACGGTGGTGATGTGGCGGCCCAGTTTCAGGATGATCCGGTCCTGAGGAGAGTGCCGGTCATCATGCTGACCGCTTTGGTATCGCCCGGCGAGACCAGCCAGGACGCCGTCGCCCAGAGCGGCTCACTCACCGTGCTGCCCAAGCCGGTGAATCTTGAGAAGCTGACACATTGCCTGCTTGAGGCCATTGCCGCGGCTTAGAAATAGGGATAAACCACGACGCTGGATGCGCCCGTCCGGTTTTGGCGCGGTGCCGGACCCAAAAAGAAAAGCGGGAGAGGTTGCCCTCTCCCGCTGAAGTGTTGTCTGGGATGATTCTATCCCAATACCCGTGGCGCCAGGGCGCCCGGGGGGAAATCAGGTGGTGATGTGGTAGGCCGGAGCGCCGTGTTCGGCGACATCGAGACCTTCCGCTTCTTCCTCCTCGCTCACCCGGATGCCGATCGTCATCTTCAGGACAAAGAAGAGGGCGAAGGAGAACACGAAGGCGGCGATGGCGACGGCGGCCACACCGGTCAGCTGACCGATGATGGTGAAGCCGGAGTCGGTGGTGTCGAAGATCGCGCAGGCCAGGATACCCCAGACACCGCAGACACCGTGAACCGAGATCGCGCCCACCGGATCATCGATGCGGATCTTGTCGAAGAAGAGTACCGAGATCACCACGAGGACACCGGCGATGACACCGATGGTCATGGCACCGAAGGGCAGCACGATGTCGGCGTTGGCGGTGATGCCCACCAAACCGGCGAGGAAGCCGTTCAGGGTCATGGAGAGATCCGGTTTCTTGAGAACGATCCAGGATGTCGCGATGGCACCGAGCGCACCGGCGCAAGCCGCCAGCGTGGTGGTGGTGAAGACCAGACCGAGAGGACCGGGAGCGGCAGAGAGAACCGATCCGCCGTTGAATCCGAACCAGCCGAAGAACAGGAGGAACACCCCGATCGCCGCGAGCGGCATGCTGTGGCCGAGGATGGGCTTGATGCCGTCCTTGGTGTATTTCCCTTTGCGGGCGCCGAGCAGGATCACGCAGGCCAAGGCCGCGAAGCCGCCGAAAGCGTGGACCACCGCCGAACCGGCGAAATCCTTGAAGCCGTTGCCGCCGTTCAGGCCGCCCATCCAGCCGCCGCCCCAATGCCAGGAGCCGACCACCGGGTAGGCGATACCGACCAGCAGTGTGGCGAAGATCATGAAAGAGGGGAGCTTGACGCGCTCGGCGACCGCGCCGGAGACGATGGTGGCCGCGGTGGCCGCGAACATCGCCTGGAAGATGAAATCACCGAAGCCGGTCATGGCCAAGGCCAGACCTCCGTAGCCCCAAGTGTCCCCGCCCTCCGCGTTGAGATCACCGATCGGCTTGCCAAAGCTGAGCCAACCGTTGAAATCACCGGGATAGTGGGTGTTGAATCCGATGAGCGCGTAGGTGATGATCCCGATCGCGATGATGAAGCAGTTCTTGAACAGGATGTTCACCGTGTTCTTGCTCTGGGTCAGCCCGCATTCCAAGGTGGCGAAACCGAGGTGCATGATGAACACCATCGCGGCGGCAATCACCGTCCAGAGCATGGAGGTGGTGAAGAAGTCGAATGCCGGCGCGTACTCCGCTCCGGCGGCTTCCACCATTTCATTGTAGTCATCAATGGGGCCCGCTTCCGCCTCCGCCGCGGCGGGAGCATCTGGAGCGGGGGTGTCCTGGGCATAGACACCGGGTGTCAGCGTCGGCAAGGCGAGCAGCCCGGCCAGCAAACAGGTTCGAAGGTTGAATCGATATTTCATGTTGGATGTGGATTGACGTTGAGGCCGTTACTCAAGTCACCGGACTCGGGAACAGCGATTTGGTGTTTCGCAAACCGTCCTAAGCAGCAGCCGTGCCAAGTTTGAAAAATTCTCGGATCGATTCCACAACCCGCTGAAAACGAAACGGCCCCGACCGGACGTCTTGCCGATCGGAGCCGCGGGGGTCACCCGGGTCGGGTGCCCGGATCAGTTGGGTCAATCGTTGTAGGCCGATTCCCCGTGGGCGCTCTGGTCGAGTCCCTCGATTTCTTCCTGATCGGAGACCCGGAGACCCACCAGGGCCTTCACCACCAGCAGGATGGCGATCGAGGCCACCGCCGTGTAGACCGCGGTGATGAGCGCCGCCATCGCTTGCAGGCCGAGTTGTTTGCCCATGGCGAAATCACCGAAGCCGCCAAGCGCGCCGATGCCCACCACGGCCGCGAGCAGGGTGCCCACCAGACCGCCGACACCGTGCACGCCGACCACGTCGAGCGAGTCGTCGTAGCCGAGCGCGTTCTTCAGCTTCACCGAAGCCCACCAGCAGACGAATCCGGAAACAAGCCCGATGATCACCGCCCCCATCGGTCCCGCCACCCCGGAGGCCGGAGTGATGGCGGCCAGTCCGGCGATGGATCCGGTGACGATGCCCAGCACGCTGGGTTTACGAATGGTGAACCACTCGATCGCCGCCCAGGTGCAGGCCGCCGTGGCCGCCGAGATGTGGGTGACGAACAGCGTCATCGCCGCCGCGTCGCTGGCTCCACCCTGGCTGCCCGCGTTGAAGCCGAACCATCCCACCCAGAGCATGGCGGTGCCGGTCACGGTCATGGGCAGGTTGTGCGGCGGCTCGGGATGCTTCCGCTTTCCGACCATGATGCAGGCCACCAGGGCGGCCACGCCGGCCGTGATGTGGACCACGATCCCGCCGGCGAGATCGATGACGCCCAGCTCCTGAAACCAGCCGCCGAACCACGTCAGATGGCAGATGGGAGCGTAGACGATCAGAGCCCAGAGGACGGAAAAGATCAGCATCGCGCTGAACTTCATCCGCTCCACGAAGGTTCCGATGATGAGGGCCGGCGTGATGATGAAGAAGGTCATCTGGAAGGCCGAGCCGAGAATGCCGTCCGGACCGACTCCCCGATGGAAGAGGGCGCCGAATCCGCCGATGAGCCCGCCGTTTTCACCGACCGCGAGGGAATAACCCGCGATCAGCCAGACCACGCTCAACACGCAGGCCAGCGAGAAACAGTGCATCAGCACGCTGAGCACATTACGCCGATTCACCAGTCCGCCATAAAAAAGGGCGAGGCCGGGGATGGTCATGAACAGCACCAGCGCGGTCGCTGTCAGCATCCAGGCATTGTCGCCCGTGTTCGCGGTGGGGGCCGCGCCATCCTGGGCGAAGCCGTTCTGCGCCGCCAGCAAGGCCGCGCCCGTCAGGGTTCCGAGGAACTTCAGTTTGTTGGGTATATTCATCAATGAGGTTGTGTGTCAGGTTTTGCACACAACCCTCCGGACGCGGGCCGAGAAGCGCGGGACGCCGGGGGACCGAGTTTGAGTTTTCCTCCGGCTCTGGGGGGAGGGGAGGAAAATCCGGAAGACAACACGGCCCCGACGCCGCGAGCCATCAGACCGCGGACCAAAGGGTTGAACAGCTTGATATACAGCAAGTTTCGCGCCAATTTTGGGTGCTGAATTAGCCCATTTTCGCCCCGGTTTTAGGACACGATTCCGCATCCAACCCTGTTGACTCCCGCATTCAATCCTGTTGATTCGTGTCCTTGGCGCGGTCCGGATGTTTTCCCCGTCTGGTGTCACGCGTTTTCTCGCTTCCAGTCATGTCAGACGCACCTCGCAATCTCTTCGTGGATCCGCTCTGCCGTCCGGAGGATCTCGGCGCACCCCTGCCGGATCTTCCGCACGCCGTCTCCATGTGTCTGCCGACCTGGGAGAGTGTCGTCGGCTATGAGGAGCGCGATCCGGAGGTGAGGGAGAAGCTGGCCTGCGGTTACCCGCGTTTCGTGCCTCACCCCGAGTACGCCGGTCTCTGCGCGGCGGCCGACGGGGAGTTTGCCCGCCGGGGTGAAAAAGCGCTCGTCTTTCCCTCGCTCGGTGCCGCGTGGCGGGCGGCGGATTTTGTCAGGCAGGCATGCGACGCCGGGTGTCGTCTCGAGAGCTATGGATGGGAGGGCTTGTCGGTGTTGCTGGTGGAGGATTCCGGTTTCGAAACGGCGTGGAAAGCCCGGCAACATGGCGGGGAAATCGTCAGCAGCCGCCACGCCGAGGCCGCCCTCACCGACGAACCGCTGCCCGATGACCTCGCCGAAGCGGGGATGGCGGCCCGGGAACGGGTCCGCACCCGTATCGGCCTGCTCACGGGCGAGTCCACCGAGGATATTTTCCTGTTTTCCTCCGGTATGGCCGCCATCGCCGCCGTGCATCGCGCCGCGGTCGCGCGTCGACCCGGTCTGCCCACGGTGCAGGTGGAGTTTCCCTACGTCGACGCGCTCAAGGTGCAGCGGCATTTCAATCCCGGCGGCGTCGTCGATCTGTCGCTGGTAGAGAAAGGCGGCGCCGCGGAGGTGAGGTCGCTGCTGGAACGCGGTGACGCCCTCGCGGCAGTCTTCACCGAGGCTCCCAGCAACCCGCTGCTTCGCACCGCGGATCTCGATGGACTGCGTAAGCTGCTGGAGCCGGCCGGAACACCCCTGTTCGTCGATGACACCGTCGCCACTCCCGCGAATGTCGACGCGCTGCGGTACGCCGACGCTGTCACCGGGAGCCTGACCAAGTTGTTCTCCGGCGCGGGTGACGTCATGGCCGGATCGGTCACGCTACGGGGCGATTCGCCTTTTCATGACGAACTCCGTGAAGCTCTCGCGGCCGCCGAGGCCGACAGCCCGCTGTTCGCGCTCGATGCCATCATGCTGGAGCAGAACTCGCGAGATTTCCTCGAGCGTCTCCCGGTGGTGAACGCCAACGGAGAGATCGTTTTCGAATTCCTCGACGAACATCCCGCGGTCGAGCGTCTCTGGTATCCGAAGCGCGAAACGCCCGACTTCTACGAAGCCGTCCTCAAGCCGGGCGGTGGCTACGGCGGCCTGATGTCGATCCTGCTCAAGGACGCGCCGCACGCGGCGCCGAAATTCTACGACGCCCTGGAAATATCGAAAGGCCCCAGCCTCGGCACCAATTTTTCCCTCGCCTGTCCCTACACGCTGCTGGCCCACTACGGCGAGCTGCCCTGGGCGGCGCAATGCGGGGTCGACGCCAATCTCGTGCGCCTGTGGATCGGCCTGGAGCCGGTCGATGAACTGCTCGACCGGTTGGATCGTGCGCTGGGCGCCTGACTGATTCAGTTCAGCGAAAGATCCTCCGGCTCGTCGGCGATCAGGGCGTGCCAAGGGCTTAGTTCGCGCAGCAGGCGATTCCAGAGCGTGCCGAGTTCCTCGGTTTCGATGACCCGTTTTTCCGGCTGGCGGATGATCCAGGTATTCTGCTCCAGCTCCGATTCCAGTTGCCCCCCGGTCCAGCCGGAGTAGCCGACGAAGGCGCGGACGGAAAAGCCCTCGTCGCGGTGGGCCGCCGCTTGCGGCGCGGAGAGGTGGGTGGAAAACTGCAGGGAGTTGTCGCTTTCCGACCAGCCGAGGGAGCCGAAGGTGAGGTGCTCGGTGCTGACGGGGCCGCCGATATAGACCGGGAGGTCGGCGAGGTGCTCGAAATCACTGTCGTAAAGCAGATCGCCGACGGTTTTCCCGAGAGGGCGGTTCAGGATGTAGCCGTGGGCACCGAGTTCGGCGCTGTGTTCGGTCAACAACAGCACGCTGTGGCGAAAGGTGGGCTCGACCAGTGCCGGATCCGCCAGAATGAGGCGGCCTTTGAGCGAGGTTTTGGAAATTTCTTCGGGAAACATGGCGGTGGGCCGGGAATCGGGTAGAATTCCGGGCGAATTTCGGACTGCGTCTTGGGTCCCTGATTTCAACATTGGCAAAACCACCCGGCTTGGCAAGCTCTCCCGCCTACCTTTTTTTTGACAACCTCCTCCGCACTCGATGAACGCCCTGACTGCTTCCCTCCGCGTTGGTGATGAACTGAGTCCCGGTCAGATCGAGAGTGCCGCCGCTGGCCTGCTCGATGAAGGGATCGAAGCCGGAACCAAGGCCGATTTTCTCCGGGCCCTCGCCGACAAGGGCGAGACACCCACCGAGATCGCCGGCTTCGTGAACGCTTTCCTGCAGCGCGCGGTCGATCCGGCGTTGGATCGTTCCGCGATCAGTCGTCCGCTCATCGATGTATGCGGCACCGGAGGCGACAAGCTCGATCTCTTCAACGTGTCCACGACCAGCGTCTTCGTCCTCGCGGCCTGCGGGGTCGCGGTGGTGAAGCACGGCAACCGGGGCATCACCTCGAAGAGCGGCGGCGCCGATGTCCTCGAAGCGCTCGGGATACGCATCGACCTGCCCCCGGAGAAATTCGGCGACTGCGTGGCCGAGGTCGGGGCCGGTTTCCTTTTCGCGCCGATGTATCATCCGGCCTTCAAGGCGGTCGTCCCCGTCCGGAAACAGCTCGCGGAGGAAGGTCGCCGCACCATTTTCAACCTCGTCGGCCCCTTGCTGAATCCGGCGCGACCCGAGTTTCAACTGATCGGCGTGTTCGAGGAATCGCTCACGCCGGCCTTCGCGGAAATCCTCGGACGACTCGGGCGAAAACGGGCCTGGGCGGTGCATGGACACACCGAGACCGGCGCGGGGATGGACGAACTATCCTCCGTCGGCCCGACGACCGTCCACGAGATCGGGGAAAGCGGCGAGCTTCGCGACTTCACCATCGAGCCGGCCGAACTCGGCCTGGCTCCGGCTTCGGTCGATGACCTCAAGGGCGGCGACGCCGCCGAGAACGCGGCGCTGCTGCGCGGGATTCTCGACGGAACGGAGGTCGGACCGAAGCGCGACATCGTTCTCCTCAACGCCGCCGCCGGCCTCGCCATCTCCGGCCTCGCGGGCGACTTGCGGGCGGGCCTGGGGCAGGCGCGGGAAGCGATCGACTCCGGCGCCGCCACCAGGGTATTGGAGCGCTGGCAGGCGTTCAGCGAGCGAGCGTGAGGAAGAACCGTTTCTTGAATCAGATCGAAATCTGTAGTTACCTACCGACATGAGCGACGAAAACCCGCCCCAGCCCATTTCGCGGGAAGACGCCCGACGGATATGGGACTTGATGAAGCAGAACAAGCCGCTCTCGGAACAGGACCAGGCGCTCCTGCGCCAGTCATGGGATTGGCAAATGTGGGCCCACCACGGGATCCGGTTGAAGCCTGGGAACGCCTAAGCTCCGACCTCCAGTTACCCCATTGAAGATCCGCTACTTCAATGGCAGGCTTCGGAGAAAGGTCAAGTAGGCCAGCGACTCCCGACGCAGTGAACCACAGGCTCGTTTGATCAGGCCGCGACAGGAGTCGCTGGCCTACCTCCGTCCGGACGACGCGAGTATGACGAAACTCGGCAATCCCTCCTGATCCGATCACACCAAAACCGGTGCCCGGAGTCCAAGACGATCCGGCGCGTTCGTGTGATGGTGGAAGGTCGAAACGTGAGGGACCTTTCCTCGCGCTTCCGCGTTATCCCCACCTGCCCCCATGATCGCCGGAGACCGAAACCTCCCGTCGCGCGGCCTTGCCACATTCGGCGCCGCTTGCCTGTTCCTTTCCTTTGCGGACGCCGCCGACGAACTGCCGGAGCCGGCGGAGCGTTTCCATTTCGAGCGCGACATTCGACCGGTCCTCGAAAAAGCCTGCGTCTCCTGCCACGGTTCGCAGAAACAGAAGGGCGGGCTCCGGCTCGATACCGCCGACTTTCTCCGCGAGGGCGGCGACAGCGGACCGTCCTACGTCGCCGGGAAAAGCGCAGAGAGCGATTTCATTCTCCGCATCGCCCGGGTCGATCCCGACGACGCCATGCCTCCCGAGGAAGAGCACGCGCTCAGCCCGGAACAGGTCGCCAAGTTCCGCACCTGGATCGACGCCGGCGCTCCGTGGCCGGAGGGCTTCGTGATTCGAGACAGCGGTCCGGTGGAGTTGTCCGCCACCGATTTGAAAAAACTCCCACCCGCCGTGGATCGGAAGATCGACTTCGTCCACGACGTCCAGCCCATCTTCGCCGGCGCCTGCTACGACTGCCACGGGCCGAAGCACCAGGAGGCCAATTTCCGGCTCGACCACAAGCCCACCCTCTTCGCCGGCGGCGATCTCGGTCCGGCGGTGGAGAAAGGCGATAGCGCACGCTCCTTGCTGGTGCATTTCGTGGCCGGACTGAGATCCGAAGGGCGCATGCCGAAGAAGGGCGACCCGCTCAGCGACGAGCAGATCGGCATCCTGCGCGCGTGGATCGATCAGGGCGCCGATTTCCCCGACGAGGCCAGCGTCGAGATCGCCGACAACCGCGATCACTGGTCCTTCGTTGCTCCGGTGAAGGCCCCGCTGCCGAAGGTCGGCGAGGAGCATCCCGTCGATGCCTTCATCAAGGCACAACTCGATCAGGAAGGGCTCGGCCTTTCTCCCGAGGCCGACCGCCACACGCTCCTGCGCCGCCTTCATCTCGATCTCACCGGGTTGCCGCCAACGCTGGAGGAGCAGGAGGCTTTCCTCAACGACACGTCGCCCGACGCCTGGAAAAATCTCGTTGATCGCCTGCTCGCGTCCCCCCACTACGGCGAGCGCTGGGGACGTCACTGGCTCGACGCGGCCCGCTACGCCGACAGCGACGGGTACGAGAAGGACAAGCCCCGCATCGCCCATTTCTACCGCGACTGGGTCATCGATGCGCACAACCGCGACCTGCCCTGGGACCAGTTCATCATCGAGCAGATCGCCGGCGACCTCCTGCCGAACGCCACTCAGGACCAAATCGTGGCCACCGGTTACCTCCGCAATTCCATGCTCAACGAGGAAGGCGGGGTCGATCCCGAGCAGTTCCGGATGGAAGCGATGTTCGACCGCATGGACGCCATCGGGAAAGGCATCCTCGCCCTCGGGCTCAACTGCGTGCAGTGCCATAACCACAAATACGATCCCATCAGCCAGGAAGAATACTTCCGGATCTTCGCCTTCCTCAACAATGACCACGAAGCTCAGCCGCGTGTCTTCACGCCCGAGGAACACATGCGGAAAGGCGAGGTCCTCCGCGGCATCGCCGAAATCGAGGCCCGACTCCGCGAAGCCACCCCGGATTGGGAAACGAAGCTGGCGGCCTGGGAAGACGAATGGCGAGCGACGGCGAAACAGGAATGGACCGTGGTCCGACCCGAGGTTGATAAAAACGCCACCGGCGGTCAACGCATTCTCCCGCAGCCGGATGGGTCCTTCATGGCGGCCGGATTCCAGCCGACCAAGAGCAACACCGTGCTCCAGCTCAAGTCGGGCGCGAAGGGCGTGACCGGCTTCAGGTTGGAGATGCTCAACGATCCCAACCTTCCCGCCGAGGGACCGGGTCGCTCCTTCATGGGCACCTTCGGGCTCTCCGAGTTCCAGGTGGAAATGAAAGGGGCAGACGGCAAACCAGTGCAGGCGACGTTCGTGAAGGCCACTGCCGACCTGGCCCCGGCCGAAAAAACTCCGGTGCATCCGAACTTCAACGAGAAGGAACCGAAGGAACGTTTCTACGGACCGGCCAGCTACGCCATCGACGGAAACAACGACACCGGCTGGACCTCCGACCTCGGCCCGGGTCGGCGCAATCTCGAGAGCGTCGCCGTTTTCGCCACCGAGAAACCGCTCGAGGCCGACGCGCTCACGTTCCGCCTCGTCCAACGCATCGGGGGCTGGAACGCCGACGATCTCCACGCCGCCCAGATGGGACGCTTCCGGATCAGCGTGACCACGTCGCAGAATCCCGAGGCCGATCCGGTTCCGGTCCGTGTTCGCGAAGCCCTGGCGATCCCGCGGGAAAAACGTTCGCCGCGCCAGGTGGCCACGATCTTTTCCCACTGGCGAACCCTCGCCGGTGAGCGTCACCCGGAACTCGCCGAGCGCTACGCGAACGCCAATGCCGAGATCGAGGACCTCTGGGCCCAGCATCCCGAGGGCGTCACCCAGTTCACTCTCCAGGCCCGCGAGGAGCCGCGCCTGACCAGCGTGTTGAAACGCGGCGACTGGCTCAAGCCGACCGACAGCGTCACTCCGGGCGTCCCCGAGATTCTCCACGACCTCCCGCCGGACGCCGGCGATGATCGGCTCACCTTCGCGAAATGGATGGTCGCGCCCGAGTCGCCCACCACCGCGCGCGCCGTGGTCAACCGCGTCTGGCAGGCCTACTTCGGCACCGGCATCGTGGCCACGGCCGAAGAGTTCGGCACCCAGGGCGAGGACCCGAGTCACCCGGAGCTGCTCGACTGGCTCGCGGTCGAGTTCATGGAAAAAGGCTGGAGCCTGAAGCAACTGCACCGGCTCATCGTCACCTCGAAAACCTACCGGCAGAGCAGCCGCGTCACGCCCGAGTTGCGCGAGCGCGATCCGCAGAACCGCCTCCTTGCCCGCGGTCCCCGATTCCGGGTCGAGGGCGAGATCATCCGCGACATCCAGCTCTCCGTCAGCGGCCTGCTGAATCCCGAGGTCGGCGGCCCCGCCGTGATGCCCCCGGCGCCGGCCTTCCTCTTCGAACCGCCCGCCAGCTACGCCCCGTTTCCCTGGAAAGAGGAAACCGGGAAGGATCGCTATCGCCGCGCCGTCTACACCTGGCGTCGCCGGACCACGCCCTACCCCTTCCTCCAGACCTTCGACACGCCGGAGGGGAATGTCGCCTGCATCCAACGTTCCCGCGCCAACACGCCCATCCAGGCCCTGGTGGCGCTGAATGAAACCGTGTCCATGGAAGCCGCCCGCGCCTTCGCTGGTCGCATCCTCGAAGAGGGCGGAAAGACCGACGCCGAGCGACTCGACTACGCCTGGCGAGTGGTGCTCGCCCGGCCCACCGAAGAAAGCGAAGCGGCAACCCTGATCGAATTGATGGACCGGCAACGCCAACGGGTGACTGCACAGCAACTGGACGCCAAAGCCGTGACCGCCTCGGAATCCGGCGACGCCGACCTCGCCGCCTGGACCCTGGCCGCGCGGGTGCTGCTGAACCTCGATGAAACGTTTACGAAGGAATGAAATGTGGGGCGGGTTTGCAACCCGCCTCTCAAACTCAACCGGCAGCTTGAAAAGCTGCCCCACACCCCCATGAAACACCTCCCCGAACTCCTCGAAGAACAACGGCGCTTCCACACCCGTCGCTGGTTCTTTCGCGACTGCGGTGTCGGTCTCGGCGGCATCGCGCTTTCCTCGATGTTGGGACGCGACTTCGCCAAAGCCGCGCCGGTTTCGGCGAATCCGCTGGCACTGAAGGAACCACACTACGGCGCGAAGGCGAAGCGCGTCATCTTCCTCTTCCAGGGCGGCGCGCCGAGCCACCTCGAGCTTTTCGACCACAAGCCGGAACTGTCGAAATGGGATGGAAAACTTCCGCCGGCCGAGCTGCTGGAAGGCTATCGCGCCGCCTTCATTTCGCCCAACAGCACCCTGCTCGGGCCGAAATACCAGTTCTCCCGTCACGGCGAGAGCGGCGCGGAGATCTCCGAGTTGCTCCCCCACACCGCCGCCATCGCCGACGATCTCTGCATCGTAAAATCGATGGTCACCGATGCTTTCAACCACGCGCCGGCCCAGATCTTCATGAGCACGGGTTCGCAACAGTTCGGTCGGCCCAGCATGGGATCCTGGACCACCTACGGGCTCGGGTCGGAGAACCAGGACCTTCCCGGTTTCGTCGTCTTTTCCACCGGCAAGAAAGGCGCCAGCGGCGGGGCCAACAATCATGGCTGCGGATTCCTTCCCACCGCCTTCGCCGGCGTGCCCTTCCGTAGCGTCGGCGATCCCGTGCTCTACCTCTCGAATCCCGAGGGCATCGACGACGCCTTCCAACGCGACACCCTCGACGGCATCCGCGCCCTCAACGAACAGCGACTCGGGCTCGTCGGCGATCCGGAAATCTCCACCCGGATCAGTTCCTACGAACTCGCCTACCGCATGCAACGCGTCGCGCCCGAGGCCGTCGATATCGCGAGCGAGACTCCGGAAACGCTCGATCTCTACGGCGCCAAGCCCGGCGAAAGCTCCTACGCCAACGCCTGTCTCACCGCCCGCCGCCTCGTCGAGCGCGGCGTTCGTTTCGTCCAGATCCACCACGAGGCCTGGGATCACCACGGCGGCCTGACCAAGGGGCTGAAGGAGGAATGCGGCAAGACTGATCGCGCCAGTGCCGCGCTCATCACCGATCTGAAGCAACGCGGTCTGCTCGACGACACCCTCGTCATCTGGGGCGGCGAATTCGGCCGCACCCCCATGGTCCAGGGAGGCAACGACGGGCGCGATCATCACCCCAACGCCTTCACCATGTGGCTCGCCGGAGGCGGCATCAAGACCGGCCAGACTATCGGCGCCACCGACGAGTTCGGATTCAACGTGACCGAGGACAAGATCCACGTTCACGACCTCCACGCGACGATTCTCCACCTGCTCGGTTTCGATCACGAGAAACTCAGCGTCCGTGCCCAGGGACTCGATTTCCGCCTCACCGGCGTGGCGGGCAAGGTCGTCGACAAGCTGCTGGCGTGAGGCTCGCTCCTGTAGCCGGGGGCATCGACCCCGGCCTCGATGCGGCCGGCTACAGAAACCCTGTTGGGTCATCGGCCTGACCCTGTCTGGTCGAGGAACGGGTTGGAGTGAACTTTGAAATGGTGGATTCTCGGAGTGATGGAAGATTGAGCGGCCTCCCTTTTCCCTCATCCACCCCGCCGCGTTTTGAGCCAATCCGCCGAATCCTCTTCCGATGTCCCGCCCGTCTGGGTGATGGGACACAAGAATCCCGATACTGACGCCATCTGTTCGGCCATCGCCTATGCGGATCTGCTGCGTCGGACGCGATTGCCGGAGGCGGAGGCGGCTTGCTGCGGCACGCCGAATTCCCGCACGGAATGGGTGCTGCGTCAGGCCGGACTGGGACGACCTCGGCTGATCGGTGATGTGCGACCGCGTGCCATCGATGTCTGCCACACCCGGGTGGCGACGACGTCACTCTCGGACACGATCTTCGAGGCTTATCATCGGATGGCCGACGGTGGCTATCGGAGCCTGCCGGTGGTGGATGGGGAAAACCGCATCGTCGGTCTGCTGTCGTTGCTGGATTTGCTGCAACTTCTCATCCCCACGGAGATCGAGGGGGAGGCGGTCCGAGCGGTGAGGACGAACATCGGGAGCATGCGCCGCATCCTCGACGCCGAGGTGGTGTGTCAGCCGGAGAATGACCCCGACGGCGATGTCGAATACATCATGATGGTGGCCGGCTCCAGCGAGCCGGTGATGGCGGAGAGGGTGGGGGCTTTTTCCTCCGATCAACTGCTCATCATCACGGGCGACCGCGCCGGGGTGCAGTTGCTGGCGGTGGAGGCGGGGGTGAAATGCCTGGTGGTGACCAGCGGATTCCGACCGGCGGAGGCCATCCTCGCCGCGGCCCGCGCGAACGGGGTGACCATACTCGTCACGCCGCGCGACACCGCGAGCACGACACAACTGATCCGGGGATCGCGACCCATACGACACGCGGTGACGGAGGACTTTGTCTCCTTCGATCCCGACACACCGCTGCATGTGCTGCGGGACCGGGTGCAGGGGCTGCAGCAGACGCTCTTTCCGGTGGTCGAGCCCGGCAGCCGCCAACTGGTGGGGGTGTTTTCCCGCACGGATCTGGTGGCGCCGCGAAGGCCTCGCCTGATTCTGGTGGACCACAACGAGTTCTCCCAGGCCGTGACGGGGGCGGACGAGGCGGAGATCGTGGAGGTGATGGATCACCATCGGCTGAGTGGAAATCTCGTCACCCGGGAGCCGGTGCAGTTCATCAACAAGCCGGTGGGCTCCACCTGCACCATCGTGGCGCGCGCCTTTCGCAGTCACGGTATCGAACCGTCACCGGCCATCGCCACATGCCTGTGCGCGGGCATCATTTCGGACACCCTGAATCTGACTTCGCCGACGGCGACCGACGAGGATAGGCTCATCCTCGCCTGGCTGAGCGAAATGGCGGGGATCGAGGTGGACAAGTTTACCGAAGGCTTCTTTGCCGCCGGCTCTGTGCTGCGGTCCAGCTCTCCGGAGGAGGTGGTGGGCTCGGATCGGAAGGAGTACGAGGAAAACGGCTACCGGGTCAGTATTTCCCAGATCGAGGAGGTGGGGATGAACCATTTTCACCCGGTGCGCGAGGCGTTGAGAGAGGAGTTGCGGAGGCTCATCGAACTGCACAAGCTCGACATCGCCTGTCTCATGGTCACGGATGTGACGCGCAACGACAGCCTGTTGCTGATCGAGGCTCCGGAGGAGGTGCTGCGCCGGGTGCACTATCCGCGCAAGCGGGAGGGGCTCTACCGGCTCGACGGTGTGGTGAGCCGGAAAAAGCAACTGTTTCCCTGGATAGGCAGCGTACTCGCGGAGCTGTCCCGCGATCCCGGCGAGTCTGGGCGCGGGTGAGTCGTCCTCGCGGCTACGCCAGTAGTTCCTTCACGACGCGGGCCTCGGGATTCTCCACCAGTTTCTGGGGAATGCCGTTGCGGAGGTAGGACAGCTCGTTGGGGTCCAGTCCGAATAGGTGGAGCAGGGTGGCGTGGTAGTCGTAGTGATTCACCACCTGGTCGACGGCGTGATGGCCGAATTCGTCGGTGGCGCCGTGGATGTGGCCTTTTTTGAAGCCGCCGCCGGCGACCCACATGCTGAAGCCGTAGGTGTTGTGGTCGCGACCCACTTTGGCGCGATCGCCGCGGGCGGCTCCAGCGCGGTTCTGGATCACGGGCAGGCGCCCCATCTCGCCGCCCCAGTGGACGATGGTGCTGTCTAGCAGTCCGCGTTGCTTGAGGTCGATGACGAGCGCGGCGGCCGGTTTGTCGACGTAGAGACAGGCGGCAGGAAGACTGGTGGTGATACTGGAGTGATTGTCCCAAGTCTGGTTTCCGGTGAACAGGGAGACGAAACGGACTCCCCGCTCGATGAGTCGGCGAGCGATGAGGCAGCGGGTGCCGAATTCCTCGGTCTCTTTCTGGTCGATCCCGTAGAGGCGGCGGGTGGCTTCGCTCTCTTGCCCGATGTCGAGGGCTTCCTTGGCGGCGACCTGCATCCGGGCGGCCAGTTCGAAGCTCTGGATGCGGGCTTCGAGTTCGGTTTCGCCGGGGCGTTGCTCGGCGTGTTCGTCATTGAGGCGGCCGACGAAATCGAGGTAACGTCTCTGGGCGTCGCCTTTCAGTGACAGGGGCGGGTCGAGGTTGAGAATGCGCGGCTCTTTCGGCCGGATGACGGTGCCTTGGTAGAGCGAGGGTAGCCATCCATTGGAGAAATTGTCCACGCCCAACACGGGGAGGCCGCGGGGATCGGTGAGGGCGACGAAGGCGGGCAGGTCCCGGTTTTCCGAACCCAGCCCGTAGGTGAGCCAACTGCCGAGGGTGGGGCGTCCGCCGAGGATGGTGCCGTTGATCAGCGCGTAGATGGATTGGCCGTGGTTGTTCACCCCGGTGTGCATGGAGCGGATCAGGGTGATGTCGTCAGCGATACTTCCCATGTGGGGGACCAACTCGCTCATCTCCATGCCGCTCTGACCGTGCCGGGAGAATTTCCACGGCGAGCCCATCACTTCGCGGCTGGCGCCGGCGGCGTCATCGTATTTGATGTCTCCGGGGAAATCCTTGCCGTCGAGCTTGTCCAGTTCCGGTTTGGGATCGAAAAGGTCGATGTGGCTGGGCCCGCCCTGCATGAACATGGAGATCATGGCTTTGGCCTTGCCGAACCCATGGTGCGGTGGCTTGGGCAGGGTGTCGAAATGGGCCGGGGCGGTGCCGACGATCTGGGGCTTGGCCAGCAGGCCCTGCTCCTTCATCAGGGTGGCCAGGGCGATACCGCCGAGTCCGTAGCCTTTTTCGAGAAAATGTCGTCGGGAAATCATGGCGGGGGCTGGCTCAGTCGATGTAAAGGAACTCGTTGGCGCTCATCAGGGCGTGGCAGAGGGCGGTGAGCCCGAGCAGTTTCGGATCGGCGTCCTCCTTTTCCGCCGGGCCGGTGGTGTGCTCCAGCTTGGCGGGATGCTCGGTGTAGTAGGCGGTCTGTGCGGCGATGAATTCCGCGGCGGCGGCCAGCTCGTCGGAGTCGGGCTCGCGACCGTAGGCCAGGCGCCAGGCGTGCCCGGTCAGCGCGTCGGGAGCATTGGCGGCGTCGCCGCATTCCGCGAGGAGGCGGAGGGCGAAATCCTGGGCGTGTTCGCGCATGCCGATATTGTTCATCAGCAGCAGGCTCTGGGGGCTGACGGTGGTGATGGGTCGGATCTCGCAGTTGGCGTCGGTCATGGCCGGCGCGTCGAAGGCGGCGAACATTTCCAGCGGTCGTGAGCGCCGCACCTGCACGTAGATGCTGCGGCGGTATTCCTCGCCCTCCAGGGAGACGAATTTTCCGGAGGGACGCCCGGCGGTGTCGGTGGTGTCGATGCCGATCACGACCTGACCCTCGGGGTTGAACATCACCGGCACCGGTTCGCCGCTGACGCGGGGGTTCAGCTTGCCGGACACCGCCAGCAGGGCATCGCGCAGGGTTTCGGCCTCGAGTCGGCGCTGATTTTGTCGGCTCAGGAGCCGGTTGTCCGGATCCACCCGATCCCGCGTCGCGTCGCGTCGTGATTGCTGTTGCCAGGTGTGGCTGGTGAGGATGAGCCGGTGCAGCCGCTTGAGGCTCCAGCCGCTTTCCATGAAATCGGTCGCCAGCCAGTCGAGCAATTCAGGATGGCTCGGCTTTTCCCCGAGAGTGCCGAAGTCGGCCACGCTTTTCACCAGGCCAGTGCCGAAATGGTGCATCCAGGCGCGGTTCACGATGACGCGGGCCAGCAGAGGATGGCGCCCATCGGTCAGTGCCTCGGCCAGCGCCAGCCGACGACCGGTGGTGGGCACGGCGGCCGTGTTTTCCGGCAGGTCGGTGGTGCGCCATCCGGCCAGAGCGCTGAGATCTCCGGGGGACATCTTTTCCTTGGGCGATTCGAAATCACCGCGGTGAAACAGGTAGGTCGCGGGCACCGCCTCGGGCTTTTTCGGCAGCTCGGTGAAGGCGTGCACCATTTCCGCCACCGGTTTCGTGGCGCGGATCGCCGTCGCCTCGTCGGCCATCTTCTTGAGCGTGTCGGCGTGTTTGGTTTTGTAGGTGGTGTCGTAGAGATAGAGTGATCCGCCGCTCAGCTTCTGCACGCTGGGATGCTGCTTGAGCAGGGCTTCCTGCTCCGGGGTGCGGGCTTTGGCGTCGGCCTTGTAGGCGGCCCGGAGGGCATCGCGGACGCTTTCCTCGCGCTTGGCCAACTCCTTTTCCAGCACCTCGTCGATGAATTCCGCCTGCTTCGCCAGTCGGGCTTCATCGATCTTCCTGGCCTCCGCCTCGATCTCGGCGGCGCGGGCTTTGTCCTCCTTCGTCTGCAGGGACACCAGTCGCCCCGCCGGGGTGCGCCAGTTCTGCGGATCGAAGCCAGGCTCGAACACCGCCCGTAGCCGATAGAAATCGGCCTGGCTGATCGGGTCGTAGCGATGGTCATGGCATTCCGCACATTGGATCGTCATGCCGTAGAAGGCGGTGCTCACGATTTTCAGCGTGTCGGTGATGCTGGCATTGCGCGCGGCCAGGTCGTTCATCGCGCCGGTGCCGTCGGGCGCCATGCGGAGAAATCCCGTGGCCGTGAGCAGCTCCGCGTGGCGCGACCGCTCCTCCTCGGTGGGCGAGTCGGCGTGCAGACCGAGCTGGGCGGCGATCTCGTCCCCGGCCAATTGCTCGCGGACAAAGGCGTCGAAAGGCTTGTCCGCGTTGAGCGCGGCGATGACGTAGTCACGGTATTTCCACGCATGCTTGCGCTCCAGATCCCTGTCCGTGTAGCCATCCGAGTCCGCATAGCCCGCCACATCCAGCCAATGCCGTCCCCAGCGCTCGCCATAGGCCGTGGAGGCCAGGAGGGTGTCCACCATCGTGGCAAAAGCCGCGTCGGGATCGATCCTCCACGCCGCGAGGAATTCATCCACCGCCTCCGGCGTCGGTGGCAGTCCCGTCAGATCATAGGCGGCGCGTCGGATCAGGGTGGCGGGGGCCGCCCGGTCGGAAAAGGCCAGTCCCTCGACCGCCAGTCGCCGGGCGATGAAAGCGTCGACGGGATTTTTTCCGGTGCCTGTCGCGTCGTTTGTCACCGGTACCGCCGGACGGGCGACGGGTTGGAGGGACCACCAGCCCAGCTCCTCCTCGGTGAACAGCGGCCCCGGTCCCAGCGCCTCGGGTTCCGGCCGCAGGGTGGGCGCGTCGGCGAGGATCCAGGCCTCCACGGTGGCGATCTCCGCATCGGAGAGGCGCGGTTTTTCCTTCGGCATCTCGCCCGATTTCAGCAGCTCCAGCAGGTGGCTGTTCGCCGCGTCTCCGGGCGCGATGGCCGGACCCGATTTGCCGCCCGCCACCAGGAGGCGACGCAGGCGCACATCCAATCCGCCCTTGGTTTCGCCCGCCTCACCGTGGCAGTGGAAGCAGTGCGTCTTGAGGATGGGGCGGACATCCTTTTCGAACGACGGAGTCTCCGCCGCTGTGGAGGACAAGGCAGCCAGCAGCAGCGACAGCGTGGTGACGGCGAGCGTCCGCCCGATGGCATGGGTTCCGGAAAGCATCGTCGGAAACGCTAAGGCGCTGCCGATCAAGTGGCAAACCTCGGGCGAGGCGCGTTGACGTGACGCCGCGCGCCGGGGCTGCGGTCGCCCAGGCCGGCCTAGTCAGGGCCATCGACTGGGGCTCAGAACCCGTTTTCGATCACCAGTTCATCCAGTGCCAACTGGCCGGGCTTGGGCCAGGGAGCCTTGGTGGCTTTACCGATGGCGACGAGGGGGCCCATGACGTGATCGGAGGGCAGATTGACGAGCGCGGCGACGGCGTCGATATCGAAGCCGATCATGGGGCAGGAATCGTAGCCCATGTCCTTGGCGGCGAGCATGAGGGTCTGCATGGCCATGCCGATGGAGCGCTGGGCCTCGTCGCGCTGGAGCCATTCGCGGCCTTCGTGGAAGGGCCCCATCCACCCGACGAGGAGGTCGGCGACTTCCTGGGGCGCGTTCCGCCAGTAGCGCTCGGGATTTTTGGCCCAGGCCCGGGTATCGGCGGTCATGAGTACGAGCAAGGAGGCGTCGGTGATCTGGGCCTGGTCGTTGCCGTGTTCGGCGCGGATTTTCTGCCGCAGGCCGGGGTCGCGAAGGATGACGAAGCGCCAATGCTGGATATTGAAGCTGGTCGGCGCCTGGATGGCGGCCTCGAGGAGTTTCGTTTCCTCCTCCTCGGTCAGGCGATGCTCGGGATCGAAGGCTTTGATGGCGCGACGTTGATAGATGGCGTCGAAGGTGTTCATGGGGTTCGGTTCAGGGTTCTTCGGTTTTCGGTTCTCCGGTTGGATGGATTGGTCGAGTTCGTAACGAAAGGCTTACGATGATGGGCGTGATAAGGGAGGCATCGGGATTTGCGCCGGTTCGCGCGGGATGGGATGGGTGGGCATGTACGCCGTCAGCCAACCCCACTTTTCCGCAATCGTTTCCGTGCTTCGCCGCCTCCTGATCGCCGCGCCCTTACTGGTGTGGCTGGTGGCGATTTCCGCTCCCGCCGCCGAGCCGGAGGTGAAGCCGGCCACCAACGTGGTCTTCATCCTCGCCGATGACCTCGGGTGGATGGACATCTCGCCGAACAATCCGGACACCTTCTACGACACACCGAATCTCCAGCGCCTGGCCGACAGCGGGATGCGCTTCACCGCCGGCTACGCGGCCTGCCCGGTGTGTTCGCCGACGCGCTCGTCGATTCTCACCGGTCGCTATCCGGCACGGACGCGGAACACGGATTATTTCGGGGCGCCCAACGCGCATGAGGAGATCCCGGCGGACTACGATCCGGCGAGGGACGGGAAATTCGGTCGTCAGGCGGAGCGCCCGGTGCGGCCGGCGCCCTATGTGAATCATCTCGCCGACGATCACACGACCCTGGCCGAGGCCCTGAAGGCGCACGATTTCGCGACTTTCTTCGCCGGCAAGTGGCACCTCGGTCCGGAGGGATCGTGGCCGGAGGATCACGGGTTCGACGTCAATCAGGGCGGCGTCGACCGCGGCGGCCCCTACGGTGGGAAGAAATACTTTTCGCCCTACGGCAATCCGCGGCTGGTGGACGGACCGGAGGGCGAACACCTCCCGGACCGCCTCGCCACGGAGACGGCCAACTTCATCGCCGAGCACAAGGACGGTCCCTTCCTGGCTTACCTGTCGTTCTACTCCGTGCACACGCCCCTCATCGGCCGGCCCGACTTGGTGGAGAAATACCAGGCGAAGAAGGAGACGCTCGATCTGCCGGAGAATGTCTTCGCCCCAGAGCCGCCGCGCGAGGTCCGCCAGGTGCAGGAGCACGCCGTCTACGCGGCGATGGTCGAGGCCATGGACCAGGCTGTCGGGAAGGTGCTCGATGCCCTCGATGCCAATGGCGTGGCCGACCGCACCCTGGTGATGTTCTTTTCCGACAACGGCGGGCTGTCGACTTCGGAGGGATCGCCGACCGCCAACGTGCCGCTGCGCGCGGGCAAGGGCTGGCTCTACGAGGGCGGCATCCGGGAGCCGCTGCTGGTGCGCTGGCCGGGCGTAACCGCGCCGGGATCGGTCTGCGACGTGCCGGTGATTTCCACCGATTTCTATCCCACCATCCTCGACGCCTGCGGTCTGCCGAAGCGGTCGGAGCAGCATGTCGATGGTGCCAGTTTCGCAAAGTTGCTGCGGGACCCGTCGGCGGTGTTCGAGCCGGAGCGCGCGCTGTTTGGCACTACCCGCACTGGGGCAACCAGGGCGGCACCCCGGGCTCGGCGATTCGGGAGGGCGACTGGAAACTGATCGAGTGGGACTACGGCAAGCCGCCCGAGTTGTTTCACCTTTCCGAGGACCTCTCCGAGTCGAGGAACGTTGCCGCCGAGCATCCGGAGAAAGCCGCCGAGCTGGCGAAAAAACTGGAGGCCCTGCGCCGGGAAACCGCGGCCCTGCCGACCTCGAAAAACCCGGAGTTCCGGGGGAGATTCGAGAAGTGGTAGGTTGGTTCTTGGTTCTTGGTTCTTGGTTCTTGGCTCTTGGTTCTTGGCTCTTGGTTCTTGGCTCTTGGCTCTTGGCTCTTGGCTCTTGGCTCTTGGCTCTTGGTTCTGAGATTACCGCGTAAAAAAAGCCCCGCCGGGGTTTCCGGCGAGGCTGGGTGGTGAAATCGTTGATTTCCGGGAGGGCTGCTTATTTCTTCGGCTTGTGATCGGTGTGGCAGGCTTTGCAGTTGGAAGCCTTGTCGAGGCGACCGATGGATTTCTCGCCGGTGTCTCCGCCGGCGACGGCGTCCATGGCGGCGATGAGCTCGGCGACTTTTTCATCGTAGGCGGCCTGGTCGCCTTTGGGGGCCTTGGTGCCGTGCATGGTCTTGATGAGGGTGGCGAGGTCGGTGATCTCTTTTTTGGAGGCGGAACCGCCGAGGACTTTGGCCAGCGGGCTGTCATCGCCTTTGAGGCCTTCCTCCATCACTTTCTCGAGGATCTCGTGGTTTTCGTCGGCGATGACCGCGGTGGAAACGGCGATGGCGGCGACGGCGAACAGGGCGGGTAGAGTGCGGGTGAGTTTCATGCGGCGGTGGTTTACCTTTCGGCAGACGGGCTGACAAGTATTTTCGAGAAAAAATCTCGTCGCGGTCGGGGTCGGGCGCGGTGCTGGACAAGGGACCGGAGTGACCGGAGGGTGGGGCATGGATATGCCGACCCAGCTGGATCAATTGAAGCGGTTCACCACGGTGGTGGCCGACACGGGAGACTTTGAGTCGATGCGGAAGTACGAGCCGCGAGACGCGACGACGAATCCCTCCCTGATCCTGAAGGCGGCGCAACAGGAGGCCTACGCGCCGCTGGTGGATCGAGCGATCGCGGAGGCGTCGGAGCGGGGGCTGGAGGCGGTGATCGACCGACTGCTGATCCTGTTCGGCGCGGAGATTCTGGCCATCGTGCCGGGACGGGTATCGACGGAGGTGGACGCGCGACTGTCTTTTGACGTGGCGGGCACGGTGGCGAAGGCGCGGCGTCTGATCGATCTTTACGAGGCGGAGGGGATTGACCGCGAACGGGTGCTGATCAAGATCGCCTCGACCTGGGAGGGCATCGAGGCGGCGACAAGGCTGGAGAGGGAGGGCATCCGGTGCAATCTAACGCTGATGTTTTCCCTGGTGCAGGCGGTGGCGTGTGCGGAGGGGGGCATTCGCCTGATCTCTCCCTTTGTCGGGCGCATTTATGACTGGTATCGGCGGGAGACGGGGAGGGACTACGCCGGCGCGGAGGATCCGGGTGTGCGCTCGGTGCGGCGCATCTATGCCTACTATCGGCGGCACGGCCACGACACGGAGGTGATGGGGGCGAGTTTTCGGAATACGGGCCAGATTCTGGAGCTGGCGGGTTGTGATCTGCTGACCATCAGCCCGGATCTGCTGGAAGCTCTGCGGGATTCCACCGAACCGGTGACGCGCAAGTTGGACCCGGTTTCGGCGGCGGCCGAGGAGGAGGGGACGGAGCGGCTGGAGCTTGATGAGAAGACGTTCCGCTATCTGCTCAACGAGGATGCGATGGCGACCGAGAAAACGGCGGAGGGCATCCGGAAATTTTCCGCAGACATGGTGAAGCTGCAGGAGCTGATCGTCTCGCGAATGGGGTGAGAGGCGCACGCCTCACGTTGGCGGCGTCACTGGGCTTTGACGATCTCCCAACCGGCGGCCAGGGTCTCGGCTTCGGCGCGCGGACTCAGCAGTCCCTGGATGATGAGGCGTTTCGGGGTGGCGCCCCAGTCGGAGCGATGGGCGAACGCGGCCACGCGCTCGGTCCAGGAGACATAATCGACCGGCGCGGTGATCTCCATGACCCCGTCGGGTGTCATCGCCGCCGGGAGTTTGCCATAGACACCGTAGGCTTGGTAGGGCTGGACCTGGTGACGGCGGACCATGAGATCGAAGACCTGTTTCAGGAAGTGGGAGTGGCGCGAGCCTTCGCAAACCGTGAGGAGGGTGGCGAGGGGACGTACGTTCTGTGGAGGGCCGAGCTTGAGGATGGATTGGATGAGATGGTGGCGCAGCGAGGGAGAGAGGGAGGGATTGCCGATGATGGCGTCGATGGTGGCGACCTCGACGCCCATGGCGGTGAGGGCTTCGCGATCCCGGAGGGCGAGTTCGCTGGGGGTGATCTCGTAGATTTCCTCGGGCAGACCGACGAATTCGGTGGCGGTGAGGGCGAGAGAGGCGCCGGATGAGGCCACTTTCACCCCGATGTCGAGGGGCAGCCCCCCGGCAAAAAGAGCCCAGGTGACCTTTTCCATCTCCTCCTGCAGCCGAGCGTTATCCGAGTAGGGATCGACGCCCAGTTGGCGGGCGATGGTGAGTTTCGCCTTATCGAATCCCGCCACCCCGGCGAGGGAGCGCACCAGACCCTTGTGAGGCTCCTCTTCGCCAGCTGGTGGTTTGGGGGAGTCGTTGCCAATGCCGCGCACCGCGCTGCCCACCGACGCGCCGACCTGGCTGAAGAAGTGGCCGACGGTGTGGGGGACCTGTTCGACGGAGGCGACCGGTTGCTCGATGATGCGTTTCACCGCGTCGATCGGCGCCTCGACGGATCGCTTGACGCCTTGGGCGAAGAGGTCCCCGCGGCTGAACTGCACCAGGCGGCTGATGGCCTCAATCTCATAGATCCTGACTTTCACCTCGCGGACTCCGGCACAGTCAAAGGTGCCGAAATCCGAGTCGATGGTGAAATTCACCAGGAACCCGTCGCTGGGCGCCAGCTCCCGCACCCGATGATGAGGCCCCGAGAGCCACTCCGGAGGCAGCACCTTCGACGCCTCGAACATGGGAGGCAGCTCGTAGGCGGCTTGCTGGGTCTGGGCGACGGCGCCCGCGCAGCTCAGGGCAAGACAGAGGGAGATCGGGATGATTCGCATCGGCGGGCGGGTGGGGAGGGGATTATTTCCCGGCGGCCTTGGCTTTTCTCACCTGACGATAGATGATGAGAACAAGGATGGCGCCCAGGGTGGAGATGAAGATGCCCCAGAGGTCGAAAGACTGCACTTTGCCCCAGCCGAAAAAGCTGCCGAGGAAACCGGCGACCACCGCGCCGACGACGCCGAGGAGGATGGTGATGATGAATCCGCCGGGGTCCTTGCCCGGCATGATGAATTTCGCGAGTGCCCCGGCGACGAGGCCGAGGAAGATCCAGGATAGTATGCCCATGGTGATGAAGGGGGGGTTAGGGGTTCGAGACGGGAAAGGACAACCTTTCCTGTTGGTTAATACTCGAAAAGCCGCCCGCCGGAAAGACACATTTCCGTCAATTCCCCTTTTCCCACGGCATGACTCAACCCTGTTGGGTCGGACACCCAACCCTGTCAGGCGGCTTTTTTCTTGGCGGGCGGCGCTTTTTTCTGGCCGGGGGCTTTGCGGCGATAGCTGGACTCGGGGTCTTTTTCGGGAAGTTGGTAGACTTCGCGGAGACGGGTCAGTTCTTTCTCGAGCCGGGCCTGGATTTCGGCGGAGCCGGGGAGACCGTGGAGGCTGTTGAGTTCGTTGGGATCCGAGTTCAGGTCGAACAGCTCCCATTCGCCCAGTTCGTAGTAGTGGATGAGCTTGTGGGTGCCGTCGGTGACGCCGTAGTGGCGGGCCACGCTGTGGGCGCCGGGGAATTCGTAATAGTGGTAATAGAAGGAGGTGCGCCAGTCGGCGGGGGTCTGACCTTTCAGGATGGGGAGGAGGCTGCGGCCCTGCATGTCCTCCGGCTGGGGCAGGCCGGCGATGTCGAGAAATGTCTGGGCGAAATCGAGGTTGGAGACGATGTCCCGGCTCACGCTGCCGGGTTTGACGATGCCCGGCCATTTCACCAGGAGAGGGGTTTTGAGGGATTCCTCGTACATCCAGCGTTTGTCGTACCAGCCGTGTTCACCCAGGTACCAGCCCTGGTCGCTGGAGTAGATGACGACGGTGTTGTCCGCGAGACCTGCGGCCTCGAGGTAGTCGAGCACGTCGCCGATGGAGTCATCGACGGATTTCACGCAGCGGAGGTAATCCTTCACGTAGCGCTGGTATTTCCATTTCACGATTTCCTCGGGCGACATGGTGCCGCGTTCCCGGAGGAATTTTTCGTTCTTGGGGCCGTAGGCGGCGTTCCAGGCGGCGAGTTGGTCGGGGGTGAGACCCTTGGGCTCGGTGAGTTTGAGGTCGCGCTCGGTGAGGTGCTCCTTGATGGTCATCGCCTGGTTGGCGGCGGGGCTGGCGCGGTTGCTGTAGACGTCCCAAAGGGTCTCGGGCTCGGGGATCTCGATGTCGTCGAGCCAGTTCAGATACTTGGGGCCGGGCTGCCAGTCGCGATGGGGCGCCTTGTGCTGGAACATGAGCATGAAGGGCTTTTCGGGATCTCGGTCCTCTTTCAGCCAGGCGAGGGCTTTGTCGCGGATGATGTCGGTGGTGTAGCCGGTGTGATCCACCCGGGTGGCCTGGGCTTCGATGCCGCCTCGTAGCATGGGGGGATTGTAGTAGGGACCCTGGCCGACGAGGACGTCGAAATAGTCGTAACCCTGGGGGGTGGATTCGAGGTGCCATTTCCCGATGACGGCGGTCTGGTAGCCGGCCGCGTGCAGCATTTTCGGGAAAGTGGGTTGGTCGCCGTTGAAGGACTGTCCGTTGACCATGAAGCCATTGAGATGGCTGTATTTGCCGGTCTGTATCACCGCGCGGCTGGGACCGCAGATGCCGTTGGTGACGTAGCAACGGTCGAAGCGCATGCCGCCCTCGGCGATGCGGTCCATGTTCGGGGTGATGATGCGGGAGTCGTCGTAGGCGCTGAGTGCCTGCTGGCAATGGTCGTCGGTGAAGATGAAGACGATGTTGGGGCGCGCCTCCGCCGAACGGGCGATGTCGGGGGCGCCAAGCGTGGCGAATGCCGGCAGTAGGGCGAGGAGGAGAAATCGGGCGGGTTTCATCCGCCGATGATGGGCGAAAACGGTCGCCCGGGCAAGCTCCGCGTTGGCGCGCGGGCAGCTATCAGGCCGCCTGGGCGTGATCGTCGCCGTGTTCGGAAAGATCGTCGTCGAGAGGGTCCATTCCCGCGTCGATGTCCTCCAGCAGCGGCTCGAACTCGGCGAGTCCCTGCTCGATGCTGGCGACCAGGGCCTCCAGAGCGTCGAGTCGGTGATCGAGATCGGAGATCTGTGAATCGAGATTTTCGTCCACCGTGCGGGGGCGTCGATGGCGACGCGGTGCGCGGCGCAGCGTGGCTCGGCGTAGGGCTTCTTCCTCGGCGGCCAAGGTCTCGTCGACCTCCTCAACAGCGGCGGTCGGGTGCTCCTCGGGGGCTGTCTCCAGAAGGGCGGTGGGGCTGTCCACCTCCTCTTCGATTTCCCATGCGGGAGTCGCCCCGCCAATGATGGGCGTCAGTGCTTCATCCGCGGTTTCCTCGACAGCGAGAATCTCGGTTTCCTCGGCAACGGCTTCCACGTAATCCGGGGTTTCTTCCTCTTCGACGGGGAGAGCGATGTTGAGCGGGGCGTCTTCCGCCACGGGCTCTGCCGTTTCCGGATCGGACACTTTCAGCTCCTCGGCGAGAAACGCCTCGGGGGAGAAAATGAGAGGCGCGCGGCGGAAAGCGTCGTCACTGGCGAGTTCCAGTTTCTCGATGGAGTAGAGTGCCTCCTCGGATTCGAGCACGGGATGGATGTCGGTCTCGTCCGCAACCCTGGCGTCCAGCCGGATCAGCGACTCCGTGTCGGGGGTGCGACGGCGGCCGCGTTTCCGCTGGTTGAGTGAGACGATCACCACCGCGATCACCGCCACGAGGGCGAGGGTGGAGAGAACGAGCATTTCCGGGGAGGGCATTGCAAAAACTGGAACCTTTAGGACATCTTTATAGTTTTCGATTTTTAATCAAATCTTTTTTCTCTGAATGGTCCTTGCGAGTTTTTTCAATGATGAGCGGGATTTGGCGGAATGGTGGCGTGAATTGTGGATCGCGCGGACCGGTGCTTGAGTTTCGGCGGTGCTTCCTTAGAGTCCCCCGGTGTTTCTCAATCCGATGGTTTCTACTCCCCTCCGTGACATTTTGGGTCGTGCCGCTTCGGCGGAGGCCATGAGTTGGCTGGACGACGAAATTGCCGCGTTGCGCGGAGAATTCAACCAGCGCCGGTTTTATTTCGCCTTCAGTGGGGTATCGCGCCGTTTTGACAAGCGGAGGCGAGTATCAGTCGCCGAGGCCGATCTCGCGATTCTGCAAGGGCTGGGGCCCGGGATATCGGTGGAGGGATGGGACGAGTTTCGCCTGGCCCGGGTGGTCTTGTTACTGGTGTTGGCCGAGCAGCCGGACACGGTCTATCAGGAGACATTGGGAAAAGTGCTCGGGTCCGCCGATTTGCGGGAGCAAGTGGCCATCTACTCGGCCATTCCGCTGTTGCCCGAGCCCGGTTTTCTGGTGGGATTGGCGCGGGAGGCGTCCCGGACCAACATCGTCGATGTCTTCGACGCCATCGCGCTGGACAATCCCTTTCCCGCCGCCCATTTCCCGGAGGAGGCCTGGAACCAGCTGGTGTTGAAATCGTTGTTCATCAACCGGCCCCTGTATCGCATGATGGGGATCGACGAGCGGGCCAACGCGACCCTGGCCGAAATGCTGTCGAATCTGGCCCACGAGCGCTGGGCGGCGGGGCGCCCCGTCTCGCCCGAGTTGTGGCGAGGCTGCGTGAACTTTGTCACCGACACCCTGGCGGAGGATATCGCGCGGGTGGCCGCTTCTGACGAGCCCGGACAGCGGGAAGCGGCGGCCCTGGTCGTGGCGGCCGACACCCAGGGAGTGCTCGTGGGTCTGCGCGACGCTCTGGCGGACGAGCTTGAGGCCATCCGCACGGGGACACTGGACTGGAACCGTCTGGGCGAGCGACTCGCCAACTCCTGAACCCCCGACCCGCCTTTTCCCATGCGTTTTTTCGATTCCCACGTCCACATGGTGTCCCGCACCACCGATGACTATCAGCGGATGGCCGCCGCCGGTGTCACCGCGCTGATCGAGCCCTCCTTCTGGCAGGGGCAGCCGCGAACCGAGCCCGGTAGTTTCAAGGACTACTTCAATTCCCTGGTGGGTTTCGAGCGATTCCGGGCCAGCCAGTTCGGGATCAAACACTACTGCACGATCGGGCTCAATCCCAAGGAGGCGAACAACGAGCGCCTGGCCGACGCGGTGATGGAGTTGCTCCCCCTCTACATCTGCAAAGAGGGCGTGGTGGGGATTGGCGAAATCGGATTCGATGATCAGACACGCGCGGAGGAAAAATACCTGCGCATTCAGGCCGAGATGGCCTTGGAGGCGGATCTCCCCATCCAGATTCACACCCCGCATCGGGACAAGAAGATGGGTACCATCCGCACCATGGATGTGCTGGAGGACGTGGGTGTCGACCCGTGCAAGGTGATCATCGACCACAACAACGAGGAGACCGTGAAGGCGGTGCTGGATCGGGGATACTGGGCGGCTTTCACGATCTATCCGCACACCAAGCTCGGAAACGAGCGCATGATAGACATCATGCGCGAGTACGGCGCCGAGCGCATCGTGGTCGACAGCTCGGCGGACTGGGGCATCAGCGATCCCCTGGCGGTGCCCAAGACGGCCGCACTGATGAAAGAGGCCGGCATACCGCTGGAGCAGATCGAGCAGGTGACTTATCACAATCCACTGTCCGCCTATGGCCAGAGCGGTCAGGTGCAGGAGAGCGACTGGGAGACGGCGGAGGGCATCGATCCCACGGCGTTGTTCGCCGGGAACACCCTGTTGCGTGGCGGGCAGGACATCGCCGAGGCGATGGGCCGGGATGATCTGGTGATTCGATAGAACCCGGGCGCGGGATGGCGGTAAATTGTGGTGGGGAAGAGTGATTTCTCCGGTTGACTTCGCGCCGGAGATGAACATTTCTAGTAGTCCCACACGACGGCAGGATAGCTCAGGGGTAGAGCAGAGGACTCATAAGCCTTTGGTCGGCGGTTCAAATCCGCCTCCTGCTACCAAATTGGGGAGATTTTTCAGGCAGGTGATAATTTTCAGACCTTCTTTTTGGGAGGAATGGAAGCTTGTTTCCGCCTTGGGGCGGGAACTTGAAAAATTTCGCGGAAATCAGGTTGCGGACCCCGGGGTGCCGACTATATTCCCCGCCCTCGCCGCTAGAGGTTTCCGGACACGGATTTTCTGGCGGGTTCACCGCCCGCTCAAAGTTCCGGTCAGGTTTTGTGAGATCGCTCTCCCGAGACCTATTCCTGAAAGGAGAGAGGCAAACTGGCTCAGGTGTTGGCAACTTTGGTTGCAGTATCCGTGCCGAAACGAATTTTTTTAGCAAAACGGAGACGTTATGCCCACTATCAACCAACTCGTTCGCAAGGGTCGTCAAGACAAGCCCTACAAGTCGAAGTCGCCGGCACTCGATGATTGCCCGCAACGTCGTGGCGTTTGTCTGCAGGTTTACACCCGCACGCCCAAGAAGCCGAACTCGGCGCTTCGTAAGGTCGCCAAGGTTCGCCTGACGAACGGGGAGGAAGTCATCGCCTACATTGGGGGTGAGGGGCATAACCTTCAGGAGCACTCGATCGTCCTCGTTCGTGGCGGTCGTGTGAAGGATCTTCCCGGTGTCCGCTATCACATCGTGCGCGGCGCCCTCGACACCCTGGGTGTCAATAACCGCAAGCAAGCCCGATCCAAATACGGCGCGAAGAGACCGAAAACCAGCTCCTGACGCCCGCGGGTGTCAGGTCAGCCTGATTTTCGGTGATACGAATGTTTTAGCCCAGACTGAAATAATCCTATGTCCCGAAGAAAACGAGTTTACGCGAGGCCCGAGGTCCGCGATCCGCGCTACGACAGTCCCCTGGTGGCCAAATTGGTCTCCAAGGTGATGCTGGTGGGCAAGCGCTCCCTGGCGGAACGCATCGTCTACGCGGCGATGGATCGCGCCAACGAGGGGGTCGAATCGGTGGATCCTCTCGAAGTGCTGATCCGCGCGGTCGAAAACGCCAAGCCGCGAGTGGAAGTCAAGAGCCGCCGGGTCGGTGGCGCCACCTATCAGGTGCCGCTGGAGGTGGCCACGGACCGGCAGGAGGCGCTTGCCATGCGCTGGCTGGTCAACGCGGCCAGGTCCCGCAAGGGCACTCCGATGCACGTGGCCCTGGCCAACGAAATTCGTGACGCCAGCTCCAATCAGGGCGGCGTCATTCGCAAGCGCGACGAAGTCCACAAGATGGCCCAGGCGAACCGCGCCTTTGCCCACTTCCGCTGGTAATCCTTCGCCCGGGCGTTTTCAGACCGTTTCCCTTGTCGAGTCCCTGGTGGCATCGGCCGGGGGAGTTTCGTCTCTCCTCAATTCTCTTTGCTGACCGCAGATACCCTTCCTTTTCCCCTCCTGTTTTCGTCGTGACTGGCAACCCCAATCATCCCAAGCGAAAGATGCCTCTCGAGCGCACCCGTAATATCGGGATTGCGGCGCATATCGATGCGGGCAAGACGACGCTGACGGAGCGGGTGCTTTTTTATACGGGGATGATCCACAAGATCGGCGAGGTCCATGATGGCGGGGCCACCACCGACTGGATGGAGCAGGAGAAGGAGCGCGGGATCACCATCACTTCCGCCGCGGTCAGTTGCGAGTGGAAGCAGGTCCCCGAAGAGGGTGTCTACAAGCTCTTCGCGGGCCAGGAGCAGCGGGTCAACATCATCGACACTCCCGGGCATGTCGATTTCACCGCCGAGGTGGAGCGTTCCCTGCGGGTGCTTGACGGTGCCATTGTGGTGTTCTGTGGCGTCGCCGGGGTGCAGCCGCAGTCCGAGACGGTCTGGCGGCAGGCGTCGAAATACAACGTTCCCCGCATCGTTTTCGTCAACAAGATGGATCGCACCGGCGCCGACTTCGACAATGTCGTCGAGGATGTGCGCACCAAGCTCGGGGCGAACGGTCACCCCATTCTGGTGCCCATCGGCTCCGAGGATCAGTTGAGGGGGCAGATCGATGTCATTAACAAGAAGGCGATCATCTACTCGGATGATGATGTCTTCGGCTCCACCTACGAGGTGTGCGATCTCACTGATGATCAACGTGCGGTGGCGGATGCCGCCTACGATTCCCTGCTCGACGCTCTGGTCGATGCTGACGAGGAGATTGGCCTCAAGTTTATCGAAGAGGAGCCGATCTCGGTGGAGGACGTAAAGCGCGCGCTGCGGCGCGCCACTATCGCCAACAAGGTGATACCCATCGTCGGGGGATCGGCCTTCAAGAACAAGGGGGTCCAGTATCTCATCGACGCGGTCGTCGATTATCTCCCGAGTCCCTTGGAAATTCCCGCCGCGGTTGGCCAGGATCCCGACGACGAGGCGGTCAAGATCGAGGCGCAGACCAGCGACAGCAGCAAGTTCTGCGCCCTGGCTTTCAAGCTCTGGTCCGACAAGTTCGTCGGAAAGCTGGTCTTCATCCGCGTCTACTCGGGCACCATCACCAAAGGGGATGCGGTCATCAATCCCCGGACCCGCAAGCGTGAGCGCATCGGGCGTCTGATCCAGATCCAGTCCAATCAACACACCGACATCGACACCTGCTACGCCGGGGATATCGCGGCCATGGTGGGCATCAAGAATGTCAAGACCGGCGACACCCTTCATGAAGAGGGCTTCGACATCATGTTGGAGCCGCCGGCCTTTCCCGAGCCGGTCATTTCCATGGCGGTCGAGCCGCGCACCAAGGTCGATCAGGAGAAGATGGCCACCGCTCTGCAGCGGCTATCCGATGAGGATCCGACCTTTGTGGTCAGCACGGACGAAGAGACCGGCCAGACCATCATCGCCGGCATGGGTGAGCTGCACCTGGAGGTGATTCAGGATCGTATGAAGCGCGAGTACGGGGTCGAGACCGACGCCGGCAAGCCACAGATCGCCTATCGCGAGACTATCACCGCGGCGGCCGACGGCGAGTTCAAGCTGGTGAAGCAGACCGGCGGACGCGGGCAGTATGGTCATGTGATTTTGAAAGTCTTCCCCAGCGAGCGGGGCAAGGGGCTCACCATCGACAACAAGGTTGTGGGTGGCGCCATTCCCAAGGAATACATCAACGCCTGTATCGCCGGGATCACCGAGGCGACCCACAACGGGGTCATCGCGGGCTATCCTGTGGTGGATGTGCACGTCGATCTGCTCGACGGCTCCTACCATGATGTCGACTCCAACGAGCAGGCGTTCAAGATGGCGGCCATTCTCGCCACCAAGGAGGGCTTCCGCAAAGCCCGGTCCATCCTGCTGGAGCCGATCATGGCGGTAGAGGTGGCCACGCCCGACGAGTATCAGGGCGATATCATCGGCGACCTGAACCGTCGTCGCGGCCGGATCGGCCAGATCGACGCCAAGAACAACCTCAGCATCGTCAAGGCCGAGGTGCCCCTGGCGGCGATGTTCGGGTATTCCACCGACATGCGCAGTCTCTCCAGCGGTCGGGCCAGCTTTTCCATGGAGCCCTCGCATTTCGAGCAGGTTCCCCAGAACATTGTTGATGAAATAATTGAGCAGCGCGGATCGCACTGATTCGCGGGACACTAACTGAATTCAAACGAACCGATTTAACGAGGGCGTCCCATTATGCAAAGCACCAGTATCAGAATCCGGCTGCGAGCCTACGACTATCGGCTTTTGGACAAGTCGACGCAGGATATCGTGGAGACCGCCAAGCGCACCGGCGCCAAGGTGGCGGGCCCCATTCCGTTGCCGACCCGCATCGAAAAATTCAGCGTCAACCGCTCTCCGCACGTCAACAAGAAGTCGGCGGAGCAGTTCGAGATTCGCACGCACAAACGTCTGCTCGACATTGTCGATCCGACCGCCCACACGGTGGATGAGTTGAAAAAGCTCAACCTGCCCGCAGGTGTGGATATCACCATCAAGATCTAAGGAGCGGCCTGAACCACGAGGATCGCTATCGCAATAAATTGATTTTTACCAGGGAGTTTCGGCCATGAGTATCGGATTGATTGGCAAGAAAGTCGGAATGACGCGCATCTTCACCGACGAGGGTGAGGCCATTGCGGTCACCGTCATTGACATCAGCGACAACGTCTTTTTGCAGAAAAAGACGCGGGAGAAAGACGGCTACACCGCGGTGCAGGTGGCTTTCGACGACCAGAAGGAGTCGCGTCTCAACCAGCCGGATTCCGGCCACTTCAAAGCGCATGGCAGCAAGGCCAAGCGGGTGGTGCGCGAGTTCCGTCTCGAGGACGACGAGCAGTTGCCTGAAATCGACCATCCCGGGATCGACCTCTTCGAGGAAGGTCAGTGGATCGACGTCATCGGGACCTCCAAGGGCAAGGGCTTTCAGGGCGTCATGCGTCGCCATAACTTCCACGGACAGCGTCAGACGCACGGCTCCATGATGCATCGTCGCCCCGGTGCCATCGCCGCCGGCTCCACGCCCGGTCGCGTCTGGAAGAACCAGCCCATGCCGGGTCGGCAGGGGAATGATCGTCGCACGATCCAGAACCTGAAGATCGTAAAGAAACGCCCCGAGGACAATGTCATCCTCGTCAGCGGTGCCGTCCCCGGCGCCAAGGGAGGCTACGTCATCATCCGCCCCTCCAAGAAAAAAGAAGGTCCGGCGCAGAATCTCAAGTCGGGTGGCGAAGCGGCATCCGAATGATCCGTCGCTGAAGACCACGCCCATTCACACCCTTCCTCACGGAAACCAGACCATTTTTACCCATCGACAAGACCATGGCCGCTAAAGCTCTGACTCTGGACGACGCCAAAAAGGCGAACCTCGTGGTGATCGAGGATGACCGCGGCAATCAGGCCGTGCACGACGTCGTCGTGGCAATGCACGCCAACCGGCGCACCGGTTCGGCGAACTCCAAGACCCGCGGCGAAGTCGCCGCCTCCGGCCGCAAGCCCTGGCGCCAAAAAGGCACCGGACGCGCCCGCTCGGGTGGCAACGCCTCGCCGGTGTGGCGCGGTGGGGGGGTCGTGTTCGGTCCCCGTCCTCGCGACTACTCCAAAAAAGTCAATCGCACCACGCGGCGCCTGGCTTTCGCCAAGGCCATCAGCGAACGGATCAAGTCCGAGGATCTGCTGGTCGTCGACTCCTTCATCATCTCCGATGGTCGGACCAAGTCCTTCATCGCGGAACTCGAGAAGCACACCAACGCCAACAAGGTGGTGATCGTGGCCAACAGCTTCGACGAAGAGACCAAGCGCGCGGCCCGCAACTATGCCTCCGCCCTGCTCATGAGCGCCGGAGAGTTGAACACCGAGCACCTGCTCTATTTCCACAAGATCATCGTCGTCCAGGACGCCCTGGAGACCCTCGCCGCCCGGACCCGTTGATCCCCACCGTCACCTGTTTCCTTTCCGTCATCGATCAGCCCGACCGACAGCCATGAAAGACATTTTCCAAGTCATCGACACCATCCAGCTGAGCGAGAAAGCCACGCTGCTCACCGAATTGAACAACGAGTATGTGTTCAAAGTGAATCGCAACGCCAACAAGCTGGAGATCAAGCAGGCGGTGGAGAAGCTCTTCGGCAAGAAAGTCGAGAGCGTCCGCACGGCCAACTACCAGGGAAAAAAGAAACGCGAGCGCCGCGCCGATTTCGGCCGGACCGCCCATTGGAAAAAGGCTTTCGTGAAACTGGCGGAGGGAGAGAGCATCGACCTCGCGTGATCGAATCACGATTCCCCGAAGCCGCCTCCGCATTCCAGAAACCGACAGGACCAACCCATTTCGAGTCATGCCGCTGAAAAAACACAAACCGATCACTCCCTCGAGTCGCTACAAGATGCTCCCCGATTTCGCGGAGATCACCAAGAGCACTCCGGAGAAAAGCCTGACCGCGCCGTTGAAGAAATCCGGTGGCCGGAACAACCGCGGGCGCATCACCTGCCGCCACCGCGGGGGTGGGCACAAGCGCAAGTATCGGATGATCGACTTCAAGCGCCTGCGTCGCGACGAGCCCGCCAACGTGGTGGCCATCGAGTATGATCCCAACCGCACGGCGCGGATCGCGCTGATCGAGTACGGGGACGGGCAGAAAAGCTACATCCTCGCCCCGCGGAATCTCGAGGTGGGCGCCAAAGTCGAGGCCGGAGAAAAGGCTCCGGCGAAGCCCGGCAACGCGTTGCCCTTGTCGAAGATCCCCACCGGTTCGGTGATTCACAACGTCGAGCTGGTTCCCGGTCGCGGAGGCAAGGTCGCCCGCAGCGCCGGCCAGAGCTGCATCCTTTCCAACCGCGAGGGCGACTACGCCCTCATCAAGCTGCCCTCCGGCGAGATCCGCAAGATCAACGTCAAGTGCTATGCCACCATCGGCGTGGTCGGCAACTCCGACCACATGAATGTCCAGAGCGCCAAGGCTGGCCGCACCCGCTGGCTTGGCATCCGCCCGACCGTCCGCGGCATGTGCATGAACCCCGTCGATCACCCGAACGGCGGTGGTGAGGGTAAATCCAAGTCCGGTGGTGGTCGCCAGCACCTCAAGAGTCCTTGGGGTCACGCCAAGGGGCAGAAGACTCGCAAGAAGTACAAGCCGAGCGACAAATTCATCGTTCAGCGCCGCAACGCCAAGAAGCGCCGCTGATTTCCGGCCAACGACCGTCATTCCAATTACCGAATCTCACAACGCTGACACTCCATGGGCCGATCTCTCAAAAAAGGACCTTACGTCGATCAGAAGCTGCTTCTGAAGATCGATCGTTTGAACGAAGCCGGACAGAAGAAGCCGATCAAAACCTGGTCGCGCCGCTCGATGATCACCCCCGACTTCGTCGGGCACACTTTTCTGGTTCACAACGGCAAGGATTTCATCTCCGTGTTCGTGACCGAAAACATGGTGGGACACAAATTGGGCGAGTTTTCTCCCACCCGGAAATTCACCGGCCACAGCGGCCACAATCCGAAGATCAAGGGCGGTTGATGCGCCGGCGATTTTTGGATTTTCCCCCTTTCATCATACCCTGTTAGCCCGCTGACATGACCCTGTTGAGTCCAGAAAACCAGACTGCCGCCCGCCTTTGGCGAGGGGTTTCCGCGATGCTGTGCGTCGCGGGTGCCGCTCTGCTGGTGATGGTGGGCGCTGGTGTCGCGGGGGCTCAGGAGGGTGCGGCGGCGGCCGAGATCGAACTCCAGGAGATGCGAACCGCGCTGGACGTGGCCCGCAAGCAACTGGACGAGTCGGATCGCAAAGCGGAGGCGCTGCGCGAGAGCCTCGCGGAATCCAATCGGGTCGGCGGAGAAGTCCGCGCCCAGTATGAGGAACTGTTGCTGCGCATGGCCTCCTTCGGGGTGGATCTGGTGAAGCCGGACGAGAAAAGTCTCGAACAGCGTCTGCTGCAGGCGGTCCGGGATCGGGACCGCGTCGAACGCGAAAAAGCCGAGATCGCCGCTTCCCTCGCGGAATTGAGCGAGGCACTGGTCGGTTACCTTCAGGCCGCCGTGGTGGCCGATCCCGAGGCGCGAGCCCGCGCCGAATCCGCGCTGGCGGCCGCCGACGCCGCGTTGGGCAAAGCCAATCAGGGAGCGGCCCATGCCGGGTCGGGAACCGCTACCAGACCTATCACCGACGGACAAGTGGTGAGTGTGGATTCCGAGATCGGGCTGGTGGTGGTCAACGTGGGCCGCGCCGGTGGTGTCCGTGTGGGCATGCCGATCACGGTGAAGCGCGACTCCCGGGAGATCGTCTCCGCCCTGGTGGTGGATGTGCGAGACGCCATTGCCGGCGCCTTGATCGAGGAAAGCATCGGTGGCGAAGTGCGTGTCGGGGATCGCATCGAACCGCGCGCCGACGCTCTATGAGATTTTGATCGTATCCGTCAGACACACCCGACGACAGGACTCCTTTTTTCATTTTCAGCCCAACTTACACAAAGCCATGGACGTAATATCGACCTACAAATTCGCCCGAGTTTCGGCACGCAAGGCCCGCGATGTGGCGCGGGAAATTCAGGGGCTTCCGGTTTCCGACGCGCTGGACATCCTCACGTTCACCCCGCGCAAGGCGGCCGAGTTGATCGGAAAGACGGTGAAGGCGGCCATGGCCGACGCGGAAAATAATTTCGAGCTTTCCGTCGACAGTTTGTTTGTCAAAGAGGCCACTATCGGCGAGGGTCCGACTTTCCGCCGCTTCAAGCCGCGGGCACGGGGTTCGGCCGCGCCGATCCGCAAGCGGACCAGTCATATTCGCATCATTCTGAGCGATGACTCCCCGGCGGAAAAGGCGTCGGCCACGCGTCATCTCTCCGAGGAGAAGAAAAACGCGGCTCCGAAGAAAGCGGCGAAAAAAGCTCCCGCGGCCAAGGCGGAAACCGCCGAGCCTCAGGAAGATGCGGCGGAATAAGACCATTTCCTCACGGCTTCGGCCGTGAACACGAATCCAGCGAAATAATCCAAAGAGACTAGTAACATGGGTCAGAAAGTTCATCCCATCGGCTTCCGCCTCGCGGTCAGTAAAGACTGGCGCTCGAAGTGGTACGCCCCCGAATCCGATTTTGCCGATCAGCTCCACGGCGATCTGCGTATCCGCAAATACCTGCGGGAGCGGCTGCAGCTGGCGGCCATCTCCAAGGTGGTGATCGAGCGCGCGTGGAACAGCGTGCGAGTGACTCTCCACACCTCCCGCCCGGGGCTGGTCATCGGCCGGAAAGGTTCGGAGATCGAGCGGATGACCAATGACATCTCCAAGCTCTGCGGGGGTTCCCAGGTCAAGATCGATATCTTTGAGATCAAGCAGCCGGAATTGGACGCGCAGTTGGTGGCGGAGAATGTCGCCGTGCAGTTGGAGCGCCGGATCTCGTTCCGCCGCGCCATGAAGCGGGCGATTCAGACGGGAATGGACTTTGGCGCCGACGGTATCCGGATCCGCTGCGCCGGTCGTCTGGGCGGGGCGGACATTGCCCGCGCCGAGGAGTATCGCGAAGGAAAGGTGCCGCTCCAGACCCTGCGGGTGCCGATCGATTTCGGATTCGCCGAAGCCCGCACCACCTGGGGGGTGATCGGGGTGAAGTGCTGGATCAACAAGCCCGAGAACGCGGGGCAGAACGCGCCCCAGCGCAGCGGTGGTCGCCGTGGTGGTCCCGGTGGGGATCGGGGAGCGGGTGGTGGCCGTGGAGGTCGACGCTGAGCGATCAGATAATTTTTCAGGAAGCAATCTTTCAACCAACCGATAAGGAGATTTCGCCATGCCCTTGATGCCCAAAAGAGTCAAGTTTCGCAAAACCCAGCGCGGGAGCCGCGCGGGCAATGCGCAACGTGGAACGAAGGTGAGTTTCGGTGAGTTCGGCCTGCAGAGCCTGGGTCGCGGGTGGGTGACCAACCGCCAGATCGAGGCCTGCCGTATCGCCATCAATCGTCACCTCAAGAGAAAAGGCAAGGTGTGGATCCGGGTGTTCCCCCACAAGCCGGTCACCGCGCGCCCACCCGAAACCCGTATGGGTAAGGGCAAGGGGGCTCCCGAATATTGGGTGGCGGTGGTCCGCCCTGGCACGATGCTCTTCGAAGTCTCGGGCGTGTCCGAGTCCGCCGCCAAGGACGCCATGCGGCGCGCCTCCAACAAGCTGGGTATCCGTTGCCGCTTTGTGGTGCGCGACAGTCACAATGCCTGAGGCTGATCCGATATCCCGCCGACGTAAACCTTTCACCGACCAGGTCGACATATGAAAATCAAGGAACTTCGCGAACAGAGCAACGAAGAGCTGGCGACCCGTCGCCGGGATCTCAAGGAGGAGATGCTGAATCTCCGCATCCAGCAGGAGAGCGGTCAGTTGGAGAATCCCGCCCGCATCCGGGAAGCCCGTCGCGAGATCGCGCGCATCGAGACGCTGCTTTCCAGTCGCCGCAACGCGGTGGCCACGGCGTGAGGCGGAGAGTGGTGATGATTTGTGTGAAAGTCAGTATTTGATTTGAATTTTTCCAAAGATGAGCGATACACCGACCCCAACCCAGGAATCCACCGAGCGCGGTCTTCGTAAGACCCGCGTCGGAGTGGTGGTTTCCGACAAGATGGCCAAGACGATCGTTGTGGAGGAGGTGCGCCGCGTGCCGCATCCCCGCTTCAAGAAGATCGTAAAGCAGACGAAGAAGCTTTACGCCCACGACGAAAACGAAGAGGCCAAAGTCGGCGACAAGGTGATGGTGATGGAGACGCGGCCGCTCAGCAAGAGCAAGCGCTGGCGTCTCATCAAAGTACTCGCCCACTGAGAGCGGTTCGTGCGTCTCCTCGCGGGGCGCGGCGACCAGACAATTTATAGTTCAACATTTTCCAAACACTCGACCCTCCCCCTACGAGCCATGATCCAGATGGAATCCAAGCTTCAGGTCGCCGACAACACCGGCGCCCGGGTGGCCAAAATGATCGGCGTGATCGGCAAGCGCACGCGCTCCGCCGGTATCGGCGACGTCATCACGGCTCACATCCGCGAATCGATCCCCACGGCCAACGTCAAGAAGGGCGATGTGGTCCGCGCCGTGGTGGTGCGCACCGCGGCCCCGATCCGCCGGGCCGATGGCTCGGTATTGCGTTTCGACCGCAACGCGATCGTGATCATCGACAAGGACAAGAATCCCCGCGGTACCCGCATTTTCGGACCGGTGGCTCGTGAGCTCCGGGAAAAGAATTTCATGAAGATCGTATCACTCGCACCGGAGGTATTGTAATCCCGTCATGGCCAAGAGAATCAAGACTCACGTAAAGAAAAACGACGAAGTGCGGGTGATCACCGGTAACCACCGGGGTGAAACCGGTCGTGTGCTGCAGGTATTCCCCGAAAAAGGACGAGTAATCGTCGAGGGGGTGCGCCTCATCAAGAAGCACGCCCGCCGCTCCCAGGATCAACCCGAGGGAGGCATCATCGAGCGCGAGGGTCCCATTCATATCTCCAACGTGAAGCTGGTTTCCCGCGGATGAGTCCGTGACTCCGGAGGTCGCGTTCGCATTCCCCAGTTTTCAATCATTCACTTCTAATCGAGAAAGGCTGCTCCATGGATCCAACCATGCTGACCAAATACAAGGAGGCGGTGACGCCCGCGCTGAAAGAGAAATTTCAGTACGGCAACGTTCATCAGATCCCGCGCATCGAGAAGGTGGTCCTGAACAGTAGTTTCGGCCGAGCCGATGACCGCAAATCGGCCGCTGAGATCGTGATGGAGGACATTGGTATCATCACGGGTCAGCGCCCGGTGCCGACGGTCTCCAAGAAGGCGATCTCGAACTTCAAGCTGCGCGAGGGTGACACCATCGGCGCGCGGGTGACGCTTCGCGGGCGCAACATGTGGGAGTTCCTGGATCGCTTCATCAATGTGGCTATTCCGACCATTCGCGACTTTCGGGGAGTTTCCTTCAAGAGCTTCGACGGCAATGGCAACTACACCATCGGGATCGCGGATCATTCCATTTTTCCGGAGATCGAGATCGACAAGGTGCGCCGCACGGTGGGATTCGACATCACCATCGTAACCTCGGCCATGACGGATGACGAGGCCCGCGAGTTGCTGGCCCTGCTGGGGATGCCCTTCAAGAAACCCTCGGTCAAGTCCACCGAAACCTCTGAAGCGGCCGAGGCGGCCTGATCAAACAGCCGACCCCCCGCGTTCCGATCCCTTTCCCCTGATTCTATTTTAACCGACGAGGACACCAGTCATGGCAGCCATCAGTGACCCAATCGCGGATTTTCTGATCCGTTTCAAAAACGCCACCCGCGCCCAGAAAGAGGCGTTCAGCGCGCCTCATTCCAAGATCAAGGAAGAGATCGCCCGCATCCTCAAGGAGGAGGGCTACCTCTGGTCTTACGAGGTCGAGGGTGAAGGCCCGCATCGCGCCATCTCCGCGAAGCCGAAGTATCTCGGTTCCACTCCCGCCCTCACGGATCTGAAGCGGGTGAGTCGTCCGGGGCTCCGCCAGTTCGTTGGCGCTCAGGAAATCCCCCGCGTCCTGGGCGGGATGGGCATTTCCATCATTTCGACATCCAAGGGGCTCATGACCGGCCACAAGGCGCGCCGGGAAAACATGGGCGGAGAGATCATCGCCATGGTGTGGTGAGGCGCTTTTGCGCATGGACCGAGAAACCCAACTGAATCAATCACAGAGAGGATCGGAGAATCATGTCACGTATCGGTAAAAAAGAAATCGGGTTGCCCGAGAAGGTGTCGGTGAGCGTAGATGACGCCTCCGTGGTCACAGTCGAGGGTCCCAAGGGCAAGCTGAGCTGGGAACTGCCCAAGGGTTTGTCTCTGACGCAGGAAGACGGACGTCTGAAAGTGGCTCGCGATGGCGAGGAACGTCGTCTCAGGGCTTTGCATGGCACGGCCCGCAGCCTCATCTCCAACATGGTGATGGGTGTCAGCCAGGGATTCGTTCGTGAGCTGGAGATCCTGGGAGTTGGATTTCGTGCCGCCGTGAAGGGCAAGATCCTCGATCTGAGCCTCGGATATTCGCACCCTCTGGAGCATCCCATTCCGGATGACTTGACGGTGGTGGTGGAGGAAAACACCAAGATCAAAGTCGAGGGTATCGACAAGCAGCGGGTCGGACAGTTTGCCGCCGATGTGCGTGCCTACTACCCGCCGGAGCCGTACAAGGGCAAGGGGGTGCGTTACAAGGGAGAAGTCGTCCGCCGCAAGGAGGGCAAGAGCGTCAAGTAACCATTTGGAGGTTATCCGCCTCCCGTGTTGCACAGCATTTTTTATCAGCCATGAGCAAGATCAATCGCAAACAAGCGCGGGCCAGCGTTCATCGCCGCATTCGCCGGAAAGTGGGCGGCACTGCCGAGCGTCCCCGTCTGGCGGTGCATTTCTCCAACCAGAACGTGTATGCCCAGGTCATCGACGACGTGTCGGGCCGCACTCTGGTCTCCGCCTCCAGCGTGGAAAAAGGAATCACCGCCTCGGGCGCCAACGTGGCGACGGCGGTGGAAGTGGGGCGGACTATCGCCCAGCGCGCCCAGGAGGCGAAGGTTTCCTCGGTGGTGTTTGATCGCGGAGGGTATATTTTCCACGGCAAGGTGAAGGCGCTGGCTGATGCGGCGCGTGAGGGTGGTTTGAAATTCTGACGAAAGCAGGCGAATGAGCGACGAAAAAATCCAGAACGAAACCCCCGCCGTCGAATCGGACGAGCAGGATGCGGCCGTGGTGGCCGGATCAGAGGCGGGTGAGGCGACCGAAGTGACTCCCGAGACCGATACGGTCGCGGCCGGGGACATCCTCGCGGATATCGTGGACGAGGCCCCGGAAGCGGCGGAAGTCCCGAAATCTCGCAAACTTCGCGAGGCCGAGCGCATCCTCGGCGAGGACAGCCGCGGGGATTCCGGTCCCGAACTGCACGAGAAGGTGGTGCACATCAACCGATGCGCCAAAGTGGTGAAAGGTGGTCGCCGTTTCAGCTTCAGCGCCCTGGTCGTCTGTGGCGACAAGGAAGGCCGCGTGGGTTATGGATTCGGCAAGGCCAATGAGGTCTCCGAGTGCATCCGCAAGGCCAGCGACGCTTCGCGCCGCGACCTCTGCAAGATCAATGTCGACGGCACCAGCATCCCGCATCAGGTGATCGGCGAATTCGGTGGCGGCCGGGTCCTGCTGCGTCCGGCGTCTCCGGGCACGGGCATCATCGCCGGCGGTGGTGTGCGCGCCGTCGTCGAGGCCGCGGGCATCAAGGATGTGCTGGCGAAATCTCTCGGATCCAAGAATCATTTCAATGTGGTAAAAGCCACACTCGACGCACTGCAGCAGCTCCGCACCCGTGATCAGATCTATGCCGCTCGCGGCAAGAAGACTCGCGACAAGGTGGCGCTGTGAGTTCGGGTGATCCGCCCCACTGACTGTATTTTCATCTTTATCCCACTCGGTATCATGCGACTGAACGATTTGAAACCCGCCCCCGGCGCCAAGCACCGTCGGAAACGCCTCGGCTGTGGAGAGAGCTCCGGTCTGGGCAAGACTTGCGGCAAAGGTCACAAGGGCCAGAAGGCCCGGTCCGGAGGCACCATTCGTCCCGGATTCGAAGGTGGGCAGATGCCGATCAACCGGCGGCTTCCCAAGAAGGGCTTCAGCAACGCCAAGTTTCGCACTGTTTACGCGGTGGTGAATCTGACCTCGCTCGAGGAGAAGTTCGAGGACGGGGCCACCGTCGACGAGGCGGCTCTTCGTGGAGCGGGCCTGGTGAAGGGCGCGTGGGACGGGGTCAAGGTTCTTGGTGTGGGCGACCTTTCCAAGAAACTGACGGTGCGGGTCGACAAAGTCAGCGCCACCGCGCGCGAGAAGATCGAAAAGGCGGGTGGCAGCGTGGCGGACGAGGAGTCGGCCTCCTGACGGCATACTCCTTTCGGTGGTTGATACGGAATGGCTGAATTCGCCCACGGATGGATTCAGCCTCCCTGTTTTCTCCCCGGAAACCATGACCGTCGAAGCTGCTCATCCCAAGATCTGACAAACCCTCAGGAACTCCTCCCTCACCATGATTTCCGCTTTCGCCAATTCCCTCAAGATCCCTGAACTGCGCCAACGGATCTTTTTCACCTTGCTGGTGATCGTGATCGTGCGCCTGGGGGCGAACATCCCGCTGCCCGGGATCGATGTCAGCGTGCGCGAAGGAATCCTCCAGCAGATGCAGGAGCAGGCTGGCGGTAGCAAGGGCTTCGCCGCCGTGATGGCGCTGATGAACGTATTCAGCGGTGGTGGTTTGCAGAACAGCGCGCTGTTCGCGCTCGGGGTGATGCCCTACATCAGCGCCTCCATCATGATCCAGTTGCTCACCGCGGTGGTGCCGCAATTGGGCAAATTGGCCCGTGAGGATGGCGGCAGGCAGAAAATCAATCTCTACACCCGATATGTCACCATCGCCCTCTGTCTGTTCCAGGGTTATGTGGTGGCGAAGTCGCTGGTGGATATCAAGGCCAACCCCTTTCTCAGTCAGTTTGCCGAATCCGTCACCTCGCCCCTGGTACCGGACGGGGGATGGGCCTTCATCCTGAGCACCGTCATCATCGTGACCGCCGGGACCATGTTCCTCATGTGGTTGGGCGATCAGATCACCGAACGGGGAATCGGCAACGGGGTCTCGATCATCATCACGGTGAACATCATTTTCGCCCTTCCCGGGGCGCTGGTGCAGCTCTACAAGACTTACGTCGAGGGCGCGGCGGGCGATCCGTTGAAGCCGTTGATGCTCGTGGCGCTGATGGTTTTCCTCTTCGGGGTGGTTGCCGCCGTCATCGCCATCACCCAGGCCCAGCGCCGGGTCGGGATACACTACGCCAAGCGCGTGGTTGGTCGGAAAATGTATGGCGGCCAGACCCAGTACATGCCGCTCAAGGTGAACTACGCCGGTGTCATGCCCATCATTTTCGCGAACGCCATCCTGGTGTTCCCCGCGCAGATCCTCCGCTTCATTTTTCCGGATGCTTCCTGGGCCATTCGGCTATCCGACGCTCTCAGTGGAGGTGGCTGGGTTTACTACCTGCTCACCGGGTTGATGATTTTCTTCTTCAGCTATTTCTGGGTGGCGACGATGTTCCAGCCGAACCAGATCGCGGACGATCTGAAGAAGAACGGCGGTTACATCCCGGGTGTGCGTCCGGGCCGTCCCACGGCTGAATTCCTCGACTACACCATGAGTCGGCTGACCTTTGCCGGCGCGATCTTCCTGACGCTTGTGGCGGTGCTGCCGGGGATACTGACCGGCATCATGAAGGTGCCCGCTATTCCCGCGCAATTGTTTGGTGGCACCAGTCTCCTCATCATGGTGGGGGTGATTCTTGACGTGATGCGTCAGGTCGAGACCCATTTGATCCAGCGTCACTACGACGGATTCCTTCGCAAAGGGCGGATCCGTGGTCGATTTGACCGCCCCGGCGGCAAGGGCGCGGCGGCGAGCGGGGGATCCGTGATCTGGCTGTTCGTCATCGCGGCGGTGCTGATTATTCTCGGGATCACCTACTTCCTGGCGACTCAGGGGTGAGCCATGGGGCTTGCCCGGGAAGGCCGGTTTATTCCCCACGGCGGCTAAGGCGCGAGGCGTCGGCCGTTCTCCTCCCGGCGATCTCGCCGGACTACCGCTACAGCAGGCATGGCTAAGAAGAAACGACGCATCCACTATCGTCAGGGCCTGGAGATCGAGGCCATGCGCGAGGCGGGACGTATCGCGTCTGAGATACTTCAGGAAACCGCCCGCGCGGTCGCCCCGGGAGTCACCACCGCGGAAGTGGATGCTTTGGCCGCCGAGTTGATGAGGGCCCGGGGCTGTCGGAGCGCATTTCTGGGCTACCGGAAATTCCCCGGCCATATCTGCATCTCGCTCAACGAAGAGGTGGTCCACGGGATCGGGGATCGACGCCGTCAGATAGCGGGGGGAGATCTGGTGAAAATCGACGTGGGCATCGTCACTCCCGCCGGTTGGGTGGGGGACAACGCCATGACGGTGCCGGCGGGTGAAGTATCGGACGAGGCGGAGCGGCTGATGCGGGCGACCGAGGATTGTCTCGATGTGGCAGTGCGCCATGCCTACGCGGGCAATCGACTGGCCGACCTCTGCGCGTCGGTGGAGGATTGTGCGCAGGTGTTCGGTTACACCGTGGTGAGAGAGATGGTGGGACATGGAGTGGGCCGCGACCTGCATGAAGAGCCGCAGGTCCCGAACTACTGGGATCGATTCACCATGGGTTCGGGCCCCAAGCTGGCTCCGGGAATGATTCTGGCGATCGAGCCGATGATCAATCAGGGAGTGCCCGACATCCGCATACTCTCCGACAAATGGACGGTCGTCACCGAAGACGGTAAACTGTCCGCCCACTATGAACATACGGTGCTGATCACCGAGGGTGAGCCGGAGATTCTCACCCCGCGCCAGCGGCTGTATCCTTCCACCGCGGTCGATAGCTTGGCCGCAAATTCGTAGAATCGCCAGAAAACCGGGGAAATCTCAGGAAACCGGAAATTTGATCGAGAAGTCCCCGGAAAATGTCGAGAATTCAACAATCCCACCTTGCCAGTTTGAGAACTTGTGATACAAGTTCCGTCCTCCCGGCCCCGGGCCTGGAGGGCGGGTTCTGAAATCACGCGAGACGCCCTCGGTTTTGTCTCCTTGTAATCGGGTCACCCCACTCAATTTTCAACGTTACCTTTTGCCCATGAAAGTCAGACCATCAGTGAAGCGCCTTTGCGGGGACTGCCGAGTGATTCGGCGTCATGGCGTGTTGCGCATCATCTGCAAGAACCCCCGCCACAAACAGCGGCAGGGCTGATGGTGTTTGGGTGAACGTTTTTTCCTTCCCAATTCAGACTCATATTTCCCATGGCCAGATTGCTTGGAGTAGAAATCCCGAATGAGAAGCGCATTGAAGCTTCTCTCCCTTACATCTATGGAATCGGGCGCCCGACGGCGAAGAAGATTCTTGAGCAGGCGGGTATCGACCCCAACATCCGGACCGGTGAACTGAACGACGATCAACTGGCGCGCATTGCTCACGCGGTCGCTTCCAGTAACCTGGTCATTGAGGGCGATCTGCGCCGTGAGATTCAGGGGCACATGAAGCGCCTGACTTCCATCAACTGCTATCGCGGCTACCGCCATCGTCGGGGTCTTCCGGTGCGTGGGCAGCGGACCTCCACCAATTCCCGTACCCGGAAAGGTAAACGCAAGACCGTGGGCGTGATCCGCAAGTCCTGATCCCGTAGCGGTGGACTTTCCCTTTTTTTGATTACACACAGACTACCCGAATATGGCTGAGGAGAACGAGAACGCAGAGGAAGCGGTGGCCGCTTCCGTTGAGCCGACAGCGACGCCCGCGCCGGTTGAAGCAGCGCCGGCGAAGGCCGAGGAGCCTGTCGCCGAGCGCAAGCCCGAGAAAAAAGAGCGCACCGCGGAGGATATCTTTCTGGAGCTTGAGGGCGGTGAGTCCGCCGAGAAGCCGAAAGTTCTCAAGGCCAAAGGCAGCAAGAATGTCCATGCCGGCATCGTGCATGTGAGCGCCACTTTCAACAACACCATCGTGTCAGTGAGCGACATGAACGGCAACATCATCGGCTGGTCGAGTTCCGGCAAGATGGGTTTCCGCGGTTCGCGGAAAAGCACGGCATACGCCGCGCAGCTCGTCTCACAGGATGCCTGCCGCCAGGCCATGAGCCACGGTTTGCGCCAAGCGGAAGTCAGGGTCAAGGGTCCCGGCGCTGGTCGCGAGTCGGCGGTCCGCGCGGTCCAAGCGTTGGGGATCGATGTGACCCGCATCGCGGATGTCACCCCGGTGCCGCACAACGGTTGCCGCCCCAAGAAAGCCCGCCGCGTCTGAGACTCGGCCACCCTGAACGACCACCACATTTTTCGCCATGGCAAGATACACAGGACCCACCGACAAAATCAGCCGCCGATTTGGTGTGCCGCTTTTTGGCCCGTCGAAGGCGCTTGAGCGTCGCGCGTTCCCTCCCGGACAACACGGGGTGCGCAGCGGACGACGCAAGCAGTCGGACTACGCCATCGCTCTGGCGGAGAAGCAGAAGCTCCGCATGCAGTATGGGATTTTGGAAAAGCAGTTTCGCCGTTACTACGCGGAAGCTTCCCGCCGCCGCGGAGTCACCGGTGATATCCTGGTCCAGCTCCTCGAACTCCGTCTCGACAACATCTGTTACCGTCTCGGCATCGGCAATACCCGCCGCGCTTCGAGGCAGTTTGTCAATCACGGCCACATCACCGTGAACGATGTCCGCGTGGACATTCCGTCCTACCAGTGCAAGCCGGGTGATGTGATCAAAGTGCGCGAATCGAACCGTTCCCAGCAGCTGGCGATTCGGATGGTGGACCTGACCCAGGCCCGTCCGGTGCTTGATTGGTTGACGATGGATCGCGACAAACTCGTCGGTCAGGTGGTCCGCCTGCCCGAGAGCGAAGAAATCGATCCGATGGTCAACGTCCAGCTGGTCGTCGAGCTTTACTCGCGTTGATTCATCCTCAGCGGCTCCACGAACAGCGAGTCCTATCGAAATTCAGGAGGCGATGGTTGCGGTGCGACCATCGCCTTTTTCTTGCTCAAGACAGTCGGATTCGATGGCGGAGAAGTCGCCGGAGGCTCCCAAAGCGGGGCAATTGATCGAAAAAGCGCTGGATTTCAGGGGTTTCCGGCGTTATTCCATGTTACCTTTCTCCCTGAATTTTTCGACATCCTTCCCCATGATGCGTTTCTCTACCCAATCAATTCCCTTCCTGTCATTCATCGTGCTGGCGGTGACGGCAATGACTGGTTCGCCCCGGCAGGCCCAGGCGCAGGATGAAATCACCACCGCCGCCCGGGATTTGCTGGAAAAACACAAAGGCGCCCTGGTCGTTGTCACCATCGAGGGGCGGCTCACGACCAGCACGGATGGCGATCCACTGCCCGATCAGCAGCAGCAGCGCAGGACGCTCGGCGTGAGCATCCGGCCCACCGGGTTGATCGTTATCTCCAACGCGGCGGTCGATCCTTCGGTGGGACTTGCCGGCGAGAAAGCCCGACTGGGAGAGAAGGTAGTGACCATCCAGTCGGCGAAAATGATTTTTGAGAAGGTGGAAATCAGCTACGGCGATTCTTCCGTCATTCCCGGTGTGATGATCGGGCAGGACGCCGACGCGGATGTGGCGTTCGTGCTGCCCGATGAAGCGGTGGCGAAGCGCCTCGGCAAGACCTTTGAGTATGTCGATCTCGGGATGGCCGCCTTGTCGGAGCCGGCGGACAATGTGGTGGGGCTTTCCCGTTCCTCCGCCGCCTATGGCTACATGCCCACCGTGATTGTCGGGCGGGTGACGGGTGTCTTCAATGGCGACCGACGCTACTTTGTCACCACGGCCGGCACCGCCCAGGGCATTCCGATCTTCTCTCTGGACGGTCGCGTGGTGGGAGTGACGCTGGAGCGCATCATCGAGAACAAGCGCTCCAACATCCTCGGCACCCTGGCGGCCGGGTCCATCCAGATCCTGGCCGACCTCGCCCTAGAGAAACATTCCAAGGGCTCCAGCACGGCCCCGGCGCCCGCGCCGGCGGCCCCCGCCGCGCCCGCCACCGGTGAGAGCGGTGGCAACTGATCCACCACCCGCCCGGTTTGGCGCTCCGCGCTCATGGTGGGCGTCGCTGCTCGGTGGCATCCTCGTGGTGTTGTCGGGGGGAAATCCCGAAGCTCAGGAGCGGAAGGCGCCCGAGTATACCCCGCGCGCTGGTGAGCGGATCGTTCTGATCGGCAGCACTCTGGCGGATCGCTTACAGCATTTCGGCTGGCTGGAGACACGTCTTCAACTGGCCAGACCGGATCTGGGCCTCAGTTTTCGCAACATGGGGTGGAGCGGGGACGAGGTGGCATTGATGCCCCGGCCGCTGGATTTTGGTGATCTGGAGATCCACCTGGCCGAACAGCGCGCCGACACCATCCTGATGTGTTTTGGCACCAACGAGTCATTCGCCGGTGAGGCGGGCTTGGAGAAATTCCAGGCCGATCTGAGGACCTTGGTGGGCAGATTGCGGACGGTTTCTCGCGGGGATACGGGTAATCCTCCCCGGTTGGTGTTGGTTTCGCCCATCGCTCACGAGCAACTTGGCGCGCCCTGGCCAGACGCGGGCCCGCGCAATGTCGAGCTGGAGCGATACACCGGGGCCATGCGGCGGGAGGCCGAGTCTCTCGGGATAGTCTTTGTCGATCTTTTCCATCCCACCCGCTCCCTGATGGCGGAAAACGCCGGCACGCCGCTGACGATAAATGGCATCCATCTCACCGAGGCCGGGTATCGCGCGGTGAGCGAGATCCTGGCCATCGGGCTGGGCGTCAGTGATCCTTTGCCACGGGACGAGGCCGCGGTGGAACGATTGCGTCAGCGGATCATCGAGAAGAATCGCCAATTCATGCTGCGATGGCGACCGGTGAACGCCGAGTATGTCTTCGGGCGGCGAAAGGAACCCTTCGGCGTCTTGTCCTTTCCGCCGGAGATGGAGCAACTGGACCGGCAACTGACGGCGCTGGATCTGGAGATCGGGGAGGAAGCCGGAAAGATCGCCTCGAAACCATGATGAGAGAAAACCCCCGCCCGCCTTTCATGCCCACGATTCGAGTCATCCCCCTGCTGATTGCGCTCCATCTGACCCTGTTGGGTCCGGGACCTGACAGGGTAGGGGCGACGGATCTGGTGGGGGGCGAAGCGCCGAAAATGCTCAGTCCGGAGGAATCCCTGGCGGCATTCACCCTGGCGGAAGGGTTTGAGATCAATCTCTGGGCCTCGGAGGTGGAGATGCCGATCCAGAGTCCGGCGGCCATGACCTTCGACAGCGAGGGGCGCCTCTGGTTGACCTGTATCCCCAGTCAACCCCATGCCCTGCCGGACAAAAAGCCGACCGATTCGGTGGTGGTGTTGGAGGACACGGATCGCGACGGGGTGGCGGACAAATCGTCGGTGTTCTCTCAGGATCTCTACCTGCCAATGGGGTTGGCGGTGGCGGATGGCGGACGTACTGTCTATGTCTGCGATGAACCGAACCTGCTGAAGCTGACCGATACCGACGGCGATCTGAAGGCGGACCAGTCCGAGATATTTCTCCATGGTTTCGGCACGGAAGACAATCACCACTTCATTTCGGCTTTCCAATGGGGACCCGGGGGACGCTTGTTCTTTGGTCAGGGACTTTTCCTCAACACCCAGGTGGAGACACCGTATGGGCCGGTGCGGGCGCATGAGGCGGCGGTGTTTCGTCTTGATCCCCGGGACCAGAAGCTGGAGGTGTTCGGCAACTATGGTTGGTCCAACGTGTGGGGCATCATTTTCGACGATTGGGGCCAGGGACTGGTCGCCGACGCCTCGCCGGCCTTGAACTATTACCTGAGCCATACCACGAGTCGATTCGACTACCCGAAACTCGGCAAGTATGACGACTTCATCGCCAAACGGGGCGGCTATTCCTTCACGCCAAGTGGGCGGCGTCCCTCCTGTGGGAACGAACTGCTCCTGAGCGGGCATTTTCCCGAAGAAGTCCGTGGCTGGTACGTGACCAACCAAATGAAAGGCTGGCACGGAGTGCGGTGGTACCGGCTCAAGGAAGAGGGCAGTGGTTATGTGGCGGATCAACCGCGGGGAGAGGAGGAATTGCTCACCACCACCGACACCACTTTCCGTCCGGTGGCCCAGCAGATCGGTCCCGACGGCGCGCTCTACGTGCTTGATTACTACAACCCCATCGTCGGGCACACGACCTACAATTTTCGCGATCCCCGCTACATCAAGACCCACGGACGGGTCTGGCGGATCACGGCCAAGGACAGGCCTCTGGTATGGCAGCCGAAGATCCGCGGGGCCACAGTCGGGGAGCAGTTGGACTTGTTGAAGGACCGGGGAAACTACCGGTGGCGATACTTTGCGCGGCGGGAGCTTCAGGAGCGATCCGCGGGGGAGGTGTTGCCCGCCTTGACGAAATGGGTGGCGGCGACGTCGGATGAGCATGACCTCACGGAGGCGCTCTGGGTGTCGCAGGGCTTGAATCACCATGATCTGGACCTGCTCAAGCGTCTGCTGCGGGCGGATAGTCACCAGGCTCGGACCGCCGCGGTGAGAGTCCTGAGATACTGGCAGGAGCGGCTGTCGGATGAGGAGGCGTTGGAGCTGTTGGAGGCGGCGGTGACGGATTCGAGTCAGCGGGTAAGGTTGGAGGGGCTGGTGGCGGTCGGATTCCATCGCGACCCGAAGCGGGCGATGGAGATTGCCGCGAAGGTGCTGGATCAGGAGATGGATTTGGGATTTCAACTCGCCGCCCGGGAGACGCTGACCTGGCTGTCCAGGCGGGTGGCGGAACTACCTCCCAAGGTGGATCATTTTCTGCTGCCATTTGTCGATGACGCCGCGCTGTTGACCAGGCAACTGGATCGCGAGGGAAGTCTGGAGATCCTGAGGCGGGCGGGCTTGCCGGCGGAGCGTCACCGGGCGGCCCTGACCTGGTTGGGGGAATCGCGGGGCGGGGACGGCCTGGCCGAGTTGCTGGACTTGCTGGGATCTTCACAAGATCAGCCGGCGGAATCGCTGCCCGTGTTGGCGGCGCGCCTGCTGGACTGGCCGGCCGCGGAGATCGATGGCGGGAAGCGGGACGCGGTGAAAGCCTTGGCGGCGTCGGCGACCGACGCGTCGGTGCGGGCCGGGGCGGGAGCGGTGCTGATTCGTCTCGGGATCTTCGAGATGCCGGCCGAGTCCGCCCCGGTGGCGAAGAAACTCGATTTCCTGGGAGCGATCAAGGCGGTCGGACGCGGGGACGCCCCCGAACCGATGGCCGACAGGGTGACGTCCTTGTTGGGCGGCGACGAATCTCGGGCGGTCAGGCTGGCGGCGGTGGAAGCGACTCCGTTGTTTCCGGCTCGGGATGCCGAGCATTTGGCGCGTTTGGCGGAGTTGGCCGACACGCATTCGACGGACGATCTTCAACTGAGCTTTGCCGCGCTGGAGGCGATGAAGCGCATACCCGCCTCCGTATGGCCCGGGGGATTCGCCAACAAGACCCTCACCCGCGTCCGTGTCACCGCCACACCGAATTTGAGATTCGATCCCGACCTCTTCTCGGTGAAGTCGGGCAGCGCGGTGGAGCTGACTTTCTACAATCCCGACAACATGTACCACAACCTCGTGGTGGTGGACGCGGGGGCCATTGATCGGGTGGGCTTGGCGGCGGATCTCATGGCCGGGGATCCCAAGGGTTTGGAGAAACACTATGTGCCGGACGATCCCGGCGTTCTTCATTGGACGCCCCAGTTGACGATAGGCGGGGCGCGGACCCATGTGCTGCGGTTCTACGCGCCCGACGAGCCGGGCGAGTATCCCTACATCTGCACGTTCCCGGGTCATTGGCGTGCCATGCGCGGCGTCATGCGCGTGGAACCCTGAGATCGCTCAACGCGCCTATTCAACGCCGGGGGATCCAGACGCATAAGCGGCGTTGCCGGATGGTGCTCAACACTGCTAGCGTGGGCGCCATGATCGGAAAGAACGACTGGTATCGCGTCGAGAACGCGGAAGTGATCGCCTCCCCCGCCTTGCTCATTTGGCCGGACCGGGTGGGGCATAACATTCAGCAGATGCTCGCCCAAGTGGGAGGCAACGCCTCGCGGCTGCGACCCCATGTGAAGACCCACAAGATGGCCGAGGTGGTGGAGATGCAGATCGGGGCCGGTATCGACCGATACAAGTGCGCGACCATCGCAGAGGCGGAGATGACAGCGGCGGCGGGAGCGGCCGACGTCCTGCTGGCTTATCAGCCGGTCGGGCCCAATATCGGCCGAATGTTGGCGCTCGCCGAGCGCTACCCGGATTGTTCCTTCGCCGCCGTGGTGGATGATCCCCGCATCCTGGCGGAGATGTCCGCGACTTTTGCCGGGGCGGGTCGGAGTTTGCGCCTGTTCCCCGATATCGACTGCGGCATGGGGAGGACCGGAATCGCTCCCGGCCCCGGCGCGCTGGACTTGTGCCGCCGGATTTTGGCGAGCGAGGGGGTGAGTTTCGCTGGTCTGCACGTTTACGACGGCCATATCCACGACGCGGATGCCGAGGTGCGCGGTCGGAGCTTCACGACCTCGCGGCATGTGGTCGAGCCTTTCCTGGCGGAGCTGTCGGCGGCGGGGATCGAAGTGCCTCTGGTGGTGGGTGGAGGCTCGCCCACGTTTCCCTGGCATGCGCGCCTGGCGGAGCAGTTGGGTCAGGCTTACGAATGCAGTCCCGGGACAACATTGTTGTGGGACGCGGGATACGGCACCAACCATCCGGATCTACCTTTTATCCCGGCCGTCGCCCTACTGACGAGGGTGTTGAGCAAACCGGGAAGTGGACGCTTGTGTCTGGAACTGGGGCACAAGGCGGTCTCGGGGGAAAACCCCATCAACAATCGGGCGCGCTTTCCCGAGATTCCGGACGCGGTGCCGATCATGCAAAGCGAGGAACATCTGGTGATCGAGACCGCCCTGGCCCGGGATTATTCCGTCGGCGCCCCCGTTTTCGCGATCCCCTGGCATGTGTGCCCGACCGTGGCGCTGCATCAGGAGGCGGTGGTGATCCGCGGCGCGCGCGCGGAGGGCGAGCGCTGGCGAGTGGTGGCGCGGGATCGTCGCCTGACCATCTAGTCGAAAAATCTGTGGGAGGGAAATCGACAGCCTGTTTCCCCCGCCCCTACACCCGCCAGGAATCGAACCTGGACCTTCGGCTCCGGAGGCCGACGTAATATCCATTTTACTACGGGTGCGTCTCTGGGTGTGGCCCCCGACCGGGGAGGGGGGGCGAAACGGACGGTAAACTGTTCCTTTACACCCTTTCGCGCAAGCAATATCCTCCCGCGCCCCGCCGCGAACGGGAGGAAATCCGTCGGGATTTCCCTGAAACCGAGACGGGCTGAACCCAAGCGCCATCGATCCTCTGAAAGTTGTCATTAAAATCGGGACCGGAGTTTTGACCCGGGGAGAAGGGGTGAGCCTGCATCACGCCATGATCGCCCGGCTTACCCAAGCCATCGCCGATCTCAACGAGGCGGGGCATCGCACCATCGTGGTGTCCAGCGGGGCGGTGGGGGCGGGTCTGATGACATTCGGACTCGATGAGCGCCCCACTGACACTGGCATGCTGCAGGCCTGCGCCGCCGCCGGACAGGCGCGGCTCATGCATATCTACGAAAGTCATTTCAGCCATTTCGGTCTCAAGGTCGCCCAACTGCTGTTGACCCACGACGATCTCACCGACGATAAGCGCCGCTCCAATGTCCGGACCACAGTGGATCGACTGCTGGAGTTTCCCGCCGTCATCCCCATTGTGAATGAGAATGATTCCGTGGCGGTGTTTGAACTGAAGGTCGGGGACAACGATCTGCTGTCATCCGACGTGGCGGCGTTGGTCGAAGCCGATTTGTTGATTCTTCTCACCAGCGTGCCCGGGCTGCGCAGTCCCGAGGCCACCGACCCCAACGAGATCGTGGAGGTGGTGGAGAACATTGATGATGTGATGCACTACGCCGGAGAGGACAAAGGTAAGCTCTCCGTGGGTGGAATGAGGACCAAGCTCACCGCCGTGCGAAAAGCCGTCGATGCCGGGATCGAGACCATTATTTCCTCGGGTCATCATCCCGAGCAATTGCCGGAGTTGGTTGCGGGAGCGGGCAGGGGCACTAGATTCCTCCCCCGGCGCTGAAGCCTCGGCATGGGCCCTATGCCTCACGGCTCGTGAGGCTGGGGCGCGCCGGATTGTTGTGTCTCGGCCCTTAGGAGACTGTTGAAAAACTCTGAAACGAAAAATCCATGGTGAAAAGAACGGGGATGTTTGCGGCTTTGCCGAGAGTGGTTTTCGAGGCCCCTTCGGGCCGCGGCCCTTTTGCCCGCTGGCTTCGTTGCGATTCAGTCAGGT
>CAYTNL010000011.1:0-111078 GCA_964439145.1 uncultured Verrucomicrobiales bacterium
CAAGGACGATCAGGAGCGGCAGAGTCGTGAGATGATGAAGCTCTACAGCGACTATGGGGTGAATCCTCTGGGAGGCTGTCTGCCCATGTTCATCCAGTTGCCGGTTTTCCTCGCCTTCTACGGGATGCTCTGGAGGGCGGCCGAGCTGAGGCACGAGAGTTTCCTGTGGGTGTCGGACCTTTCCATGCCCGACACGCTTTTCATGATTCCGGGGCTGAACATTCCGTTCAATCTTCTGCCCCTGTTGATGGCGGGGACCACCTTCATCCAGATGTCGATGACGCCGAAGACCGGGGACAAGACTCAGCAGATGGTCTTCAAGTTCATGCCGCTCTTCTTTCTGGTGATCTGTTACAACTTCGCCTCGGCGCTCGCGCTCTACTGGACCACGCAGAACGTGTTCAGCATTTTCCAAACCTGGCTGATGAACCGGTTGCCCGAGCCGGAGTTGAAGAAGCGGAAAAAGCCTCCCGGGAAAAGCTTTCTCGAGCGCATGCAGGACCAGGCCAAGGCGCGTGAACAGGCCAAGAGCGGTGGCGTGGCTCCCGGAGCCGGCGACCGCACCCGGCTGAGCAGTGAGAAGGGGGATCGCCACACCAAGTCGCGAAAGAAAAAAAAGCGTTGATCTCTCGGGGGAGGATTTCGTAGAAGCGTATCGAAATCCCTCCCCGCGATCATGGAGCCCATCGACGCCGCCCAGGAGATTCTCGACACCATGTTGGGATACCTAGGGTTTGTGGTCCGGGTCGAACGGGACGAGAACCATCCCGGCACCGGGTTGCAGGTCTCGACCCACGAGCCCAAGCCCCTGATCGGTCGTCAGGGTGAGCGCTTGGAGGATATCCAGTATCTCGTCAACCGGCTGCTACAGCTGCGCGTTCCGGACGCGCCGAGAATCCGGGTCGATGTGGATCATTACCGCGACACGCAGGAGTATCGGGTGATCGAGGAAGCCGAGCGGCTCGCGAGACGGGTGGAGCTGAGCGGTCGTCCCGAGGAGCTGCCCCCGATGAACGCCTACTTTCGTCGGATCATTCACCACCACTTCAAGGATCATGCCAAGGTGAAGACCTGGAGTTCCTCCGACGCCGCGCGATTCAAACGCGTGGTCCTCCAGCCCCGAGCGTGATCCGGTGGCCTGGAAAGGCAAGGGCCGAGCCGTGACCGGCTCTCCGGATGCGAGTTTCGAGAGAAAATAGGGAGATCTTTGCCGGTCATTCTTTACAAATTTGATAATTTCCTGAAAAATTAGATTCGCTCTTGCGAAAAACCGACTTCTCGATTAAAGTCGGCCAACTCTATGGCAAACGAAGATCCCGCTCTCATGGAGCGCGCCCGTCGCGCTCGGCGTATTGTTCGCAATCCCACTCAGTACAAGGTGTGCCTGGGTTGCGATTCGATTGTGGCATCCAAAGTGAGCTTGTGTCCGAACTGCCACAGTTACCGCTACGAGGTTGAGCCCGCCTTCGTGGTTCACCAAGCCCAAGTGCTGTCCCAGCGTCAGCAGCACTCGGTTGTGGCCGAGGATTTGCTCTGATCCGGAGCGAAAAAAATTTATTCCCGCCCCGTCTCTCCTGTTGAGATTCGCCAGGGTCGGAAAGTCAAGGATATCGGGAGGAGGGATCTGGATTCGGACCTCGCGCTGGGGGCGGAATCGCTGGCGATTTTTTCTAAAAAGTCGCAGGAAAATCCTTGCATTATGCCCGATCCCGGTTGAGAAGGTCGGCTTGTCCGTTTCGGCGGACGATTTCCAATCCAACCAAGGGAGACAAAATCGAATGAACAAAACCATCGTTTATGGCATTGCCGGGGTGTTTGCGGTCGCGACCGCGAATGCCGGAGATTACGGGAAGGGTGTCGTTGAGGCGCCTGTTGCCGTTGAAGAACCCATCGGAGCGACGATCAGCTCCGGTTACATGTCCAACTACGTCTTCTACGGTGTGGACTTCGGCGGCAACGCCGTGTGGACTGGCGTTGACTACGCCGTGGCCGGCACGCCGCTGAGCGTGGGTGTGTGGTATATCAACCCGACCGACGGTCTGCTCGACGACGAGCTGGACGTCTACGCCAGCATCGGCCAGGAAGTGGCCGGTTTTGACGTGTCGCTGACGATGACCGGATACTTTTTCCCGGATTCTGGTGGGGACGCCACCTACGAGCTTGGACTGGGCGTTGGCCGCAGCCTGGGCATCGTGGACTGGAGCGCCACCGTGCGTTACGACTTCGAAATCGAAGGCTGGTACATGGAGACCGGTCTGAGCAAAGGCTTCGCCGTTGCCGACGATATCGAACTGGTGTTGAGCACCGGAATCAGCTACCAGGTTGACTACTTCTCGGCCAACGGGGACTTCAACCACGTCTACGTGATGGCTGCCCTGCCGATCGCGCTGCGCAGCAACGTGACTCTTGAGCCCTACGTGGCTGGTCTGTTCGCGCTGGACGCCATCGACAGCTTCCAGGATGACATCATCCACGGCGGCGTGTCCCTGAGCGTGTCCTTCTGATCCCCAGACCGGACCACTCACGAAAATCCTTTACAGGTGAAAGCCTTCCCGGGAAACCGGGAAGGCTTTTTTCGTGGGTGCTGCCAGCCCTCCCGTCGCGTTTTTGCGGGATGGGAAATCGGGTCGCGTCGTTAGAGAGTGAGAAGGGAAGAAGAACGAGACGGGCACCGGGGACCTGCCCATGCATAGTGCTGTCTCAGAATACAGGTCAGACCAGGCGGGGGAGCGGGTAAAGCCCGACATTCCGGATAGCGCATGCCATGGTGACCGGTTCGACTCCGGGTGAATGGATCGGAGATTTCCAGCCGCGGCTTTTTTGTCAGTTTTCTGGCATGGAAACTGCATTCCAAAGATTTTGTCGATGAGGTGAAAATTGGTATTTTTCCTCGTTGACGATTTCTGAAAGAACGATCACTAATCAGCGTCTCACACCAAGGGAGTCAAAATCTATGAAACTGAAACTGCTTGCTTACAGCACTGTCGGAGCGTTCGCGATGACCATCGCCAACGCTGGAGATTACGGGAAGGGTGTCGTTGAGGCGCCTGTTGCCGTTGAAGAACCCATCGGAGCGACGATCAGCTCCGGTTACATGTCCAACTACGTCTTCTACGGTGTGGACTTCGGCGGCAACGCCGTGTGGACTGGCGTTGACTACGCCGTGGCCGGCACGCCGCTGAGCGTGGGTGTGTGGTATATCAACCCGACCGACGGTCTGCTCGACGACGAGCTGGACGTCTACGCCAGCATCGGCCAGGAAGTGGCCGGTTTTGACGTGTCGCTGACGATGACCGGATACTTTTTCCCGGATTCTGGTGGGGACGCCACCTACGAGCTTGGACTGGGCGTTGGCCGCAGCCTGGGCATCGTGGACTGGAGCGCCACCGTGCGTTACGACTTCGAAATCGAAGGCTGGTACATGGAGACCGGTCTGAGCAAAGGCTTCGCCGTTGCCGACGATATCGAACTGGTGTTGAGCACCGGAATCAGCTACCAGGTTGACTACTTCTCGGCCAACGGGGACTTCAACCACGTCTACGTGATGGCTGCCCTGCCGATCGCGCTGCGCAGCAACGTGACTCTTGAGCCCTACGTGGCTGGTCTGTTCGCGCTGGACGCCATCGACAGCTTCCAGGATGACATCATCCACGGCGGCGTGTCCCTGAGCGTGTCCTTCTGATCCCGGCTCATCTTCGGGAACGAACACGAAACACGGAAATTTGTATTCCTTGGCGAGCGCCTTCCGGTCACTGACCGGGAGGCGCTTTGCCGTTTTGGGGGGAGGGACGGAGAGTCGGGAGCCCATGTTCCATGCCCGGCAATTGTGCGTCGTCCCGGGTGTGGCTTGTGCTAAGGTGCGCGTCTCATGCCGAGTATCGCGACAGTGTTGATCGACGGCGCCGTTGGCGACTTGCAATTCGACTATTCGGTCCCGGAGACGCTTGCCGGGCGGGTCGCGCCCGGCTGTCGGGTCAGGATCCCCCTGCGCAATCGCCCGGCAGTGGGCACGGTCGTGAGACTCGCGGACGCGGACGCCGGGGACAGCCCGTGGGGAGGTCGACTAAGAGCCATCGAGGGACTGGTGGATGAAGAGCCGCTCCTGACATCGGCCCTCTTCCAGATGGCTGACTGGTTGTCGGACTACTACCTCGCTTCCCGCGAGGCTGCCTTGAGATCGATGATTCCCCAGGCGGCCAGATCGGGCGAGGGCACGGAGAAGATACGAAAGCTCGTGGTGCTGGCGCAAACTCCCGACGAGAAGTGGCTGGCCGAGTTGCGGCGCAGGGCGAAGAGACAGGCGGACTTGGTGGATTACCTCATGACGCAGCCCGACGGTCGCGCGTTCCTCGCCGATCTCACCGGCGAAACGCATCGATACAGTCGCGCGAGTATCGCGGCTCTCGAGACCGGGGGCGTGGTGGAGGTGCGGGATGAGTCGGTGGCGCGTGATCCCTTCGCGGATGAAGAATACCTCGCCAGCCCGGCTCTGGAGCTGAACGAGGAGCAAAAATTGGCGTTCGATCAGGTGGTGGCCGCGATCGATGCTCCCGAGGGCAGCATCCCCAAGCCGGTGCTGTTGCGCGGCGTCACCGGCAGTGGCAAGACGGAAATTTATCTACAGGCGATCCAGCACGTGCTGGATCGGGGAAAGGGCGCCATCGTTCTCGTCCCGGAAATCTCATTGACCCCGCAGACTGCCGACCGATTCAAGCAACGTTTCGCGGCGATTCAGCGTGAGGTCGCGATCCTCCACAGTCATCTCAGCCAGGGTGAGCGGCACGATGAGTGGCGAAAAGTACTCCGGCATGAGGCCCGCATCGTCATCGGCGCGCGTAGCGCGATCTTTGCGCCGGTGCGGGACCTGGGACTCATCGTCGTCGACGAGGAACATGAAAATTCCTACAAGCAGGAAACCGTGCCCCGCTATCAGGGCCGGGATCTGGCGGTGGTGCGGGGGCATCTGGAACGATGCGCGGTGTTGCTGGGGAGCGCCACCCCCTCTCTGGAATCCTGGAAAAACGTGCTATCGGGGAAATACACCCTCGCCGAGCTCAAGCAGCGGGTCGATGACCGGGCCATGCCGCTGATTCGGATCATCGACATGAAGCTGGAGTCCCGGAAAAACCCTGGAGGCCCCGCGATCCTGTCCTCGAAACTCCGGCAGGCCGTCGAGGTACGACTTTCCGAAGGCGAGCAGGTGATCCTTTTCCTGAATCGTCGTGGTTTCGCCCGGTCGCTCATGTGTCCCGACTGCGGTTATGTCGCGGAGTGTCCCCACTGCAGTCTGGCCCTGACCTTCCATCGGGAGGAGGATCGCCTCATCTGCCATCTCTGTGGGCATGGCAGGGTGTCCCCCAAACGTTGCCCCGAGTGCGGCTCAAGAGCCATCACCATGGCGGGTTATGGAACCGAGAAAGTCGAGGCCGTGATGCGCCAGGTCTTCGACAAAGCGCGCATCGCGAGGGTCGACACCGACACCATGCGGAGAAAAGGGCAGTTGGAGGAGACGTTGAAAGCCTTCAAAACCAGAAAGATCGACATCCTGATCGGCACCCAGATGATCGCCAAGGGGCTGCACTTTCCCAACGTGACCCTGGTGGGCGTGCTCAACGCCGATATCGGTCTGCATGTGCCCGATTTCCGGGCCAGCGAGCGGACCTTTCAGCTCCTCACCCAAGTGGCGGGACGCGCGGGGCGGGGGGACACCCCGGGCGAGGTGGTGGTGCAGACCTTCACCCCCCATGCGCCGGCGATCCAATTCGCCAGGCACCACAACTTCGTCGGATTCGCCACTCAGGAACTCGAGTTGCGGGAACAGTTCCGCTTCCCTCCCTATCGGCATGTCGCCATCATCACCTCGCGCTCGGTACACAAGGAGCGGGCGGAGTTTTCTCTCCAAACCCTGCACCGCAGGTTGAAACGACGACTGCCCGAGGGAGTCGAGATGACCGAGCCGCTTCCTTCCCCCCTGGTCCGCTCCCACGATCAATGGCGATTTCAAGTGACACTAAAGGCCCCGAGCGCCCGCCGATTGGGACGACACCTGAGGGAGGTGATCGATGGCCTCACTTTTCCCGAGGATGTCATCGTCACCGTCGATATGGACGCCTATAACTTGAGCTGAGATCGGGGAATCCGGTTGTCTCCTCCCGTGGCACGGTTACCATCGGTCCGGCGAATGAAAAGCATGACAGGATATGGCCATGGCGAGGCCGCGGACGAAGTTTGGCAGATCACTGCCGAGTTCACGGGAGTCAACCGAAAGCAGACCGACATCGCGGTCAATCTGCCCGGTCGTCTCGTGGATCTGGAACCGGAGGTCCGGCGACGCATCGGGGACAATATCTCCCGCGGTCGGGTCAACGCGCGATTCACCCTGGAGCGTCGCGGGACGGATGAGAGCTGCCTCCGGGTGGATGAATCCCTCGCGCGCCAGTATGTGGAGGCGGCGCGTCGGGTCAGCGAAGCCACCGGAGCCGACCTGCGGATCGCCGCGGCCGATTTGTTCCGCGCGCCCGGAGTCTTTCGGATGGAGGAGACCGCCGCCGACCCGGAGGTCTTGAAAGATCTGGTCATTCAGGCGGCGGACGCGGCTCTGGCCCAGCTTGTGGTCATGCAGGCGGAAGAGGGACGCCATCTCAAGGCCGATCTGGAGGCCAGGCTTCAGGCCATTACGGAGGAGATCGCGGGGGTGCGTGAACAGGCTCCGGCCGTCGTCGCGGGGTATCGAAAGAGTCTTTTCACGCGCTTGGAGGGAGCCGGGTTGGCTCTGGATCTGAACGATGACCGGGTCCTGCGGGAAATCGGGTTGTTTGCCGAGCGCAGCGATATATCCGAGGAGCTCACCCGCATCGCGAGTCATCTCCAGCAGTTTCGCCGCTATTTCGACAGCCATGAACCGACCGGCCGACCGCTGGATTTTCTCTGCCAGGAGCTGAACCGTGAGCTCAACACCATCGGCAGCAAAGCCAATGACGCCGCCATCGCGCAGCGCATCGTCAATGCCAAGACCGAACTGGAAAAGATTCGGGAGCAGGTTCAGAATGTGCAGTGAGCCGGGGGGTCGGCGCCTGATCGGGTGGGCTTATTCAGCTGGTTTTTATTCTCCTATTGTATGTCGCTCGAACTCCAGCGCCGAGGCATCCTCTGCATTGTATCCGGACCCAGTGGCTCGGGGAAAACGACCCTGTGCCGCAAATTGAGCGAGTGGGACACGCGCTGTGTCTACGCGGTCTCCTGTACCACCCGTCAGCCGCGTAGCGGCGAGATCGATGGGAAGGATTACCATTTCCTGTCTCGCGATGACTTTGAATCACGGGCCACGCGGGGGGAATTCCTCGAATGGGCGGAGGTGCACGGCAATCTCTACGGCACCTTGAAAAGCGCCGTTCTGGAGAGGATAGCCCGCGGCGAGGACGTGCTGATGGATATCGATGTCCAGGGTGCCCAACTCATCCGCCGAAGTCCGGATCCCGCCATCATCGCCTCTCTCGTCGATATTTTCATCCTGCCTCCGGACCGCGAAGAGTTGAAAAAACGTCTCGGAGGCCGTGGCACCGAGGCTCCCGAGGAGTTGGCGCTGCGATTGGCGAACGCTCTGGAGGAGATGCGCCATTGGCGGGACTACAGCTACACCATCGTCAGTGGCCCCCCCGACGAGGACTTCGACCGTTTCCGCGCCATCGTCGAGGGTGAGCGATGCCGCACCCGGCGACTGGAGGGACCGGAATCCGGGGATGAGCATCCCGATCTCTTCGCCCGAGACACCGACGGGTGATGGGGCTTTGCGCGTGGGGAATTTCCAGTCGATACTCACCACTGTGAGTAAACTCCCCTCCGCCCCAGCGCCCGGCTCGCCGAATGTGGTTCTCGGCGTGACCGGTTCCATTGCGGCCTATCGGGCCGCCGATATCGCCAGCCAACTGACCAAGCGCGGTTGTGAAGTTCATGTGGTGATGACGGCGGACGCGCGCGAGTTCATCACGCCGCTCACCCTGCAGGTGCTATCCCGCCAACCGGTGACCACCAGCCTCTACGATGAGAAGTCCGGATGGCATCCCGGACACATCGCTCTCGCGGACGCGGCCCATCTCCTGCTGGTGGCGCCCGCCACCGCCAACACTCTGGCGAAACTGGCTCTGGGCCTTGCCGACGACGCTCTTGGCGCCATCGCGCTGGCCACCAGGGCGCCACTTCTCATCGCTCCCGCCATGAATGGGAAAATGTGGGAACATCCCGCGACTCAGGCACATGTGGAGACCCTGAAAAGTCGGGGAGCCACCTTCATCGGACCCGAGGAGGGCCTGCTCGCCTGTGGATACGAGGGACTCGGGCGTTTGTGGCCCGTCGAGGGCATTGTCGAGCGAGCCCTGGAGCTGCTGCGGGAAACCCGTTGAATCCGGTCCCTCAGGGAGCGTCCAGCTTTCCGCAGTGTTCCCGCCTCCAGCGTTCGAGGATCTTCCGCGCATTCCGGCGTTGGGAATCGTCGAGCAGCGCGTCGATCTTCGGCAGAAACTCCTCTTCCATCATCGCGAGATCCTTCAACAGATACTCGCGTCGCAGTTCCCATCGCCGCTCCAGGGCCTCATAGACGATGGGGCGAAACGCTTCCCTCTGGTCGTCGCTCAGTTTCAGCCGGTTCGCGAAATGCTCCGCCACAAACTCCTTGGATTGCTCGGACTTCCAGCCCTCCGCCAGGGGGACGACTTTGGCGATGACGAATAGAAGCGAAAAGCCGCCAATGACGAAACCCAGACCAAAGACGGCGAACACCCCGCAACCGGCCTTTACTTTTGGTGAGATCATGAAAAGAAACGTGGGAGAAATAGACCAGAGGCCGACCCGACCTCAATATTCGGCGCCGGGCAGGAAATGGGTGAGATGGGTGACGAGCGCTCCCGCGCCATCGGGCAGATCGAGTCCGTAGTGGTGAGCAAAAAAAAGCGCCAGGAGGGCGGTGATCGGGGTGAGACTCCACGAGGCGCGCCAGAGCCAGTCACAGAACAGCGGAAAAAACGCCTCACTTTCGCCCGCCGCCCTCAGTTCGCGGATGCGTGCCCCGAGCCTGGTGTCGAACCCCGGAAGGGGTTGGGATTCCGGCTGATGCTGTCGGGCCAGAGCCATGAGATTGTCAAAAGAGGTATTCATCGTGTCTTCGGAGGGTCAGGGTAGCTCCTGATGTTGGAGACGTTGTTCGTAGATTTCCCGCATTCGTCGTCTGGCGCGGAACGCCCGGACTTTCACGTTCGAGACGCTCCACCCGGTGAGAGCGGCCGTTTCCTTGACGCTCCGCTCCTCAAGATCGACCAGCGTGATGACGAGCCGGTCCTTGTCTCCCAATTCCGAGAGGAGGCTCCACACGATCTCCCAGGCTTCCCGGCGGGAGACATCGGGGTCGGTCCCGGAAGTGAACGACGGGGGCAAACCGGGCGTTTCATCGACCAGCACTTCCGATTCGCGCCGCCGCCGCTGCTTTCGCAGGAAATCGTAACAGGTCCGGATGGCGATGCGCATGAACCAGTGTTCGAAGGGCGCGTCTTCGCGAAAGGTGCCCAGGCCTTTCCACACGCGGAGGAAGATCTCCTGGGCGAGGTCCTCCCGCTCGTGGTGACCGCGGGCAAAACGCGCGGCGGTGCCGAAGACCCTGTCGCGATAGCGGGTCGCGATCTCGGCATAGGCCTCGTCATCGCCGGATTTGGCTCTCTGGACCAGGCGGGATTCGTCACTCTCGGACACGGATTCGGGTTTATCGCGGGGACAGGAAAATAGCGAGTCCAGGATCGCTGGAGTCGGCCATCGATCAACCCGGACATGGGGAAAGACGCAACCCGGAGATGGATGGTTACACACCGATCCCCGGAAAGAAGCTCAGAAACCCGGCCTGTTTTTTTCGGCCAGTACCCGTGGTATGGCGCTCCCGGTAGCGGAACCGGGGAGATTCTTTCCCGCCTTGGGAAAGGAATGATTCAGAGAGAGTTGCCGCTGACGCCGGGTTGGAGGAACCGTGGAGCATGACCACGACGCCAGCGGCTATCTCAGGCCGAGGCCCAAGAAATTCTCTGAGGTTAGCAACGGCTGACCGTTGTCCGACTATCAGACGATATTCTTATACGCAAATGTCACACTTTGGTTGAGCTTTTTTGGGAGAAAAGCGAATTTTCTGGTTACCAGTGGCGTCAAGTTGCCTCACTCGTCGGGGCCGCCCGGTCCTTGAGGCGGGTCAGAATGCGTTCGATGCGGATTTCTCCCGCCGACGAGGGCTCCCGTCTCGCGCGGTCCATGATCCGCTGGATGCGTTCTTCAGACGCGGAATCGTCATTTTCGTCGGTGGCCGGAATGGCCGATTCGACGATTCCGAAGAGGAGGCATATCTCCCGCTCCTTCGCGGAAAATTCCTCTTCGCTGATCTGCTGGTTTGATTTCATGGCATGGAGACGAGTCAATAACGGGGGATGGAGCCGTCATGAGAAGGATGGAGGGGGGAAATCACTCTTTGTCTCATAGAGCGCCTTGAACCGTTCCATCGCGCGGTAGAGACGCATTTTGGTGGCGCTGAGACCCAGGCCCAGGACTTCGGAGATCTCCTCCAGACTGAGTTCCGAGATGAAACGCAGTACGACAATCTCCTTGTCGTCGGGTTTCAGCTTGTTGATGGTGCGATTCACGGCCTCTGAAAGATCAAACTCCTGAAATTCGGTCGAAGTCTCATTTTCTTGGGATTCTCTCGTCAGTGCCTCCTCGATGGCGGCGCCCCTCTCGCGACGCATCGCCAGTTGGCGCCTGCGGGTCATGCATTGGTTGTAAACCACGCGGAAGAGCCAGGTCTTGAAGGCGGAGCGCCCTTCGAACTGATGCAGCTTCTCATGGATTCGCAGAAAGGTGTCCTGACAGGTTTCCTCCGCCTCCTCCACGCTCCCGAGCATTCGCAGACAAGTGTGAAATACCATCCTTTCGTAGCGCCGAAGCAGCTCGTGAAAGGCTTCCGTGTGTTCCGGCAACTCCTCAAGACAGCGCTCGATCAGTATCTCATCGGACAGGGTGTCCAGCGGGTCTTTTCTGGGTTGGCTTGCGTCCACTGCTATGCGTGATCCTTTAGGCGCGACTATTGGCTCCGAAGTCACAGTATTGGGGCAAAAAAAACGCGCGCCCCCGCCCGATGGGGAGACACGCGCGATTTTCGGGATCGTCCGGCGGCGAGCCGGTCGCCGCTTAGTAGCGGTAGGCTTCCGGCTTGTAGGGACCCTCGACAGGCACGCCGATGTAGGCGGCCTGCTCGGAGGTCAGGCGGGTGAGTTTGGCGCCGATTTTCTCCAAGTGGAGACGGGCCACCTCCTCATCAAGTTGTTTGGGCAGCACCATCACCTGGCCGGGCTGGTAGGTCTCGCGGTTCTTCCAGAGATCGATCTGGGCGAGGGTCTGGTTGGTGAAGGAGTTCGACATCACGAAGCTCGGGTGGCCGGTGGCGCAGCCGAGATTCACCAGACGGCCTTCTGCGAGCATGTAGAGCTGGCGACCGTCCGCGAAGGTGTACTGATCCACCTGCGGCTTCACATTGACCTTTTCCACCCCATCGAGGTTGTTGAGGGCGTCTACCTGGATTTCGTTGTCGAAGTGGCCAATATTGCAGACGATGGCCTGGTCCTTCATCCGGGTGAGGTGCTCGAGGCGGATGATGTCCTTGTTGCCGGTGGTGGTCACGTAGATGTCACCCCAACCGAGAGTGTCCTCCACCGTCAGCACCCGATAGCCTTCCATGGCCGCCTGCAGCGCGCAGATGGGATCGACTTCGGTGACCACGACCTGGGCGCCTTGGGCGCGGAGGGCTTGGGCGCAGCCCTTGCCGACGTCACCGTAGCCGCAGACCACGCCGACTTTGCCGGAGATCATCACATCGGTGGCGCGCTTGATGCCATCGACCAGGGACTCGCGGCAGCCATAGAGATTGTCGAACTTCGACTTGGTCACCGAGTCGTTCACATTGATGGCGGGCACGCGCAGGGTGCCGGCTTTGGCCATTTCGTAGAGACGATGCACCCCGGTGGTGGTCTCTTCGGAAACGCCCTTCCAATCCTTGAAATACTCGGTCCACTTGATCGGGTTGTCCGCGTGGACATTCTTCAGGAGATTCTTGATGACCTGTTCCTCGTGGGAACCGCTCGGGGTATTGACCCAATCCGCGCCTTCCTCCAGCTCGGCTCCTTTGTGGATGAGCAGGGTGGCGTCTCCGCCGTCGTCCACGATCAGCTGCGGCCCGGAGCCGTCGGGCCAAGTGAGGGCGCTGAGGGTGCAATCCCAGTATTCCTCCAGCGTCTCGCCCTTCCACGCGAAGACCGGAATCCCGGCGGCGGCGATGGCGGCGGCGGCGTGGTCCTGGGTGGAGAAGATGTTGCAGGAGCACCAGCGCACATCCGCGCCGAGATCCACCAGCGTCTCGATGAGTACCGCCGTCTGAATGGTCATGTGCAGGGAACCCATCACCCGCACCCCGGCGAGCGGTTTTTCCGCCGCGTATTTGGCGCGCGTCGCCATCAGGCCCGGCATCTCGTGTTCGGCGATGGCGATTTCCTTGCGGCCAAATTCGGCCAGGGTGATGTCCGCGACCTTGAAGTCGGCGGCTTTGGTGGTTTCAGCGAGAGAACTCATGGCTTCTGTGGGTCTGATTTCTGAGGTGGGAGGTGGGTATTGAAAGGGTTGGGTCATCAACCTGACAGGGTCGGATCACGCCACGGCGGATTTGAGGTCTTCGACCTTGTCCGTGCGCTCCCAAGTCAGGGAATCGAGGTCGTCTTCGCGACCGAAATGTCCATAGTTGGTGGAGCTACGATAGATGGGCCGAAGGAGATTCAGCTGGCTGATGATATCGGCCGGTTTGAAGGAGAAAACCTGGTTCACGGCGTTTTCGATCTTGGCCTCCTCCACTTGGTTGGTGCCGAAGGTGTCGACGCGCAGGCTCACAGGATCGGGGTAACCGATGGCGTAGGCGAGCTGGAGTTCGCAGCGCTCGGCGAGGCCGGCGGCGACCACGTTTTTCGCCACCCAGCGGCACATGTAGGCGGCGGAGCGGTCGACTTTACTCGGATCCTTTCCGGAAAAGGCGCCCCCGCCGTGGCGTCCCATGCCGCCGTAGGTATCGACGATGATTTTCCGACCCGTCAGGCCGCAGTCACCCTCGGGACCACCGACCACGAACAGACCGGTGGGGTTGATGTGGTATTTGGTGTCTTCGGTGAGGAGTTCGCCGGGCAGGGTCCGCTCGATGAGGTCCTTTTTGAGGATCTCGCGCAGTTCCTCGGTGCTGATCTCCTTGGCATGCATGGTGGAGACGACCACCGCGGTGATCCGGTGCGGTTTGCCGTCGATGTATTCCACGGAAACCTGGGTCTTGGAATCGGGGCGCAGCCAGGTGTGGGTGCGGTCCTTGCGCAGTTGGGTGATCGCTTGTCCCAGCTTGTGGCTGTAAAGGATGGGCACCGGCATCAGCTCCGGCGTCTCATTGCAGGCGTAGCCGAACATGATGCCCTGGTCGCCGGCGCCCTGCTCGGCCGTCTCCTTGCCATCGGCCCCGGCGGCATCGACGCCTTGCGCGATGTCGGGGCTCTGCTGGCCCAGGAGATTCATGAAGAAGAAATTCTGCGCGTCGAACTTGCAGGTGTAGCTGTAGTCGGTGCCCGTCGCGTATTCGCTGTCGTAATTGATGTCGATCAGGGCCTGCTTCGCCAGTTTCTCATAGTCGAAATCCGCCCCGGTGGTGACCTCGCCGCCGAGGATGACAGCATTGTCCTTCACCATCGTCTCGCAGGCCACGCGACTGCCGGGATCCTGCGCGAAACAGGCGTCGACAACGTAATCGGAAATGGTGTCGCACACTTTGTCGGGATGACCTTCGGTGACGGACTCGGATGAGAAGATGAAGCGGGCTGACATGGCAGTCGGATCGGATTTCTGAGGTTGTTAAAATCGACTAATCGTGATACGTTGATGGATCGCACACCGGTTGCATGTCGTCAATCCTGAAAACTCTACGCTTGGTGGCGGATCCGACCCGTATCCGCATCCTCAATCTGCTGCGGCAGGAGGAATTGTCGGTGGTCGAACTCCAGGAAATCCTGGCGATGGGGCAGTCGCGAATCTCGTCCCAGCTTTCCCAGCTCAAGCAGGTGGGGCTGGTCTCGGATCGGCGGGCGGGGAAAAACATGATCTACCGCTTCGAGACTCCCGGCGCGGAACTGGGTGGCGAGGCGCTGCTTTCCGCCATCGTCCTGGCCGCCGGTGAGGTGCCCGAGATCACCGATGACCGCGCGGCGCTGCAGATCACGATGCGCAAGCGCAAGGACAAGGCCCGCGCCTACTTCGATCAGTTGGCCGGAAAGTTCGGTCGCACCTACTGTCCCGGCCGCTCGTGGAAGGCGCTGTCGGAGACGCTGCTCAAGCTGATGCCACCCATGGTCATCGCCGATCTCGGCGCGGGCGAGGGCACCTTCTCCCAACTGCTCGCGCAACGGGCGGAGCGGGTCATCGCGGTGGATAATTCCGAGAAAATGGTCGAGTACGGAGCCACCGTGGCGCGGGAGAACGGTTTCTCCAATCTGGAATATCGCCTCGGCGATATCGAGGATCCGCCCATCGACGCCGGCACGGTCGATCTGGCGTTTTTCAGCCAGGCGCTGCATCACGCGCAGAAACCGCGCCTCGCGGTGGAGCGCGCTTTCACCATCCTGAAACCTGGTGGACGCATCGTCATTCTCGATCTGCTCAAGCACGGCTACGAGGACGCCCGCGAACTGTATGCCGATGTGTGGTTGGGATTTTCCGAGCTGGAGCTGGGCGAGTTCCTCACCCGGGCCGGTTTTTGCGACATCGAGATGGCCTTGGTGGATCGCGAGAGTGAATCGCCCCACTTCCAGACCCTGATGGCCATCGGGACCCGGCCCGGATGAGGGATGCCGGTGATATTTTCTGTCCTCATCAGTCGCTTCTGGCGTAGAATTGCAGTTAGTTGATCGAGGAGCCGACGGGAGGAACCAGTAACTGTGTCACGCCTCACCCGACCACCAGGAACCGCATGTCTTTCTCGCCGTACGCGCTCCTCAAGCGCTGTGTCCCCGACGATTTCAAGCTTTACGCCCGCACCCGCCTCATCGATGGCCGCCTTCGGTGGCGCACCCCGGATCGCGTCTTTCTCGAGGAGACCGTGTTTCCCTGGTTTCGCGATTCCGTCCGGGTCCGCACGGTGCTGGATGTGGGTTGCGATTGGTACACGCGCGCCTACCCGGATCTGCTGAAAGCGGAGCGCTACGAGACCATCGATCTCGATCCCGCCAAAGTCCGGTATGCCAGGGGACGGGAGGAAGCGCATTGTGTTGGCTCGCTCCTGGAGTTGGACCAGGACTATGGCGTCGGCGAATTCGATCTGGTCATCTGCAACGGCGTCCTCGGCTGGGGGGTGAATGACGCCGCCTCCCAGATCGCGCGAGTCCTTCGCCCCGGTGGCTGGCTGGTGCTGGGATGGAATGACATGGACGGCTATCGTCCCGAGACTCTGTCGCCCTTTGACCAGCCGCCTCTGGAGCGCTTTGTCCTGCCGACTGTCGGTGTCGACACCCGCGTCACCACGACGGGGAGCAAGCACACTTACCGCTTTTTTCTGAAAGGCGACGGGGAGTGAGCGGGGCGGGCATGGGCCGGCTTATGCGGTTTCCGAAATGGTAGCGGGGAATGCACTGGAGTAAATCGGCGTGGCAGGGGCATTCCCGAGGCGATCCCGCACAGCATTCCCATCACATGTGCCGAGATGGCGGGAACGAAGTCATGATTCGTGTTGGCAACGAAAAGCGTGTTCTGGGTTCCCGACTCGAGGAGACATTTCGTGAGAAAGAGTCCCCCGCCGACCAGAGCCACCAAGCGACCCCGGGTCAATGAGCCAAACAAGGTTCCTTTCCCTCGTGATCGCCAAAGTCCGATAAGAATCAGACCAAACACGGCGGAATCGATCCCTGACAGGCCACGGTAGGAATCGAGGTGGCTTTGGCGGAGCAGGATTTCCAACGGAATCAGGAACGAGGCGAGAAGAAGACAATACGGAAACCGTTGTGGCAGAAGTCGGATGGCCGCGACTGAGAGGGTAACGAATGCCACCAGATCCCAGATGAGGTGATCCCAGGACCAATGAGTGAGGTGACTGGTCAAACTCGTTCCCAGACTCGTCAGAGAGTGACTGTCGCGCTGCCACTGGAGAGCTTGAGCGGCGCCGGGAATGAAGTGAATCGCCAGAGCGGCTAGAGAGATCGCCCCGACCAGTGGGAGACCCGCGCGAAGCGGATCTCCCCGGTCGCCGAGAGGTTGGGTTCGGAGGGGAGGAGTCATCGGGCGATGCAGGAAAGGTCTCCGTCGGGTTCACGACAAGCGCTTACCGCCGATGAACGACGCGAGTCCGGCAAACAGAGCCATCAGGATGACGGCGAAGGGAGGCAGGGCACCGCCGCCGCCGTTACCGAGCCGAGGTGTCCTCGCCGGGGTGAACGGCTGGGAGTCGTGGTCGACCCGACGACTGGTGGCGGCGGTGGGTGCGGGAGCGGAAGCTCTGGCTGCTTGGGCGGAATGCTCACGCTGGGTGCGCTGGAGATTTCTGCGGCCGATACCATGGCGTTCGAAGGCTTCGTCGGGGAGGACCAGCATGGAGGTCTCATCGGTGACGAGCTGGTATTGCAATCCGAGATCGCGAATGCCATGTCGGGATTCGTCCCCCGAAATTTGACCGGTGTTGGCTTGGTATTCCAGTTGTTCGATCTGATCAAGGGCCCAGAGCCTCTCAATCTCCGGATTCTCGTTATCGACATCGGGAAAGGTGAACTTGGTGCGGTAGACCTTGTCCTCTCCGGTCAGCCGGGCATTGAGGACAAGTTCGGCCTCGCCGCCCTTGTCGTATTGGCCAAACATCACCAGTTGCTGCCCCCGATAGATCTTGCCGGGTAGCTGTCCGGTAGTGTTGAAGGTATTCACGCCTTTGATGGAGAACTCCGCCTCGTGGAGGCATTCATGAAGCACCTTGCTTTTTGCCTGGAGGATCTGCCCCATGATGTCGTCGGCGTTGGACACTCCCGCATAGAAGCCGCCGCTCGTGTCGCAGATCGTCCGCATCAGAGGCCAATTGGCGCTATTCCCAAGGAGGAATCCGAAGATGCGAATGTCGTGGGTTTTGGACAGTTGGTGAAATCTTGCCGGATCGATGATACCCTCGTTGGCGACTCCGTCTGTCACGAGGATGACACTGGTGGCCCGATCCTCGTCCAGCTTATCCATGGCCATGGAAAGACCGCCGTACAGGTTGGTGCTGCCGCTGGTACGGAGATTACCGATGTGGTCGAGGGTGCGCTGGACATTCTCTGGTGTGGCGGTCAGCCATCCACCGTTCACATCGGCGGCGTCCGAGGAAAAGGTCACGATACGAAAGCGATCTTCGGGGGACAATTCTCCGATCACCCTCGAGACGCCATTGGTGAGGGTGTGCAGCTTGGATGCCATGCTGCCCGAAGTGTCGAGAACAAATACGTAGTCAGCCCCGTGCCGCAGTGGCTGCAGATCGAGTCCCGGTGTCACGACCATCATGAAAGTCCCCGCCGCCGATTCTGCGTCACGAAAGGGGATGACTTCCACGCGACCGGGAAGATCATCGGCCAGTCGATAGTAGACGACGAGATCCCGATTCAGTGGCTGCCCCTGCCGATCAAGTTGGATGCGGTAATGTCCATCGCCGAGCTTCTCAGTGGTGGCGTCATTTTCGTACCCGGGGAGACGGACATCGTTGACCGGCCAGGCTGATTTCAATTCAATCTCAGCCGAGAAGTTGCCCTCGATCTGATCATTGACTGGATTCCAGAAACTTGAGGCAACTTCGTCAGTGCCGCCTTCCTCGAGAGGATAGAGATAGCGACCGATACCGGTGTCGATCTGGATCGGTTGGTAGTAGACGAGGCGGATGCGAGTTTGGTCTTGCGCCTTGACGGGATGGACTCGGAACTCGAATGCCTGATAGCCCCGCTTGGAGGCGAGACCGGCGTCATTGCCGCTCCGCTTTTCGTTTTCGTAGATGGTTTCGGCCTCGCCTTTTTCGATCACCTCACCCGCGATTTCCCGTTCACCCATGGTCAGGGTGACTTCGGAGAGGCTGGCGCTGGTGGGGAGGGGAAAGCGATAGACGGCTTCGAGGTCTTCCTGGTTGGGGTTGAAAAAGGTCTGGAGGACTTCGGTCCGGGCAAAGCCGTTGATCAGCGTGACTTTGACATGGTGATCCACGATACGGATCGGTTCGTGCGGGGAGCCTTTGGGGGTGAGCACCCCGGCTGCCTGTGCCGCATGGCTGCCCAATGCCATGCCGAGGCAGGCGAAAAGGCCGAGCCAACGGCGGTGACATTGAGGAAAGAGAATCGAGAGAGGGCCTGAAGCGCGGGTCTCGATGGGTGATCGAAATGATTGGGTTTTCATGACGACGACAGAATAGGTCGCCGATCATGAATTGATTAAATCGAAAATCTCAGCATCGATCATCGATCAGGATGATGTTAGATTGGTCGGCGCTTGGATGGCGGGTGCAGGCTGAAGCTCGCGCTCCAACCTGGTGTCAGCAGTAGCCTCGCTCCGAAGATTTTACGAAAGCGATGAGCGTCGCGTAAATTCCGGAGGGATCGTCTTCCTGGCTTTCCAACTCCGCGACCGCGGCCGAGGCGGTGAGTCCGTCGCGGTAGAGCTTGCGATGGGCCCGTTTGGCGGCGCGGATGGCGGCCTCGTCGAAGCCGCGCCGTTGCATGCCGACGACATTGATGGCGCGGACTTTGGCGGGGTTGCCGTCGGCGATCATGTAGGGCGGGATGTCCTGCACGATCTTGGAGCAGCCGCCGGTGATCACGTGGTCGCCGATGCGACAGAACTGGTGCACGGCGGTGAGGCCTCCGATGACGACGTGATTCCCCACGGTGACGTGTCCGGCGAGGGTGCCGTTGTTGGAAAAGATGCAGTGATCGCCCACCACGCAATCGTGGGCGATGTGGGAGTAGGCGAGGAAATTTCCGTGATTCCCGATCACAGTGGCGGCGCCGGGCGCGGTGGCGCGGTTCACGGTGCAGAACTCGCGAAAGACATTGCCGGACCCTACGCGCAGCCAGGTGGGCTCGCCGGCGTATTTCAAATCCTGCGTGCGCTGCCCGATGGAGGCGTGGGAATAGAACTCGTTGTCCGGTCCGATCTCGGCGGGACCGTCCAGAGTGACGTGGTTGTGCACCACGCAGCCGTCGCCCAACTGCACGCCGGCCCGGATAACGGCGTAGGGGCCGACGCGGACGTTTTCGCCCAGTTCGGCGCGCGGATCGATGACCGCGGTGGGATGGATCTCGGTCGCCATGGTTGCTGGGTCACCCAATCACGAAGCGGCCGAAATCCAAGACCGATTTTTCGGGATCTCAGGCATCGACAACGGCGAATTTCAGCTCGCCTTCGGACACCACCTGGCCGTTCACGATGCAGCGGCAGTAGGCGGACGCCATGCTGCGGCGGGTCTTGAGGATCTCGGCCTCGATCATGAGAGTGTCTCCCGGCAGCACCGGTTTGCGGAATTTCACTTTATCCGCGCTCATGAAATAGCCGATCTTGCCCTGATGCTCCGGTTGGCGCAGCAGGATGATGCTGCCGACCTGGGCCATGGCCTCGACCTGGAGCACGCCGGGCATGACGGGATGCCCGGGAAAATGGCCCTGAAAGTAGGGCTCGTTGATCGTGACCTGCTTCACGCCGGTACACTTGGTGTCGCCCTCGAAATTGATGACCCGGTCCACCATGAGGAAGGGGTAGCGGTGGGGCAGCACTTTCTGCACCTCAATATTGTCCAGCACCGCCTCGCCGGTGGGAATGCTGACCGGGGGGCGCATCGACTGGGCCTGCTGGAAGGTTTTCACCAGCTCGCGGGCCATGTCGGTGTTCGGCCCGTGGCCGGGTTTCACGGCGATGACGTGGCCCATGATGCGCTTGCCGCTGAGCATGAGGTCGCCGATGAGATCGAGGATCTTGTGGCGGGCGAACTCCTCCGGGAACCGCATCGGCTCCTTGCTCATCACCGAATCGCCACGGATCACGACCGCGTTCTCCAGGCTGCCGCCCTTGATGAGTCCTTTCTCCATCAGCGGCTCCACGTCTTCGTAGAACACGAAGGTCCGCGCCGGGGCGATCTCTCTCTCGTAGATCTCCGGGGTGATCTCGGTGGAGAAATACTGCGTCATCCGGCCGTCGGGCCCCACCTGGGTGCAGGACACGCGGAAGCTTTTGTCCGGCACGATGGTGATGAGGCTGCCACCGCGGGTTTCCATGTGGATGGGCTCGCGGATCTCGAAGGCGGAGCGGTAGGCGTCCTGCTGGGCGATGCCGGCTTTCTTGATGCACTCCACGTAGGGCCGGGCCGAGCCATCGCCGATGGGCGGCTCGTTGGCGTCCATCTCGATGATGGCGTTGTCCACGCCCATGCCGACCAGCGCGGAGATCACATGCTCCACAGTGTGCACTTTCACCGAACCCTGGGCCAGGGTGGTGGCGCGCTCCACCGTCTGCACGTTCCCGACGTGGGCGTCGATGAATGGCTGGTCGTCCAGATCCACCCGGCGGAATTTGATCCCGTGGCCGGCGGGGGCGGGTTTCATCGTCAGGGTGACCTTTTCCCCCGTGTGCAGGGAGGTGCCGGCGAGCGTCGCCGAGGAGGCGAGGGTCTGTTGATATTGGGCAGCGGACATGGGTCGGTCGGGGTTCCCGGGCGGGAGGGTGGAAAAAATGGGGGACATACCTAGCGCACCCGCCGCCTTAGTCCAGCCATTTTGGGTGCGGGCTGGCGCTTGCAAGTCGACGAGCCAGGCGGGATGCTGGGGCATGTCCATGTTCCAGGAGAATCCGGAAAAGGTCGGCGTCATCGGCCTCGGCATCATCGGGTCGCGTGTGGCGGAGGTGCTCCGCAACGCGGGCTATCATGTCTATGTCTGGAATCGCTCGCCGAAAACCGAGCCAAACTTCCTCGCCTCTCCCGCGGAGCTGGCCCAGCTCTCCGAGGTCGTCCAGATCTTCGTCTCCAACGGCGAGGCACTGTTGGAGGTGATCGACGGCCTCAAAGAGCGGCTCACGAAAAAACACCTCATCATCAGCAGCGCCACAGTCGACCCGGATTCCAGCCGCGAAGCCGCCGCGCGGGTGGCCGAAACGGGAGCGGCCTTCCTGGAAGCGCCCTTCACCGGCAGCAAAGTGGCGGCGGAAAAAGGCGCCCTCGTCTACTACGTGGGCGGCGATCCCAAGGTGCTGGAGCGCGCCCGGGTCGTATTGGAGGCCACCTCCAAGGAGATCCTCTACATCGGCGGGGTCGGCGACGCCGCCGTCATCAAGATCGCCACCAACATGATCTCCGCCACCACCGTGCAGGTGCTCGCGGAAGCCTGCGCCATCACCACCGCGGCCGGCATCGATCCCGACAAACTCGCGGAGGCACTCGAGCACAACGGCTGCGGCTCGCCCCTCACCGCCATGAAATTGCCCGGCATCATCGCCGGCGATTTCGAGCCCCATTTCTCGTTGAAGAACATGTTCAAAGACGCCCAGTTCGCGCTCAATCTCGCGAACCGGCACCGGCTCGACGCCCCGGCTCTCTCCACCACCGCCAGCGTCCTGTTCAAGGCGCTTCAGAAAGGTTGGGGCGATCAGGATTTCAGCGCCGTGGCACGCCACTATGAGGCGCCGAAGCAGAACCCCTGAGACCACCGCTCCCGTGACTCCAGCCGCCCATCTCATCGATCTCTCCGATCACGCGAAATTCCGCCTCACCGGGCCGGACAGCGAGCGCTACCTCAACGGCCAGGTCAGCCATCGCGTCAGCCTCGCCACTCCGGAGAATGCCATCGAGGCCTGTGTCTGCAATGTCAAAGGCAAGCTCGACGGCGTCGTCCACATCACCCGGTCCGCCGACGGCGAGGCCCTGCTCATCGACGCGCCCGCCGAGTTGCGGGAGTCTCTGCTCGCCAGACTGGATCGCTACCTCGTCGCCGACGACTGCGAGTGGGAGGACGTCACCGAGTCCCTGGGCCTCATTCACGCCCTCGGTCCGCCGCCCGACCTGCCCGGCGCGGTTTGGAAAACATCCCGCCGTTTCGGTCCCGTGGGCGCGGACCTCTGGATCACCGCCGACACGCGGGGGAGGATGCAAGACCGGCTCATCCCCGCCGACCATCCCGACATCGAGACCCTCCGCATTCGCCACGGCGTGCCCCGCTGGGGCGCGGAATTGTCCGCCGACACCCTGCCCGCCGAAGCCGGGCTCGACCAGTGGGCGGTCGATTTTCACAAAGGCTGTTACCTCGGCCAGGAGGTCATCTCCCGGATACAGAGCGTCGGCCGGGTCAACCGCGTGCTTTCCCTCCTCGCAGTCACCGACGGCGATGCCCCGGTAGGCGCCGCCCTGTATCCCGTCGACAGTGACCAGGGCAAACCCGTCGGCACCATCACCAGCCTCACCGCCGATGGCCGCCTCGCGCTGGCCTATCTCCGGCGCGAATGGGCCGGACCCGAAACGAAGCTTGTCACCCGGCCCACGGACGCTAAGATGAAGGTTGGAAATCTGGAAATCCGGATTTTCGATTGACGCGCCATCCCGGAGAAACCGAAACACCTCCGCGGCCGTCGCACCACCGAGGAGACCGCTATGAGAAATTACCGATTGGCAACGCTGGGCCTGGCCGGGCTGGCGGGCATGTTGACATCGACCGCCCGCGCCACCGATGTGGAAATGGTCATCGACGTAGCCGGCGTCGAGCGCACCGTGATTTTCACTCTGGATGAAAAGATCGCGCCCAAGACCAGCGCGAATTTCATCAAACTCAGCTCCGAGGGCTATTACGACGGCTTCGCCTTTCACCGCGTCATCCCCAACTACATCGTCCAGTGTGGCGATCCCCTGACCAAGGACGACAGCAAACGGGCCGAGTGGGGCACCGGCGGACCCGGCTACACCCTGCCGGCCGAGCTGGGCGGGAAACATGTGCGCGGGGCGGTGGCCGCCGCCCGCCTTGGCGACGCGGTGAATCCCGACAAGGAATCCAGCGGCAGCCAGTTCTACGTGGCCCTGCGCGACATCTCCCCGCTCGACGGACAATACACCGTCTTCGGCAACATCAGCTCCGGATTGGAGGCCTTCGATGAAATCGCCGGCGCGCCCGCCGACGCCAACAACGTCCCCACCGCCGAGATCCGCATCGTCAGCACCCGCGTGCTGGAGGCGAAAAAACCCGAGCCGACCCCCAGCCTCACCGCCACCGAGCCCATGAAGCCCGCCGCCCCCGCCCCCGCGGCCGAACCCGATCCCCTCGCCGAGCCGGCCCGATTCACTCCCCAATCCGAGGAAACCATGGCGGTGAATGTTGATCGCGGCGCCGCCGCCGAGATGCCGCGCCTGCGCACCGACGCGGAAAAACTCGCCGCCGCCGCCAACGAGATGACCGGTCGGCAGGACGGCTTTGTCCCCCTCACCGAAGTCGGCCCCGGAGAAACCGCCGCGCCCCTGCCCTCACCCGCGCCCCCGCCCTCCGGATCCGAGGCGACCTTTCCCGGATTCGCCGCCGCCGCCCCCATGCCCGCGGCCCCGACGCCCCAGGCACCCGCCCCCGAGCCTCCGGCACCCGCGCCGCCCGCCCGGCAGGACTGGACAGAACCCGATCCCCTCACCGTCGGCGATCCCGCGCCCTACCAGGCCGTGCCGCCCATGGCCAACGATCCCGTCAGCCCCGGCGCGCCGGTGACCGCTCCCGAGACAGTGAAGCCGAAGGAGCCCGAGAAGCCGCGCGGCCCCCTCGGACGCTTCCTCCGCCGCGTCTGGTGAACGCGGCCGGACCCAACCCTCTTGAGTCCCGGACCCAACCCTCTTGAGTCCGGGTCGTTTTTTCCCCTGCCGCCATGCCCGTCATGAAACTCCCCAGTCTACCCATCCTGCTCGCCGCGCTGGTCTGCGCCGTCCCCGTCTCCCGGGCCGCCGACCTGCCGAACATCATGATCTTTCTCATCGATGACATGGGCGTCATGGACACCTCGGTGCCCTTCCTCACGGACGAGGCCGGACAGCCGAAAAGTTATCCCCTCAACGATTACTACCGCACCCCGTCGATGGAACGCCTCGCCGGGCGCGGTGTCCGGTTCAATCAGTTCTACGCCATGAGCGTCTGTTCGCCGACCCGGATATCCATCATGACCGGGCAGAATGCCGCCCGCCACCGGGCCACCAACTGGATCAATCCCTGGCAGAACAACGCCGGTCCCCACGGTCCGGCCGATTGGAATTGGGAGGGACTGAAAAAAGGCGACATCACCCTGCCCGCGCTGCTCAAGCGGCGGGGCTACCGCACCCTGCATGTGGGCAAGGGCCACTTCGGACCCGAGGAAACCGAGGGCGCCGATCCCGCCAATCTCGGCTTCGATGTCAACCTCGCCGGACGTTCCGTCGGCGCCCCGGGCAGTTACCATGGGGAGAAAAACTACGGCGTCGGCCTCGGCGGCAACCGAGCGAAAAACGCCGTTCCACATCTCGAGGCCTATCACGGCACGAAGACTTTTCTCACCGAAGCGCTCACCATCGAGACGAAGAAACTGGTCGAGGAGACGGTGAAAAGCGGCGCGCCTTTCTATCTCTACTTCGCGCATTACGCGGTGCACGGCCCCTTCGATTCGGATGCCCGATTCGCGGCGCATTACGCGGACTCCGGCAAGCCGGAAAGCGCCCAGGCATTCGCCACCCTCATCGAGGGCATGGACAAGAGCCTGGGCGATATGCTCGACCACTTCGAGACGCTGGGCGTGGCCGAGGACACGCTGGTGATCTTCCTCGGCGACAACGGCTCCGACGCTCCCCTCGGCGATCAGCATGAAGTCGCCTGCGCCGCCCCGTTGCGCGGGAAAAAAGGCGCCCACTACGAGGGCGGCATGCGGGTGCCGTTCATCGCCGCCTGGGCGAAGACCGATCCGGAAAACGCCTGGCAGAAAAAGCTCCCCATCGCCGCGGGCGCCATTCAGGGCCAGGTGGCGAATGTGACCGATATCTTCCCGACCTTGTTGTCGCTGGCCGGAGCCGAAATACCCGGGGATCACGCGGTGGATGGTCGTCCGCTCGACCGCCTGCTCACCGGCGCCGCCGATCCGGAGAGGCCGGAGCAGTTTCTGATGCACTACCCCCATGGACCGCATCGGAGCAACTATTTCACCGTCTGGCGTGACGGCGATTGGAAGGCCATCTACCACGCCCTGCCCGAGGTGCCGACCACCGGGGGGCACATCCAGTTCGATGGCGGGCATTACCAACTTTTCAATCTCCGGGAAGATCCCTACGAGCAGAGAAATCTCGCGACCGAGAAGCCCGGGGAGTTGAAGCGGATGATCGAGGGCATGCGCGCCGCGCTCGAGAGTGGCCACGCCGTCTATCCGGTGGGCGAGGATGGCGCCCCGCTCATGCCCGTGGTGCCCTGACGGCGTGTTTTTGTGGCGGAATCCCGGGACTGCCGCTAGGGTGGCGCCCTTTTCCGGGAAATTCCGCGGCCCTTGGCGCCGCCCAGCCTTTATTCACATGAAGAAAGTCCTCGTCACCGGCGCGGCCGGTTTCATCGCCTCGCGCGTCACCCTGCAACTGCTCGATCAGGGCGTGGAGGTGGTGGCCATCGACAATTTCAACGACGCCTACGACGCGCGGCTCAAGCAGCACCGCATGACCTGGCTCGATGGGCGCGAGGGGCTGACTTTCATCGAGGGAGATATCGAGGACAAGGCTCTGGTGAACGGGCTGTTCGACGAGCACGACTTCGACGTGGTCTTCAATCTCGCCGCCCGCGCCGGCGTCCGCTACAGCCTGGAGAATCCGGACGTCTATTTCTCCACCAACGTCGATGGCACCAGGCACCTGCTCCAGGCGATGCGATTTCATGGGGTGAAAAAGATCGTGCTCGCCTCGACCTCATCGCTCTACGCCGGTCTGCCCATGCCCTTCACCGAAGACAAACCGGTGGACCGTCCGCTTTCTCCCTACGCGGCCTCGAAAAAAGCGGCCGAGGTTCTGGCCTACACCTACCATCATCTCTTCGGGCTGGATGTTTCCATCCTGCGCTACTTCACCGTCTATGGCCCCGCCGGCCGTCCCGACATGGCGCCGTTCCGATTCATCCGCTGGATCGATGAGGGTACCACCATCGAGATGTTCGGCGATGGCAGTCAGGCGCGGGATTTCACCTATGTCGATGACATCGCCCGCGGCACCATCCTGGCCGCGAAACCGCTCGGCTATGAGATCATCAACCTCGGTGGCGGCAAGCGACCCACCTCGCTGATGCGGCTCATCGACGCCATGGAACAGCGCCTCGGCAGGAAAGCGACCATCGAACACAAGCCTTTTCACAGTGCTGACATGATGGAGACGTGGGCCGATATTTCCAAGGCCCGGGATCTGCTCGGTTGGGAGCCGACAGTGGAGCTGGAGGAAGGCCTCGACCACACCATTGCCTGGTATCGGGAGAACAAAGAGCTGGCACAGGCGTTGGTGATCTGAGGCCGGAGCGGTAGGGAACACTCCGACTGCGAGAATAGATCCTGTTTTTAGGACCTTCGCACACTCGGGCCGTTGATCCATTGTGGCGGAATCATGATCTGACGCGCGACCGACGGGACTCCGCGTTCGTGCTGCGAGAGCTGGGTCACGATGAGATCGACGGCGGCGGCGGCGAGGTGATCGCGGCGCTGGTAGATCCCGGCGTAACTGGTCATGGCCGGCGTCCAGTCGTGGACGACAAAACCGATGTCGTCCGGCACCCGCAGACCGAGTCGGGTGAGCCACTCCGGCACATGGGTATCGAAAGAGATGAGGACATCGGGCCGGTTCTCGTGCATCCATCGGGAAAAGGCGGCGAAACCGCGCTCGATCCGGTTGTGGGGCAGGAGGAGCAGGGGAATGCGATCTGCGGCGGGGAGACTCTGTTGAAAGTGGAAAAAGCCACCGCTGTAGCCGAACTGCGAGCGGTTCACGATCCACTGCGTCACCGCGACGCCGATGCGGCGATAGCCGAGGGCGCTCAACTCCTCCGCCGCCGTTTGAATCCCGAGGGTCATGTTGCCGGCGCACATGTGGAGGGCCGGTTCGCGCATGGCGTAGCCGAAGGTGACTGCGGCGTAGGGCGCATAGTCGACGTCGGCGCAGAGCAGGCGTGTGCTTTGCGGAGACACGATGACCGCCTCGATCCCGCGAGCGTGGAGGACCTTGCCGAGCTTTTTTGGAGTGAGCCCATCGCGGCCGAGCCAGAACTCCTCGACCTCATAGCCGTGGCCGCGCGCCCGGTTTTGTATCGGCTCGAGCGGCACGTATTGATAGGACGGACTGAGCAGGTCATCGCCCGGCACATATTCGCGGATCACGGCGATGACGGAGCGGAACTTCACCGTCTTTCGAGATCGCACTCGATGCATCAGCCGCGCGAGATCGGGATCGGGCTCATAGCCCATCGCTTCGGCGAGAGCGAGGATCCGCTCCCGCGTCGCTGGCGCGACTCTCGTTTCTCCGCGCATGGCGCGCGACACGGTCATCACCGATACTCCGGCGGCACGGGAGAGATCGTGGAGGGTGATGGGGGAGGCATCGGACAAGGGTGTTAACATAACACAACCTTTCACGACTTCCGCTCTTTCCGGAGCCGTGTCGATCCGGCTAAGCTCTCGCACCCCCGTATGAAAGCGCTGCTCGCCGTCTTCCTTATTTTTTCCACCTCGGCGTTTGCCGAACCGCTCGTTCCCGCCACGTGGGATACCGCCTTGGCTGGTGATCTTGTGATGGAAAAACTCATCACCGTGACTGCCCCCCAGGTGAAAGGCGCGCACGACGCCGAGATGGCCATCGTCGATGGCAAAGCCTATATCGTCGCCGAGGTCAACGATGTCCGAGCGGGCGAGTCGGCGGGCTGGCCGGAGATCTATGCAACCCTGTCTGTTGTACGACTGAACCCTGTTGAATTGGAAACCGTGATCCCCATCGCGAAGGGCGAGCAGGTTTTCGAAAACGAGACGCTCCCGGTCGGCGCGTGTTTTGTGCCGCGCATCATTCAAAAGGACGAGAAGACGCTGCGCTGCTATTTCACGAGCGAGGACCCGGGGAAACGGCAGTCGCAGATGTGGTATCGGGATTTCGATCTGAAGGCGGGTGCGCTCGCCCCGACGATTCATCGGGCGAAGTTGAAGACAGCGTCGGGAACTTTCGACTTTCAGCCGCAGCATTTTCACGCCGACGCGGTGGCGGTGGGATTCACGAAAAAGGCGTCGGACTCGTCGTTCTTCATTTTTGATTCCTTCAAGCGCTTCGATGACAAGCTCTACGTCGCGATCAACAACTTCACCGGCAAACAGAATGCCCTCGCCCTTGTCCACGACGATCTCGCCACCTTCGAGATCCTCGGTCACTACAACGAACCGCAGTCGCAGCAGCTCAGCGAGTCGGCGGTGAACCGTCTTCCCGACGGAACCTGGATGGCCATCTGCCGCAATGACTCGGGCAATTACCATTTCACGACGAGCCAGGACGGACGCGTCTGGGCGGAGGGACGGGAGATGCCTTTTGTCACGAACGGCGGAAACTCAAAGCCCACCTTCGACAAGTTCGGCGATCTCTATTACCTCGGTTGGCAGGAGCGCACGCAGATCCATGGGGTGCATCGCAGCGTCTTCAACGTCGACATTTCGCGCGACGGGATGACCTGGGAGCGGAAGTATCGCTTCGAATCGACGAAGTCCTTTCAATACCCGACCTTCCGCGAGCACGAAGGAACAATCTGGCTCTGCGCGACACAGGGCGACATCTCGGCGAGCCGCAAGGAGCGCATCATGTTCGGCAAGCTGGAGGCGATCGGGGAATTCGCCGATCAAACGGGAAAAATGCGTCAGCCCATCCCCGCGCCTCCGATGGAGCCCGCGATCATGAAGATCGGAGTGAAACTTTTCACGGATCGGGAGTATATCCTCGAAGAAGCGCCCGAAGTTGTGATGGGGAAATCCTTTCTCCGAACCAGCATTGAAGCGACCGACGTCGTCGTGAAAAAGCCGGGCCTGCTCTACGCGCTGACGCCGACGAAACGACCGAAGGCGGCGAGCCGGGAGGACGCGCTCGTGGCGGCGGGTTTTGCCAGGGTGGACGTGCCCGAGACGCAGTTCTTCCCCGGTGAAATCAACCGTGTCAGTCTCTATCAAAAGCAGGTCACGGCAGGAGACCGGCTGCGTTTTGAAAAGCTCGTCTTTCTCGTGACGGGGGAGGGGACGGAGATCGTGGAATACCGCCCCGAACCGCCGAAGCCTTGGAACGAGAATGCGGGCGAAGCGCTCTACAACGGGATCGTCCTGCCAGAGGTCTGGCCGCCGGATCATCTCGACCCGAAGTCCGCCGAACCGATGCCGGTGCCGTATCTCGAGCATCCGCCCAGGGTCATCCCCATCGACGTGGGACGGCAGCTCTTCGTCGATGACTTCCTGATCGAGTCGACGGATTTAAAGCGCGTTTTTCATCAGGCAAAGAAGGACCCAGGAAATCCTGTTTTCCGTCCCGGGTCGGATGAGGAAATGGAACGCAACGAGGTCGTGTATCTCGGTCAGGGTGGTGTCTTTTACGATCCGGCGGAGTCGCTTTTCAAGATGTTCTACACCGCCGGTTGGCGCGGGCCGCTTGCGATGGCGACGAGTCCCGATTTGAAAACGTGGACGCGACGGGGCGAACTGCTTCCCGAGGGCGCGGCCTGGGGCGATGGCGAGGGCAGGACCGCGGGCACGGACAACGCGCTCTGGTTTGACATCCATGCGACCGACCCGGAGGAGCGCATCAAATACCTGACCTGTTGGTCGCACGTGCCGAAGGATCAGCAGGTGCCGGGCCTGACGCACAGCCTGCAAATCTCCGACGGTGTCACCTGGTCAAAACCGGTTCCATGCACCGCTCCGATGGGCGATTACGGCTCGATCTTTTACAATCCTTTTCGCGGGAAATGGGTCCAGAGCATCAAGAAGGACAGCCCGCGCGGACGGAGTCGCTATTACGTCGAAAGTGAAAATATTCTCGACGGCGCCGACTGGAGCAACGCGGTCTACTGGACCAATGCCGATCGTCTCGACCTGCCCGAGCCCTCGACTACTTATCCCGGCGGAGGCGAGGTGCCGCAGCTCTACAGTCTCGCCGCGGTCGCCTACGAGAGCATCATGATCGGCATGCACCAGATTCATCGCGGGCCGAACAATCGCATCTGCGATGAGGGCAAATTTCCTAAGCTGACCGATCTCGAACTCGGCTTCAGCCGTGACGGGTTCCACTGGGATCGTCCCGACCGGAGCGGGTTCATTCGCGGCGAGCGCAGGGCAGGGACTTGGGATCGAGCCTACCTCCACACCACGACCGGCGTGATGGTCGTGCTGGAGGACAGACTCGTTTTTCCCTACTGCGCCTATTCGGGGATCGAGTCCGATGGCACCCGCGGAATGTACAACGGGGCCTCGATCGGATTGGCGAGTTTGCGACGGGACGGATTTGCCTCGATGGAAGGCACCGGCACGCTGACGACGCGGCCGGTGATGTTTTCCGGTGAACATCTCTTCGTCAACGCCATCGGTCGCCTCCGTGTCGAGGTGCTTGACGGGGCGGGGAAGGGGATCGCCACTTCAGAGATGATCAAGGTCGATTCGACCAATGAGAAGATCCAGTTGCCCGCGCTCGCCGGGCTAGCCGGCCAGCCGGTGCGGTTTCGCTTCCATCTCGAAGACGGTTCGCTCTATTCCTTCTGGGTTTCCAAAGATCCGGACGGTGCCAGCGGCGGTTACCTCGGAGCGGGAGGCCCGGGGTATGACGGGATTCGCGATGCGACCGGCAACCCCTGATGCAGCTTCATGAAATCCTTCTTCGCCTGGTTCAACAACCTCTACACGGTCTGGCTCGTCGGCCTCTCCCTCGTGGCCTTCCTCTGGCCGCAGACGATGCTCTGGTTCGACAAACCGTGGATCTTCTGGTCGCTCGCGGCATCGATGCTGGGGATGGGGCTTACGCTGAAAATCGGGGATTTCAAAGCCGTCAGTCGCATCCCGGGGGCGGTCGCGCTCGGATTCGGCGCCCAATACACCCTGATGCCGCTGATCGGCTGGCTCATCGCCACGATGCTGCAACTCGAGCCCGGTCTTGCTGTCGGCATCATCCTCGTGGCGAGTTGTCCGGGAGGGATGGCGTCCAACATGATCGCCTACCTCGCGAAGGCGAACGTGGCGCTGTCCGTGGTCCTGACTCTGTGCTCCACGGTTCTCGCCTTTTTCTTCACGCCGATGTGGACCAGTCTGCTCGCCGGCAGCCGGGTGCCGGTGGAGGTGTGGGGCATGTGTCTCTCGGCCCTGCAACTCACCGTGGCTCCAGTCGCGCTCGGCGTCCTGATCCGTTGGAAACTTCCCCGCACCGCCGACCGCATCGGTGCCTGCGGTCCGACGGTGGCGGTGCTCGCCTTCACTCTCGTGACCGGCGGAATCGTCGCCGCGAGCGCAGAGTCCATCGCGGCGAACTTCGGCAGCCTCGTCCTTGCCGCCACCGTGCTGCATCTCGCCGGCTTCGGCGTGGGATACGGGGTGACAAAGTTCTTCCGCTTTCCCGAATCCGTAGCCCGCACCGTCAGCATCGAGGTCGGGATGCAGAACGGAGGCATGGCTGCGGCACTCGCGAAGGCCCACTTTGCCGCGATGCCCCTCGCCGCCGCCGGCGCTGTCTTCAGCGGAGTCATGCAGAATATCGTCGGCGGTCTTGTCGCGGCCTGGTGGAAACGGAAAAAATCGGAATGAGTCGCCCCGATATCTACTACTGGAAGTGCGATCGACCTGCCGCGTTTCGCGGAACGGAATCACGAAACGGATCCGCGCAGTCGGAAGACGAGGAAACGGACAGTCGTTTATCCATGGAGTTGCTCAGGCATTTCGGCGCAGGACGGGTGGACGTATTTACCGCTTATTCCCAGGGGATTTACCGCACCTGGAGAGTCAAGGTCGACGGGCGTGATCTGTTTGTCAGGACCGATGACAGCGCGGACAGCGGTGACCGCATCGAGATGGAATCAGTCGTGCTGGATCGCGTCCGCGCTCCGGGAGTTCCCGTTCCCGAGGTGTTCGCGTTCGATTCGAGTCGTCTTCACGTGCCATTTGCCTGGCAGGCGCTGGAGCTCGTTCCCTTCCCGGATTTAAATCACTGGTTTCGTGGAAAGGAGCTCGAGACGGCACCGGTGGCGTTCGAGATCGGCCAAAATGTGGCGAAGTGGCAATCGCTGCAGCCGCAGGGATTCGGTCCTTTCGACCTCGAAGTGTGGCGGGAGAGACGGGGGCTGGCGGGATTTCATCAGACCTATGCGGACTACTTTTGCGTGCGGCTGAGCGACCATCTCGACTATCTCGTCGAAGGCGGATTTTTTGCGAAGGATCAGCGTGACGGAATCGAACGATCGATCAGGGATCATGCTTCGCTTCTCGAGATCGATCAGGGCTGTCTCGTTCACAAGGATCTAGCTCTCTGGAACATCCTTGGTCCGGCGAATCATGTGGCCGCCTTTATCGACTTCGACGATGCGATCTCGGGTGATCCGATGGACGATCTCTCTTTACTCGCCTGCTTTCACGACGGGGCATTTCTCGAACGGGCCTTTGCCGGATACGAGAGCGAGCGCGCTCTGCCCGCTGACTGGCGTCGTCGTTTCTGGCTGCATCTCCTGCGGAATCTGATCGTGAAGGCGGTCATCCGCCTCGGCGCCGGCTACTTCCAGCGCGATTCGGGATTCTTCCTCATCACTCCGGACGGTTCCGGGGCCGATTTGAGAAAGTTCACTGAAGAGCGAATCGCGACGGCACTCCGCGGGCTGCGCGAGGACTCAGATCTCTCTACTTTATGAATGAATATCCCGATATCCAACTCGGCACCTGGCTCTCGATCGGATCGCCCGTCATCGCCGAACTCGCCGGTCTAGCCGGATTCGACTGGGTCCTCCTCGATCTCGAACACGGCTGTGCTTCCGAGGCGTCTTTGCCGGATCAGTTGCGAGCCTTGAAAGGATCTTCGACCCTCGGCATCGTCCGCGTTGGCGCGCCTTACCCCGATCTGATTGCCCGTGTCCTCGACTGGGGAGCGGACGGTATCATGATTCCGCGGGTGGAGTCGGAAGAGACGGCCACCTCGATCGTGAGTGCCGCCTGTCACGCCCCGAGGGGAAAGCGCGGATTCTCCCGCACGGTTCGCGCGACCGGTTACGGATTCGACGCTCATCCCGGCAACCCAATGCTGATGGCCCAGATCGAGACCGTCGCGGGCGTCGCGGCGGCACCGGCAATCGCGGCAGTGGAGGGAATCACGACACTTTTTGTCGGACCTGCCGATCTGCGTCACGATCTCGAGCACTCGTCCTCGCTGGAGGTGTCCGACTACGACAGTTGCCTCGCCCAGATCCTCGGCGCGGCTCGGGAGGCGGGGAAAGAAGCGGGTATCCTCGTCCGTGATCCGGCCGGGGTCGCCGACTATGCGGAACGGGGCTTTACCCGCCTCGCCGTGGATTCCGACCTCGCCATTCTCCGTCACACCTACCAAACGCTCGTTTCTCAAAAGCCATGAAAATCCTCCCACTGTTTTGCACTGCCGTTTTGTCAGGGGTCTCATTTCTAGCTGCCGAGGACGCTCCCGAAGCCCCCTTCGCGGCGATGACCCCCGATCAGGTTCGCGCCTTCGAGATCGAAGTCCTCGAAAAGGTCGCCGACCTCGCCCTGATCCCTCCGGTCATTAATACCTCGCCGCTGCCGAAATATGACTACGATCAGCTCGACTACGGCATGACGATCGGGATCACCCGTACGCCGAAAGGCCGGCTCTGGGCCGCCTGGGTCGCTGGAGGAGACAGCCCCGAGGCCTTCTTTGTCGTCAACTCGAGTGACGACGATGGAGAGACCTGGTCGAAGCCCCGTCTCGTCATCGATGCACAATCTCCGAACCTGCCGCGCAAGCGCAGCATCCTCGTCGGCAATCTCTGGACCGATCCGCTCGGGCGGGTCTGGCTGATTTTCGATCAGAGCATGGACATGTTCGACGGGCGCGGCGGGGTCTGGGCGACGATCTGTGAAAACCCCGATGCCGACGAACCGGTCTGGTCGGCCCCGCGGCGGATCTGGCATGGCGTGACCTTGAACAAACCCGTGGTCCTGAAATCCGGCGAATGGATGCTGCCGGTCTCGCTCGATCAGCGGGGCGGGCTCGATGTTTTCAAAGGCTGCTTTACCGAACTCGATCCCCTGCGCGGTGCCAATGTCTTCGTCTCGGCCGACAAAGGCGCGACCTGGGAACGTCGCGGGGCCGCAACGTTTCCGAATCCCGACTGGCACGAACACATGATCGTGGAGCGGAAGGATGGCTCACTCTGGATGCTCGCCCGAACCGCGAAGGGCATCATGGAAACGGTCTCAACTGACGGCGGCCGCACCTGGGCCGAGCCGACGCCCTCGGCGATCAACCATCCCGTGGCGCGTTTTCATGTGCGGCGACTCGCCTCGGGGAAGGTTCTCCTCATCAAGCACGGTGCCACGATCGAGACTCACGACGGCCGCAGTCAACTGACCGCCTGGCTCAGCGACGATGAAGGCACAACGTGGCAGGGCGGTCTGATGCTCGATGAGCGCAAGGGCATCTCCTATCCCGACGGATTTCAGGCCGATGACGGGACCATCTACATCTCCTACGACCGCAACCGCTCCACCGACGGCGAGATCCTGATGGCGAGATTTACCGAAGAGGACATCCTCGCAAAGGAACTGAAAGGACCGAAGTCGAAGCTGAAAATCCTCATCAGTCGGCCGCTCGCGCGCGAAGTGGCGAAGCTCCCCGCCTTCGAAAAACCGACGCCCGGGGTGAATCGCGAAATCGACCTGCCCCTCGTCGATTTGTCGGGAGAAGAGGCACGCCATTCCGTCGTCGCCGCCGGAACGGAGGAAACCTATCAGGGGCACTGCGACACCGTCCTGCTGCCCGATGGAAAAACGATGTTCACCGCCTGGTGTCTCGGTCATGCCCGGTGGATCGGTCCGCTCGCGAAAAGCGGGGATGGCGGCCTGACCTGGACGGCTCCGCTTGAGGTTCCGGAAAACTGGGCCGCGACCGCAAACACGCCCGCCCTGCATCGACTGGTTGATCCCGATGGAAAAGCGCGGCTTTTCTGCTTCGCCGATGGCCTCGACTGGAGCCGGGGAGGCAAGCCACCCTATCCGATGCACCAATCCGTCTCGGAGGACGAGGGCGCGACCTGGACTGCGATGGCCCCGAACGGCGTTGAGGGAGAGGTGCCGCCGAAGACGATCCTGAGCTTTGACGAGGGGCGACGGCTCGTGATGTGGACCGACCTGCCCGGTTACGTCGTCCAGAGCGAGTCGGGCGACGGAGGGCTCACCTGGAGCCCCGGCAAAGCGATCCTGCGCGTCCCGGGGCGCTGGGCGCAACCCTGTGTGATCGCTTCGCCCGACGGGAAGCGCTTGGCCATGCTGATGCGCGAGAACAACCGCGAGCATCAGTCCCTGATCTCCTTCAGCGAGGATGAAGCGAAAACCTGGAGCGCGCCGATCGAGCTTCCCGCCGTGCTCACCGGTGATCGTCACGTCGCGAAATACGCGCCCGACGGACGCCTCGTCGTCGCCTTTCGCGATGTCGCCAAGACAAGTCCGACCTACGGTCACTATCTCGCCTGGGTGGGGCGATTCGAAAATCTCGTCGATGGAACGCCGGGCGCCTACCGCATCAAACTGTTCCACAACGCGCTTCGCGCCGATAGCGACGAGCCGGGAAAAGGGAACAGCGATTGCGGCTATTCCGATCTGGAGGTCCTTCCCGACGGCGTCATCATCGCGACGACTTATGTCAAATACACCGAGGGTCCGGAAAAGCACTCGGTCGTGAACACGCGGTTTCGACTCGAGGAAACCGATGCGATGAAATAACCTTCCCGGCACGGGATCAACACAACAAGCCACCGATGACGAAACCACTTCCGACTCTGCTCGCCGTTCTCCTCCTGCTCGCGTCACCTGTCCGGGGCGAGGAGGGCTTCGTGGCTTTGTTCGACGGGAAAACCTTCGCGGGTTGGGAACACGAGGGCAATTGGGTGATCGAGGATGGGGCCTTTTATCGGAAGGAGCGGGGAGGTCCGCTCACCCACACCGCCGCGCCGGTGCCGGATGATTTCGAGCTGCGGTTCGAGTGGAAGGTGTCGAAAGGCTGCAACTCCGGAGTCTACTATCGTCCCGGTCAGGTCGAGTATCAGATCCTCGACAACATCGACAGCCCTTACGGTGAGAATGCCCGTCAGGCGGCAGCTTCCCTGTTTTTCTGCATGGCGCCCGCGAAGGACGCGACCCGGGCCGTGGGCGAGTGGAACACGGCGCGCATCATTTGCCAGGGCAGCGTCATCGAGCATTGGCTCAACGGCGAGCGCGTCCTTTCCTTCGATTACGAGGATCCGAAATGGGCCGAGTATGTGGAGTTGCTTGCCATCCGCGGCGGGGACCTCACCGGGCGCGGGGGCAGACTCTGGCTGCAGGATCACGGGCAGGATGTCTGGTTTCGGAATCTCCGCTGGCGCGAAATCCCCTCCGATGAAACCATCACGCCCGACCCGGAATTCGAACCCCTGCCCGTGACCGGTGCCGCGCTCGAGAAAGAGCGGGCACGCGTGAAGAAAATGCTTGAGGCGAAACGCTGAACCCTCTCCTCAGCGCGCCTGTTCCCGGTGGGACGAGTGCAAACGCGCGATTTCCCCGGCATCGAGGGCGCGATCAAAGACCATCAGCTCGTCCATGCGGCCGTTGAAACTGCGGATGGGGTGGGATTTTTCCGAAGTCGTCAGGGCTTGCCAGTTGCCGATCTCGGCGTCGCCGATCCGCAGCGGAGGCAGCTCCAGATCCCGGTGTTCGCTCACGAGTTCGCCATCCAGATAGTGGCGCACCACGCCGGCGTCGCGATCCATCGTCACCGCCAAATGGAGCCAGCGTCCGAGGCTGTCCGGGGCGATCACCGGAGGCGAGGTGCTGTTGTGATGCGGACGTCCGCCAGCGACGCCGACGATCAACTCGCCTTGGTCGCTGATCTGCCAATGCGCCTCGCCGTGGTCGAATCCATCGGTCAACAGCAGGGAACTGAGCCAGCGATCCAGCCCCTCGATGCGGACCGACGCCGCCAGGGTCAACGCCCCGAACTCGCCCGGCACGCTCACCCTGACACGGTCGGAGATGCGTTTGAACTCCAGCGCTCCCTTGCCGGGCCAGCGACCCTCGGTCCATTGGCCGCCGATGATCGCGCCGTCGGCGCCGGTTTTCGAACGGTTTACCAACTGCCTGTCCCATGGTTCCTGGCCCTCGAAATCAAACCAGGCCAGCAGTCCGGGATCATCGATCAGGCCCGCGCGTGATCGCGCCCACGCCGCGTGACGCGACCGCGAGTCGTCCCGCGCCAGGGTCAGCAATTCCCGGCGGTTGATGAAGCCGTGCCCGCCCTCGGTCACCGGCTCATAGCCACCGCCGCCGCTCGCGCGCATGCCCGCGCCCGTGGTCAGAGTCCGCGGGGTCGATCCGCCGCGGTGATCGATCCTGACCTCGCCCTCGATCACATGGACCTCGCTGCGTCCGTCGGCTCCCACCGCGAGAGCGAACTCGGTTCCCAGGTCCACGGCGCGATATTCCGCCGTCCCGATGGTGAATCCCCGCGCCGGCTCCGGCACCGACACCCGCAGTCGACCGACCCGGCATTCCGCCAGCCAGGCGTCGATGATCTCCAGCTCCGCCGGCCCTTCCACGATGACGCTGGCGCCGCTGAAAAACTCGATCTGCGCCAGCCCCGCGCCCAGTTCAAAGGTGCCGGCGGCGAGCGTGTCGCCCTCTTCGTGGACGGCCGCTCCCGGCTTCCATGCGGCGTCGATCAAACGACTCAGCACCGCGACACCGCCGGTCGTGGTGGGTTCGGCGTCTGTCACTCCCCGGCGGGTGAGCGTGTGCGCGATCCATCCCGACATGCCGGCCAGAATCACCACCGTAGCCGCGAGGGCCAACCAGCGAACCGCCGCCGCGGTGAGCATGCCGGGGCGCCTCACGGCGATTCCCGGTGGTCCCGGCTCCCCGGCGAAGAGCTCGCCAACCACATCGCCCGCGTGATCATGTGTCAGCGTCGCGTGGATCTCGATCAGGTCCAGGTAGTGCTCGCAAGTCTCCGGATCTCCCCGCAGCAGCTCGTTGAGCTCCGCCAGGCTCTCGTCCGTCGCCCGTCCATCGAACCAGGCGGATGCCAACCGGGCGACCCGCTCCTTTCTCTCTTTCGCGTTCATGGTGTTTCCGGTTCGGCCAGTCGGCTCTCGACACATTTCTGAAGCGCGGCCCGGATGCGAAACAGCGCCTGCGAGATGGCTCCCTCGCTTTTCCCATCCTGCGCCGCGATTCCCTGGACCGAGGCCCCGGGATGATAGCGCCGCTCCACCAGTTGGCGCTGGCTCTCCGGTAAGCCGCGCACGCATATCCGCAGAGCCGCGAGGCGCTCGTCCATCGCTTCCGCCCGCTCTTCCTGACGCTCGGCGAGATAGTCGAACAGATCCTCATCGAACACCAACTGCTCGCGCCGGTGCTTTCGCCGATGATTGAGCAAATGATAGTAGGCCACCCGGCAGGCCCAGGCGGTGAAACTCGTGCCCGCCTCGAAGTCGGCCGCTTTGCGCCACAGCGTCAGATTTGTCTCCTGGAGAATGTCCTGAGCGCGCGTGTGATCATGACACAGGGACATGATGTAGCCGAACACCGCCGTCTGGGCGCCGGTGAGCAACTCGATGAACTCTTCCGTGTCGCGATTCATGTCGATCAGACCAGTCAGAGAATAACCGCCCCGGAAACGGATATCTCACGAGAAAATCCCCCTATCGAGGCCACGCGGTTACGGAGATGCGCCCGGACTCCGATCTGTGGTAAGCTCCCCGCTTTCCTTTCCATGAAACTTCGACTCATCCCCGCCCTCCTCTTATCTCTGGCCATTCCCGCGCCATCACTCCCCGCACAATCGCCTCCCGCGGGTGAGCCGACCAACGCCGCCGAAGCCGCCGCGCAAAAGGCGGCCGCGGAACGCTAGATCGACGCGAAATACACCGCCTGGGTGGCCGACCTGTCACCGGAGCGCCAGGCCTGGGAAAAAGTGCTACAGGATCAGCTCGGCGGATTTTACCTGCCTCTCCACAAGAAGGACAAAGTGGCGGGCCGCTCGAATGCCTGGGATTTCGTCGAGGACGACCGCGCGTTGCCGCGCGTGCTCCTGATCGGCGATTCCGTCTCGCGCGGGTATACCCAGGCGGTTCGGAAAGCTCTCGACGGCAAGGTCAACGTCCATCGCGCCCCGGCGAACTGCGGCCCCACCGCCAGTGGAATCAAAAACATCGAGGTCTGGCTCGGCGACGGGAAATGGGACCTCATCCATTTCAATTTCGGCATCCACGACCGCAACACGCCGGTCGCCGAATACACCCAACGTCTGGAGCAGCTCGTCGAGCGGATGAAGCGGACGGGCGCGAGGCTGGTCTGGGCCAGCACCACGCCGATTCCGGACGATCCGGAGAAAAAGCAGAGCGCCGCCTCCATCGTGGAGCGCAACGATGCGGCCGCCGAGCTGATGAGCAAACACGGCGTCGCCACGGACGATCTTTTCGGCGCCGTCACGCCGCACCTGGCCAAGTATCAGAATCCCAACGACGTCCACTTCAACGGTCCCGGCTACGACTTCCTCGGCGGGACCGTGGCCGCCGCCATCGAGTCGGCGCTGAAGTGAGGCGATCCCCGCTTTTTCCTTTCCCATGAAAGCCAACCCATTCCTCTCGCCACTCGCCGGACTCGTCCTGACCTGCCAGTTATCCTTCGCGCAAGAGGCCGCCAAACCCGTCGTCGAAAGTCCCGTCCTCACCAGCACCTCGAAGCCCCGAATCGTCGAGTTGAGGGCCGAACTCGGCGGGGCGCGGGAATTGCACCTGCAGGTTGATGACCTGAACGGGAACAGTTGTGACTGGGCCGATTGGATCGATCCGGTCCTGGTGATGAAGGACGGGACCCGCCGCTCGCTCACGGAGTTGAAATGGAGCGCCGCCCGGAGCGGTTCCGGGAAAGTGAATGTGGGGAAAAACTCGATGGGCGGGGTCATCCAAGTCGATGGCGAACCGCTGGCGCCCGCCATCGGCACGCATGCCTATTCGCTGATTTCCTACACCTTGCCGGAAGGCGTCGAACGCTTCGAAACCCGGGTCGCCATCGACGACGGCGGGATGATCCGCGATAACAAGGCGAGCAACGCGAAGCTGAAATTCGCCGTCTACACCCGGAAACCGACCGATCCGCCACCGCCGGTGACCTACGATCCGAACGCGCCGAAGGTCGTGCCCGCCGATCTGTTTGCCGTGCCGGAGGGTTTGGAAGTGATCGTCTGGGCGACCTCGCCCCTGCTGTCGAATCCCACCAACATCGACTTCGACGCCGACGGGCGCCTCTGGGTGGCCGAGGGCGTCAACTACCGCGGCAAGGGCGGACGGCGCAAGGAGGGCGACCGGATCGTGGTGCTGGAGGATACCGATGGTGATGGGAAAGCCGACCGGAGCGAGATCTTCGTGCAGGAGGAAAACCTCGCCTCGCCCTTGGGCGTGGCGGTGATCGGCGACCGGATCGTGGTGTCCCAGCCGCCGGATCTGCTCGTCTACACCGACACGAACCACGACCGGAAATTCGATCCCGCGGTGGATCGACGGGAGGTCTTGCTGACCGGATTCAACGGTCGCCAGCACGACCACAGCCTGCACAGCCTGACGGCGGGGCCGGACGGCAAATGGTATTTCAACCAGGGAAACATGGGCGCCCAGTTCACCGACCGCGGCGGCCGGACCTTCTACATGGGCAGCCCCTACCAGTTGCGGGAGATCGCCGGAAAGCGCAGCGACGACGGCCACGTCTGGATCGGCGGCTTCACCGCGCGGATGAATCCCGACGGCACCGAGGTGAAGATCATGGGCCACAACTACCGAAACAGCTACGAACAGGCGGTGACCTCATTCGGCGACCTCTTCCAGAGCGACAACGACGATCCGCCCGCCTGCCGCGTGTCCGCGATCCTCGAAGGCGGCAACGCCGGATTCGCCTCGGCCGATGGCCAGCGCTCCTGGGGAGCCGACAGGCGTCCCGGACAGGAGACGCCCGTGGCCGAGTGGCGGCAGGAAGATCCCGGCACCATGCCGGCCGGCGATGTGTACGGAGGCGGATCGCCGACCGGGGTCGCGTTTTATGAGAACGGCGCCCTTGGCGACCGATGGAGCGGACTGCTGCTGGCCTGCGAGGCCGGCAAGAACGTGGTCTTTGGTTACCTCCCGGAGCCGGACGGCGCGGGCTGGAAGCTGGAACGCTTCGACTTTCTTACCTCCAACCGGGAAAAGGAATGGGCCGGCTCCGATTTCCTCGGCGGCAAACCGACCGGGGAACTGAAGACCATGTTCCGCCCCAGCGATGTGTGCGTGGGCCCCGACGGCGCGATCTATGTGGCGGACTGGTTCGACGCGCGGGTCGGCGGCCACGGCACGCTCGACGACGGCACCAGCGGCACCATCTACCGCATCGCTCCGAAAGGCTTCCGGTCACGGGTGCCCAAGATCGACCTGACCACCATCGAGGGCCAGATCGAGGCGCTGAAAAGTCCGGCGGTGAATGTGCGTCACCCGGGCTTCACCGGACTCAAGGCGCGGGGGGAAAAGGCCATCCCGGCCGTGGCGGCTTTGCTCGATGACGGCGACCCCTACCTGGCGGCGCGGGCGATCTGGTTGCTGGCTCAGTTGGGTGGGGAAGGTGTGGAAAAAGTCGAGGCACTGCTGAAATCCGACGACGCCAACACGCGCCTGGTCGCCTACCGGGCACTGCGTCTCGTCGTCGATGATGTCGTGCCCCTGGCCGATTCCATGGCGACCGATCCCTCCGCCGCCGTGCGTCGCGAGGTGGCGGTGACGCTGCGCGACGTGCCCGCCGGGCGGAGCCTGCCCATCCTGGTGAAGCTGGCGCGCGGGTTCGACGGGAAAGATCGCGCTTATCTCGAAGCGTTTGGGCTCGGCTGCGATGGCAAGGAAGCCGAAGTCTACGCGGCGTTGGCGCGCGAGCTCGGCGGTCCGGCCGAGGAGTGGAGCGAAGCCTTCGCCCGGATCGCCTGGCGGCTGCATCCGGCCGCCGCGGTGTCCGATTTCAAGACGCGCGCCCTGTCCCCGGATCTCGGCGAGGATCAGCGAAAGCTCATGGTCACCGCGCTCGCCTTCACCAACAGCCGCGAAGCCGCCGGGGCCATGATCGAGCTGGCCAACACGGCGGACTTTCCCCTGAAAGAACTCGCCAAATGGTGGCTGCTCAATCGCAAGGGCAACGACTGGAGCGCCTACGATGTCGAGGCCGGGATGAAGGCGCTCGGTCTCTACGATCCCGCGAAGGTGACGCTCTCCGCGGTGGAGATGCCCGCCGAGATCAAAGACGCCCCCGCCCTGCCGACCGGCGCCGAGATCGCCCGGTTGGGTGGCGATGTCGCCCGGGGGCGGGCCGCCATGGCCGTCTGCCACACCTGTCACAAAGTCGGCGCGGTCGGTATCGATTTCGGCCCCGATCTCACGACCTTCGCGCTCCAGCAACCCGCCGAGGTGGTCGCCGAGGCCATCGCCCATCCCTCGAAAGAAATCTCGCACGGCTACGAAGGCAGCGAGATCAGGACCACGGACGGGCTGACCATCACCGGCATGGTGCTCTCCGGGGGCAATCCCGTGATCATCAAGTGCATGGGCGGTCTGGTGCAGACCGTGCCGCGCGAGCGTATCGCCAGCGAGAAAAAGATGACCCGCTCGCTGATGTACGACCCCGCCAACCTCGGGGTGAACGCCCAGGCCATCGCTGACATCATCGCCTATCTGAAAACCGTGAAACCCGAGGCCAAGTGATCGGCCGACCCGACCCTGTTGACTCCCCGACCCTACCCTCTTCGATCAGACCACCCCGCCAGACCTATGAAAATTCCCGCGCTCGCATTTTCCCTCCTCATCGCCTGTGGCGTCGCCCAGGCGGCCCCGCTGGTGTATGAGGGCACCGAAGGGCCCGGCAAGGGCAAGCATCTGGTCTTCCTCGCCGGCGACCACGAGTACCGCTCCGAGGAGACGCTGCCTGCCCTGGCTCGCCTGCTGGCGAAGCACCACGGCTTCAAGTGCACGGTGCTCTTCAACATCGACCCGGAGACGGGCGAGATCGCCGCGGGCAACTCGAACATGCCGGGCATGGAGGCGCTCGACTCGGCGGATCTCGCGGTGGTTTTCCTCCGTTTCCAGGCGTTTCCGGAGGAACAGATGCGGCATCTCGACGCCTACCTCGACCGGGGCTGTCCGGTGGTGGGGCTGCGCACCGCCACGCACGCCTTCAAGGGGAATAATGGACCCTTCGCGAAGTACAATTTCGATTACAAGGGCGAGGACTACGAACTGGGCTTCGGTCACCAGGTGCTCGGCCAGACCTGGGTGGGGCATTACGGAAAGAATCACCAGCAGAGCACGCGCATCGCGATCATCCCGGAGCGGGCGGATCATCCCATCCTGCGCGGGGTGAGGGATGTGTGGGTCGAGGTGGGAGGTTATGTGGGCGATCCGGTCTCGGGCGAGGTGTTGACCATGGCCCAGCCGCTCAACGGCATGACGCCCGATTCACCGGCCGATACGGAGAAGCCGCCCATGCCCAGCGAGTGGACGCGTACCTACCGGAGCGCTTCGGGGCGGGAAGGACGCGTCTTCACCTCGCTCTACGGCACTTCGGAAGACATCCGCAACGAGGGCTATCGCCGTCTTCTGGTGAATGGTGTTTTCTGGGCGGTCGGGCTGGACGCCGCCATCAAGCCCGATCTCGATGTGTCTTTTGTCGGTCCCTTTCAACCGAACACTTTCGGCGGCGGCGGCGCCCACGCGAAAGGGATCAAGCCGGAAATGTACGCGGGCTGGGACACTCCCATTCCGGCGAATCACAACACGCGGAAAACCGAATCGAAAGCGGCCCCGAAAAAGGCGGAAACCCGGCCGGCGCCCGCGGGCGTGCTGGTGACGGGCAAGCCGGCGCGGTTTGTGCGGATCGAGCTGCCCGGCGGCAAGCGCATCCTCACCCTCGCCGAGGTCGAGGTGATCAGCGGCGGCGGGAACGTCGCCGTCGGTGGCAAGGCCACGCAATCCAGCACCCACGGCGGCGGCGGCGCGTCGAGGGCGATTGACGGAAACAAGAGTCCCGACTGGGGCAAGGGCGGGCAGACCCACACGAGCAACGCCGGCGAAAAGGAGCCCTGGTGGGAGCTGGATCTCGGAAAGGCGGTGGATGTGGAAAAGGTGAAGGTGTGGAATCGCGAAGGCTTCGAGAGTCGGCTCGACGGATTCACCCTGAAACTGCTCGACGCGGAGAGGAAGGAAGTTTTCCGCGTTACCGACGTCGCGGCGCCGCGGTCGCTGGAGATCCGGGTCAAGGATCAGGGCCAGCTGACCTATCTCACCTACGATGGTAAGCCGGGGGAGCCCGCGCGGAAGGGTGGCGGGGGGACGTCGCCCGCCGTCGCACCGGAGCCGCCCCTGGTGCCGGTGCCCGAGGGTTACCGGGACCCGGCGACGTTCGCCTTTCAGGATGGTGATGTGGTCGCGATTCTCGGCAATGGCCTGCCGGATCGCTTTCAGCACGACGGCTGGGTCGAGACCGTGCTGCAGAGCCAGCTTGCCGGAAAGCGGGTCTCCTTCCGCAACATGAGCACCAGTGGAGATCGGCCGAACCACTACCCGCGCAGCAAGGGGCACCCGCACATGACCGACTACCTGCGGCTCGTGAAGGCCGACGTGGTGTTCGCCTTTTTCGGCTATAACGAAGCCTACGAGGGCAAACCGGAGGAGCATAGAAAGGCTCTGGTCGATTTCGTTCACCACATGCGAGGCACCCGGGCCAACGGGAAAAGTTTCCCCCGTGTTGTACTCTTCAGTCCCATCGCCCGCGAGGACACGAAGAATCCCAATCTGCCCGACGGCAAGGAGCACAATGTCCAGCTCGAGGCGTACACGAAGGCCACCGAGGCGGCGGCGAAAGAGGCGGGTGTCGCCTTTGTCGACCTGTTCCATCCCTCGCTCGAGTTTTTCCAGCAATCCGGGACGCCCCTGACCATCAATGGCGTGCATCTGAACGCGGACGGGAACCGCCGGCTCGCCGGGGTGATCGCGACCGCGCTCTTCGGCAAAACGGTGGACACGACGGCGGGACTGGATGCCCTGCGCGACGCGGTCATCGACAAGGATTACGCCTGGAACAACCGCTACCGTGCCCGCGACGGGAACGACGTCTGGGGCGGCCGTTCGACGCTGGCTTTTGTCGACGGGCAGACCAACGCCGAGGTGTTGCGGCACGAGCAGATCATGTTCGACACGAAGGCGGCGAATCGCGACCAGCGAGTCTGGGCGCTGGCCGAGGGGCGCGACCATCAGGTCGATGACGGCAACGTGCCGAAGCCGGTGCCGGTGATATCCAACGTCGGCGGAGGCAGCAAGAGCAGCAACGCGCAGAAGGAGGGGCGGCTCGACTACGTCTCCGGAGAGGACGGGATCGGACACCTGGCGGTGGCGAAAGGATTCGAGGTGAACCTCTTCGCCGATGAATCGCGGTTTCCCGAATTGGTCAACCCCGTGCAGATGCAGGTGGACACCCAGGGCCGTCTCTGGGCCGCGGTGTGGCCGACTTATCCGAAATGGGAACCGCTCACGGAGATGAGGGACGCCCTCATCATCCTCCACGACGACGACAAAGACGGCCGTGCCGACCGGGTCACGGAGTTCGCCCGGGTGCAGAATCCGCTGGGCTTCGAGTTCTGGAACGGCGGGGTCATCGTCACTTCGGCGCCGGATCTGCTTTTTCTCAAGGACACCGATGGTGACGATGTCGCCGATGTGCGCGAGGTGATCCTGCAAGGTCTCGATTTCGCCGACACCCATCACGGTGCCAACAACCTGATCTACGGTCCCGACGGGGGCATCTATTGGCAGAGCGGGATCTTCATGATGCACAATCACGAGCATCCCTGGGGCCCGTCTCTCCAGACGGAGGCCAGCGCGATGTATCGTTTCGACCCGCGGCGTTTCACCATCGCGATGCACGCGGCGAACTCGCCGAATCCCCATGGCATCGCCTTCGACCGCTGGGGTTATCACTACGCCACCGACGGCACCGGCGGGCGGGCCTACCAGGTGAGGCCGGAGGGGAACGGCTTCAAGATGCATGAACTGCTCAAAAAGGAGGTGCGTCCCGTCACCGCGAGCGAAGTGGTGAGCAGCACGCATTTTCCCGACGATATGCAGGGCGACTTCCTGATCTGCAACGTCATCGGATTCCTCGGCATCAAGCACTACGATCTCGCCCGTGATCCCGAGACCGGGGCGGTGTGGGGCGAGCCGGCCGGCGACGAACTCACCGTCCAGGTGGTCAACGCCGACGGCACCACGACGCCCGACAGCTCGCGCGGCCTGCTGATGAGCGGGGACAAGAACTTCCGTCCCAGTGACGCGATCTTCGGCGAGGACGGCGCGCTGTATTTCGCCGATTGGCACAATGTCATCATCGGCCACATGCAGCACAACGTGCGTGACCCCAACCGCGATCACCTGCACGGCCGCGTCTACCGTGTGACCTATCCCTCGCGCCCGTTGCAGGAGCCGGTGGCCATCGATGGCGAGCCGATCCCGGCCCTTCTCGAAAATCTGAGGCATCCCGCCGACGGCGTGCGCCATCGCACACGGGTGGAACTCAGCGAGCGGCCCACCACCGAGGTCATCGCCGCGGTGACGGAGTGGATGAAGCGGTTCGATCCGGAGAAGAAAGAGGATGCCCACCCCCTGCTGGAGGCCCTCTGGGTGCATCAACAGCACAATGTCCGCAATGTCGAGCTACTCGGCCGGCTCCTGAAATCACCCGATCCGCATGTCCGCGTCGCGGCGACCACGGCCCAGCATCTATGGTTCAATGTCGAGTCCACCATGCACGGCGGTGTCATCGGAGGCGAGATCACCGAAAGCGCCGAGAAGTCCGGTATTCTCAGCGACACGCCCGAGCTCACCACCATCCGCATCGCCACAGTGCCCGAGCGGCTCGTCTACGATGTGAAGGAGCTGGAGGTGAAGGCCGGCAAGAAGATCCGGCTGACCTTCGCCAATCCCGACTTCATGCCCCACAACCTGCTCATCGTGAAACCCGGCAAGGCCGACGACGTGGCGATGAAGGCCATCGCGCTCGGCGCCAAGGGTTTTGAACTCGGATTCGTACCCGAGAGCGACGACATCCTCTGGCACAGCAAGCTGCTCGACCACGGGCAGGAGGAGGTCATGGAGTTCACCGCGCCCGCCTCACCCGGCGACTATCCCTACGTCTGTTCCTTTCCCGGCCACCACATCATCATGCGCGGGGTGATGAGGGTCAGATGAGTCTCCAAGTCATCTACCCGGTGAACCCCGCCAATCGAAAATGATCGCTCCGCTTCGCGGGGAACCGTATTTTGGACGCCAGTAAAGAGGGTCTGGTCCGGGACCCAACCCTCTTCAGTTTTCCCCTGTCCACCGCCATATGCTCCGAACAATGAAACCGTGGTTCTGGCTCTGTTCCCTGCTGGCATGCTCGTCCGTCCTGGCCAAGCCGCCCAATTTCATCGTCATCATGGTCGATGACATGGGCCATGCCGGGGTGAGTTGTTTCGGGAATCCCCACTTCCAGACGCCGGAAATTGATCGACTCGCCCGGGAGGGAATGCGGCTCACGGACTTTCACTCCTCCGGGACGGTCTGCTCGCCGACACGGGCTGGCCTGCTCACGGGACGCTACCAGCAGCGGGCGGGGATCGAGGCGGTGATACATCCGGTGGCGGATCATCCCGAACATCGTAAGGGTTTGCGGGAGAGCGAGGTCACCTTTGCCGAGCGTTTGAAGGAGGCGGGCTATGTCACCGGGCTCATCGGGAAGTGGCATCAGGGCTATGTCCACAATTCTGAGGAGTTCCACCCGCAGAATCACGGCTTCGACGAGTTCATCGGTTACCACAGCGGCAACATCGATTTCATCAGCCATGTCGGCGACCACCTTAGGCACGACTGGTGGCATGGTCGGGAGGAGACGCGGGAGGAGGGCTACGTGACCGATCTCATCAACCGCCACGCGCTCGACTTCATTGAACGGCACCGTGACGAGCCTTTCTGTCTCTACCTTCCGCATCTGTCGATTCACAATCCGGTCCAAGTGCGGGGAGATCCCGTGAGGCGGTCGATCGAAGCCGGTTGGGTGCGGTGGAAACCGGCCGATGAAGCGGAACGCCTCGAGAAGTATCGCGGCATGGTGTTGCCGATCGACGAGGGCGTGGGCCAGATCCGGGAGAAGCTGACGGAGCTGGGGCTGGCGGAGGATACCCTGGTGCTCTTCTTTTCAGACAACGGCGCGTCGTCGGACTTTCCCAGTGGCAACCCGCGTTGGCGAGGCAACAAGGGCAGTGTCTACGAGGGCGGGCACAAGGTCCCCTTCATCGCCTGGTGGCCCGGACAGATCGCGCCGGGCACGGAGAGCGACGCGCCCGCGATCACTCTCGACATCATGCCCACCCTGTTGTCCCTGGCGGGGGTCGCCCCGGCGGCGGATCGTCCTCTTGATGGCGTGGACTTGTCGGCGTTGTTGAGGGAGGGAAAGGCTCCGGAGCCGCGCCCGTTTTTCTGGGCTTCCCTAGCCAACAACGGTGCCCGTAGCGAGGCGATCCGGGAGGGGCCGTGGAAGCTGGTGGTGAACCATCCGAAGGCCGAGCCCGGCAGCTTTGAGAATGAGCGCGTCGAACTCTATCGCCTGGACAGCGATCCCTCGGAGGCGGTCGATCTGGCCGCTTCCCAACCGGAACGGGCGGAAAAAATGCTGGCCCGGCTCAAGGCTTGGTATGCCGAAACCCTGTCCACCGCCACACCGCAGCCCGGTGGCTGGGGGAAGTAATGGGTGGGCGCCGTCTCAGCTCACCCCCGCCAGCACGAGACGCACGGAATCGACCCGGAGCCGGGCGTGGCGCAGGTGTTCGTCGAGGGCGTCGCGCTCTTCGGTGAGTGCCTGAATCTCGGACTCGGGGACTGGATGCCCCAGTTCGCGCAGCTTCCCCAGGCGCGTCAGCTCGGCATCGAGCTGCTCGTGCATGGTTTTGGCGGCGGCTTCGCGGAGGAGTACGGCCTGTTTTTCGGCGATGCCCTCGGCGGCGGTGAGGATCTTGGGCACCATGGCCCGGAGGGGCGCCGCTTTTTGTTGGAGAAATCCGGAGGGACCGGGGACGGCCTTGCCTTTGCCGAGGAGTTTGGCCTCGGGCGACTGGGTCTGGTCCTTGCCGTCATGATCCACCACCACCCGCAGCGGCTGGGGCGGGAGGAAGCGGTCCGCGTGGAGTTTCTCTGGCGCGATGCACTCCAGCACGCAGACGACTTCCAGAAGGAGCGCCTGTTTGCGGGCTCCGGCGACAAAGACGAAGGCGGCGTTGCCCCGCTCGGAGGCGAGCAGCATCTCGGTGGCGCTGGTGACCATGGGGTGATCCCAGGTGAAAAAGCCGAGTTCCTCGCGCGCCAGGGCCTGGTCGCGGTCGAAGGTGATGGACATGCCCTCGGCCGGGAGTCCGGGGAACACTTCGGCGGAGAACAGGTGCTCGGGTTTGAGCAGATACTGCCGGTCGCGCAGGTCCTCGACGGTGACACCGAAGTGGTCGAAGAGCCGGAGCATGTACTTTTCCAGTTTCCAGTCGAGGTCGAAGTCCTCGATCTCGACCACGAGGCGCTCGCCTTTGTCCCGGTCGAAGGAACTCATCTCCAGCAGGTGATCGCGACCGGCCTCAAGGTCCCGATAGAGCCGCTCCTTGAAGGCGCGGGTGCGATCATGCAGGTCTTCGCGGGCGTCCTCCCAGTTTCCACTCTCGGCAAGCGCGGTGATTTCGTCGTGAAAGGCGCGGTGGATGGCGGCGGAGCCGTGCAGGGTATGTTCGAAGGCGGAGACGCCCTCATGGTACCAATGTGCCCAGAGATCCTCGGCCGTGCCGGGCACGTAAGGCACATGGATGTGGATATCGGCGGTCTGGCCGATGCGGTCGAGACGGCCGATGCGCTGCTCCAGCAGGGCGGGATCGTCGGGCAGATCGAACAGGACGAGGTGATGGGCGAACTGGAAGTTCCGTCCCTCGCTCCCGATTTCGGAACAGATGAGGAGGCGGGCGCCGCCATCCTCGGCGGATTCGGCGAACCAGGCGGCGTTGCGGTCGCGCTGCAGCAGGCTGAGTCCCTCGTGGAAAAGCGCGGCGGTGGCGCTGATCTTTTCGCGCAGGGCGTCCTCGATTTTTTCCGCCAGCTCGCGGCTGTGGCCGATGAGGAGGAATTTCTCCTCCGGCATCCGGGTGAGCAGGTCGGCGAGCCAGTCGATCTTGGCCTCGAAGGCGATGGTCGCGTCGCCGATGCCGGGCTCGACATCGAGCGGCCAGAGATGGGCGACGCGCTTCGGGAAACCCTCCAGCACTTGGCGGCGGTTGCGGAACATGACGCGGCCGGTGCCGTGGAGGTCGACCAGCTGGGCGGTCAACTCGGCGCGGTTCTGCAGGGTGTCGTTGGCGGCGAGGCTGTCGATGGCTTCAGGCCCGAGTTTATCCGCGAGCAGTTTTTTCTCGTCGTCAGTGAGGGCCTCCCCGGAGCGGAGCCGGTCGGCGAGACGGGAGACTTCCTGGTAGTGGTCGAACTCCTCGATGAACGCGTCGAGATCCGAGAAGCGATCCGGATCGAGCAGGCGGAGCCGGGCGAAATGCCCCTCGCGTCCGAGTTGTTCGGGGGTGGCGGTCAGCAGGAGTAGTCCCGGTGTTTTTTCGGCGATGGCGGCGACCGCGTCGTAGCCGGGGCTGGACTGTTCCGTGGACCATTCGAGGTGGTGGGCCTCATCGACGATCACCAGATCCCAGTTCGCCTCGGCCACCTGGGCGGCGCGTTTCGGATAGCCGGTGATCCAGGAGATGGGGGCGATGATGAGCTGGTCGTCGAAAAAGGGGTTGGCGGGTGGCACGGTCTGGTTCTCGCCCGCGGCGGCGGCGGTTTCGATGGCGACGGCCCGCTCCTCGTCGTAGATGGCGAAGGTGAGGTGGAAGCGGCGGAAAAGCTCGACGAACCACTGGTTCACCAGCGCGTCGGGGAGCAGGATGAGTACGCGCTGGGCGCGACCGGCGAGGTGGAGGCGATGGAGGATGAGGCATGCCTCGATGGTCTTGCCGAGGCCAACCTCGTCGGCGAGCAGGACACGCGGGGCCACGCGCGAGGCGACCTCGTTGGCGATGTAGAGCTGGTGCGGTATCAGTGAGACGCGTCCCCCGACCAGTCCGCGGGCGGCGTGGGAGCGCGCCATGTGGCGATTCTCCAGGGCTTGTTGGCGGAGGCGCCAGAGATTCGGCTCGTCGATGTGGGCGGCGAGGATGCGCGACTCCGGCTTTTGCACGCTGAGCGTGTCGAGCAGCTCGCTCTCGGGCATTTCGTTGCCCTCGGCATCGAGATAGGTGATGCGTTTTTCCTCTACCCGGAGCGACGCGACGACAAAGGTCTCGCCATTGTGGTTCTTGATGGTGTCGCCCGGCTCGAAGGCCACCCGGCGCAGGGGCGCGCTGCGGGCGGAGTAGATGAGCGTCTCACCGGCTGCGGGGTAGAAGACTTTCACCTGCGAGAAGTCGCAGGATACCACCAGGGCCAGACCGAGTTCCGGCTGGGTTTCGCTGATCCAGCGTTGGCCGGGGGCGAATTGGCGGGGGTCTGACTGGGCTGCCTGGTGGCGGGAACGTTTCATGCGGGGGGAGTAAAAGCGGGAAAAACGGGAGTGAAAAGCGGGCTGGCACCTTACCCGGAATTTCCGGAAGGGCGAGCGCTTGAATTGCGGTTTTTTCCGATTCCGCCGCCGTTGGCGGGGATTTCCGACCGTCTCCGGTCAGCCTCCCGTTTTCTCCCTCAGCACCATCTCCAGGTAGGCGCGGTATTCGGGGCTTTTCGTCTCGGTGATGACGTTCTCAAACTGGGCCTGGTCGATGAAGCCCATGGCGAAGGCGATTTCCTCGATGCAGGCGATCTTGTAGCTCTGCTGGTTCTCGATGGTGGCGATGTAGTGGCTGGCCTCGAGCAGGCTCTGGGGAGTGCCACTGTCGAGCCAGGCGATGCCGCGACCGAGGGGCTCGCAGCGGAGCTGTCCTTTCTCGAGGTAGGAATTGTTGAGGTCGGTGATCTCCAGTTCCCCGCGTGCGGAGGGCTGGAGGTCTTTGGTGTGTTGGACGACCTGGTCGTCATAGACGTAGAGTCCGGGCACCGCGAAGTGGCTCTTCGGATTCGTGGGTTTTTCCTCGAGGCTGAGGACGTTGCCATTGGCGTCGAACTCGACCACGCCGAAGCGCTCCGGATCGCGGACCGGGTAGCCGAAGACGCAGGCGCCGGATTCCTGTTTCAGCGCCCGGCGGAAGAAGTCGAGTTTTCCGTAGAAGATGTTGTCTCCGAGGATGAGCGTGCAGGGGTCGCCGTCGATGAACTCTTCCCCGATGAGGAAGGCCTGGGCGATGCCTTTCGGTTCCGGTTGGACGGCGTATTGGAGGTTGAGCCCGAGGTTGGATCCGTTGCCGAGCAGGTGCTCGAACATGGGAACGTCCTTGGGTGTGGAGATGATGAGAATGTCCCGGATTCCTCCCAGCATGAGGGTGGAGAGCGGGTAGTAGATCATCGGTTTGTCGTAGACCGGCAGCAGTTGTTTGCAGGCCACGAGCGTGAGCGGATAGAGCCGGGTGCCGGCGCCGCCGGCGAGGATGATGCCTTTCATGGGAAAGTTTTCAGGGGACGGTTTCGGTTTTTAGTGACCACGTGACTCAACAGGGTCAGTTCGTGGGTCATAGAGGGTTCACTCTCCGGACCCGAGGCGTTCGCCCTGGTAGGTGCCTTGCTGAATGTGGTCGATCCAGGCGTCGTTCTCGAAATACCACTGGACCGTCTTGCGGAAGCCGGTCTCCCAGGTCTCTTTCGGTTCCCAGCCGAGCTCACGCTCGATCTTTTCGCAGTTGATGGCATAACGACGATCATGTCCGGGGCGGTCCTTGACGTAGGTGATCAGCTGCTCGGGGTCGCGGGTCTCGCCCTCGGGGAGGAATTCATTGACCAGCTCGATGAGCTTGTGGACTACGTCGATGTTCTTCAACTCGTTGCGGCCGCCGATGTTGTAGACTTCGCCGGGTCGGCCTTTGAGCAACGAGAGGGTCAGCCCGCGGCAGTGGTCGTCGACGTAGAGCCAGTCGCGCACGTTGGTGCCGTCGCCATAGACGGGGAGTGATTCGCCGCGGCGCACTTTGGCGATCATCAGCGGGATCAGTTTCTCGGGGAACTGGCGGGGGCCGTAGTTGTTGGAGCAATTCGTCGTCACCACGGGGAGGCCGAAGGTGTGGAAATAGGCGCGGGCCAAGTGGTCGCTGCCGGCTTTGGACGCCGAATAGGGACTGTTGGGGGCGTAGGGCGTGGTCTCGGAGAAAGCCGGATCGTCGGGGCCGAGCGATCCGTAGACCTCGTCGGTGGAGACGTGGAGGAAACGGAAGTCGTCCGCTTTTCCGGTTTCCCGCCGTCGCTGCTGGTGTTGCCGCGCGGCGTGGAGCATCTGGAAGGTGCCGACGAAGTTCGTCATGATGAATTCCTCCGGCGCGTCGATGGAGCGATCGACATGACTCTCGGCGGCGAGGTGCATGACGCCGTCGAAGTCGTGCTCGGCGTAGAGTTTCGCCAGCAGGTCGGCGTCCCCGATGTCGCCCTGGACGAAGATGTGGCGCGGGTCGTTCTCCAGCGCGGTGAGGTTTTCGGGATTCCCGGCGTAGGTGAGCTTGTCGAGATTGACGACGCGCTCGATGGTCACGCCGAGTTCGTCGGCGGCCGGACCGAGGAGGTAGTGCACGAGGTTAGAGCCGATGAAGCCGGCCCCGCCGGTGACGAGAATGCGCATGGCGGTCAGTGGGTCTGCTGGGTGTTTTCGGAAAAGGTGTTTCGGTGTCCGTCCGGGAACGGGCTGGCTAAGTTAGCGGGCGGATCGGAGCGCTCAACCTTTAAATCCGGAGGAAGCGGGGCGCCACATGGGTCTCGATGTAATGGCGCAGCGGCACCCGCCAGTCGGGCAGGACGCGACCGGTCATGGCCTCGTATTTGGCGGTCGAAAGCACGGTGTAGCGGGGCCGGGTGGCCCGGTCGCCGAACAGGTCGCGCATGCTCAGCGGGCCGACCTGGCGGGTTTTCACCTCGACGCCGCGGTCGATGGCGCAGTCGACGCAGTATTGCGCCCACTCCTGCCAGGTGCAGCTGCCGGAGTTGGCCAGATGGAGGATGCCGGAGGCGGAGTCGTCGAAGAGCAGCGGCAGCAGGGCGGCGGCCATGTCGCCGGTGTAGGAGGGGGAGCCGACGCGGTCGCTGACGACGTTGAGGTGGTCGTTTTCCACTGCCATGCGCACGGCCCAGTCGGGGGTGGCGAGGGGCTTGCCGGGACCGTAGAGCCAAGTGAGGCGCACCACGAGATTGCGCGCCGAAGCCTCGAGGGTGGCGTCCTCGCCATCGACTTTGGACTGGCCGTAAATGCTCAGGGGCTGGACGGGATCGTCCTCGGTGTAGGGGCTGTCTTTTTCCCCGTCAAAGACGTAGTCGGAGCTGAAATTGATGAAGCGGATATCCCGCTCGGCGCACCAGCGGGCGATGGCGGTGACGGAGGTGACATTGAGTTGCTCGGCCTCCTCGGGGTGCGCCTCGCAGAGATCGACGTTGGTGTTGCCGGCGGAGAGCATTGCCACATCGGCGCCGCTGACGAGGGTGTCGAGCGCCTCGCGGATTTTTCCGCCAGACCACGCCAGGTCGAGATCGTGCCGGGTCAGTCCCACGAGGTCGTGGTCTTCGCGGCACACTTCCTGGAGAGATCTGCCGAGCCGACCGTTGGATCCGATGATGGCGACTTTCTTACGATTCATGGGGGAGTTGGCGGCGCCCGCGGGGTCGGTGTCGACCGGAATGCGGGCGCGATGGGGCTGGCTAAGTTGCGGTCGGGCCAGCGGGGGCACAAGTCAAAATGCCGTCTCTCAATAGCGCCGCCAGAGTGAGGGCAGGAACAACACCAGCACGGCGAAGAACTCCAGCCTCCCCAGGGCCATGACGAGGCTGAGCAGGATCAGGGAGGCCGGGTGCAGGCTGGCGAAGTTGTCGGTGGGTCCCACCATGCCCATGCCGGGACCGATGTTGAACAGGGTGGCCAGCACCGCGCCGAAGGCGCTGGTGAGATCGAGATGCGGCTCCATCAGCGCGACCAGCAGGGAGACCAGGCCGGTGGTGCCGAAGGCGAAGGAAAGGAAGAGGGTGGTCTGCAACCGGACGCTATCGTCGGGGGTGGTGCCGTTGAGCCGCAGGCGGAAGACCTGGTGGGGGCGGAAGGATTTCACCAGTTCCTGCACGGAGATCTTGGCGAAGAGGATGAGGCGGTTCATTTTCACCCCGCCCGAGGTGGAGCCGGCGCATCCGCCGATGGCCATGAGCCCGAGCAGCAGGAGGCGGGAAAAGGTGGGCCACTGGTCGTAGTCCTCGGTGCCGAATCCGGTGGTGGTGCTGATGGACACGATGGTGAAAAAGGCGCGTCGCAGACCCGCGAGGAAGCCGGTGCCCTCGTCGCTGAGCCAGAGATTCGCCCCGACCGCGAGGCAGGCGCCGGCGAGGAGAAGCAGGTAGTAGCGGGCTTCCTCCTCCGCTTTCAGACGGCCCCAGCGCCGGTTGGCGACGAACACGTAGAGCATGAAACTCACGCTCCCCAGCAGCATGAACAGCGTGATCCAGCCCTCCATGGCGAGGCTGTCCCAGTGGCCGAGGCTTTTGTTCTCGGTGCTGAATCCACCAGTCGAGATGGTCGTCATGGCGTGGCAGACCGCCTCGTAGGGTGTCATCCCCAGCAGCCAGAGACCGATGCCGCACAGGCTGGTGAGTCCGAGGTAGATGAGGAGCAGCTTCTTGGCGACGTCGCGGATGCGCGCGGCGGCGGCGTCGGAAATGTTGAGACTAGACTCGTGCTGCATCAGTGACCGACTGCCGACACCGAGAAAGGAGAGTACCGCGACGAAAAGCACGACGATGCCGATCCCGCCGAGCCATTGCGTGACCGATCGCCAGAGCAGGATGGCCCGCGGGTAGAGGTCGAGATCGGTGATGACGGTCGAACCTGTGGTGGTGAAGCCCGACATCGACTCGAAGAAGGCCTCGGCGAAACCCAGTCGGGGGTTGCCGATGACGAATGGCAGGCACCCCGCCAGCGCCGAGAGGATCCAGCCGAGTCCAACCACGACGATGGCCTCGCGTCGCAGGACCTCGTTCCCGGTGCCGCGGCCGAGGAGAAAGCCGAGCAGCCCGATCCCGATGGTGATCCCGGCCGACCAACCGAGGGATTGCAGCGCGGTCGCCCCCCTCTCCGGCGAAGTCTGCATCTCGAACCACGCGTAGCCCGCGCAGGCTGCCATGCCCAGGCCTATGAGGCAGAGCAGGACACCGAGGATCTTGGCGAGAATGCGGAAGTTCATTCGGGGAAGGTTTTCAGAATGCGGTTTTCCGTTTTCAGGGCGCTATGGGAAAACACATCAGCGAAGATCAACGCGAATCAGCGGTTCAAAAATAATCGAGCGAACCGCCGCCTCACTTCGTCACCAGTTTCAGGAAGGCCTTCTTCGCCCGCGGATCCACGAGGGCGTAGAGATGATCCCCGGCGGCGATCTCGTCCTCGGCGGCGGGCGCGACGGCGCGGAGACCGTGGAGCAGGGCCATGAGGACGCAGTTCTCCGGCCACTTCACTTCTTTCACCCGCTTCCCGGCGGCGGCGGATCCCTCGGCGACGCCGGTCTCGATCAGCTCGCCGGCGTGGAGTCGACGGACGAGATGGAATTTGTCCGAGGTCACGAATCGCATCAGATCGCGGCGGGTGGCCTCCCGCGGACTGATGGCCGCCCGGATGCCCATGCGCTCACCGAAGCCGGTCATGGCGTCGGCGTAGTCGGCGCGGTGAATCAGGGTGAGGCAGTTTTTCGCCCCCAGACTGTGGGCCTGGATGCAGGTCATCACGTTGTCCTCGTCCACCTCGGTGACGGCGATGAAAAAGTCCGCCTTGCCCACGTTCTCCTCCTTCAACTCCGCCAGCGAGGTGGCGTCGGCGTTGAGCACGGTGATGTTGGCGAGGGAATCGGTCAGGTGCTCGCAGCGGGCGGCATCGGCCTCGAATATGCGGATGCGGCTGTTCCAGCTCTCCATGGTCTGAGCGAGGGAAAAGCCGTACTCGCCGCCGCCGAAGATCACCACATTGCTCTCGGGCTCGCGCGTGCCCTCGCGCTCCTGGAGCCGCCAGGCCACCTCGTGCAGCCGGTTGGGATCGCCGAAAAGCGTCACCACATCTCCCGGCTCCAGGATGTCGTCCGCCCCGGGAATGATGGATTTTTCCCCCCGCAGGATCGCCGCCACCCGCACGCGGGGCGGGAAGTCGATCTCCTGCAGCGGTTTGAGCGTCAGCGAGCTGTCGCGCGAGACTTTCACCTGCTGGAGTTCGATGTGTCCGCGGGCGATCTCCTCCACGAAGATGGAGTGGGGGTTGCGCACGAATTTTGCCAGCTCGATAGCGGCGAGCCGTTCCGAGCTGAAGATGTAGTCGATCCCGAAGTGCGAGCGCAGGTCGAAGAGAAACTCCTCCCGCTGGAGGCCCGGGTGGACGCGGCAGATGACCTGCGCCGCGCCGAGGGCTTTCGCCATCGAGCAGGACACCAGGTTGATGTTGTTGTCGCTGGTGAGAGCGAGGAAGAGGTCGCATTCCGACACACCGGCCTCGAGCAGATTGTTGATCGAGGCGCCGTCGGCGTTCATGACCCGGGCGTCGATCTTGCTGTCCAGTTCGCCCGCGATGCGCTCGTCGCGCTCGAGGACGACGATCGCGTGTTTTTCCCGGGACAGGCTGAGGGCCATGTGACGGCCGATCTCGCCGGCGCCGACAATGATGATATTCATGAAACAGGTCTAGCGAACAGAGACAAAAATTCCTCGCTTCGGCCTCAGGGAGACGAAACGACTTCATCCGTCGAGGGCCCGATGTCCGGCCACGATAGGACTCGCTCCCGGCATCGTCAATCATCTCGCGGCGCCCGGTGACATGCCGAAGATTCTCCACTGCCGGCGTGGTCATCTTCATTCCCTTATCGATTTCTCCACCGCGTATCTCCGAGCCCCTCCCGCCATTCCGCGCGCCCACCCGGCCACAACAGTGCCCTCGGGGGGGCGGTGAAATCCGACGAGTCCGATCTCATCGGACCACATTCGATCCTCCAGACTTCGATCAGTCAAACTCGGCAACGATCGTTTTCAACTCATGAACGATTCTGGCCACCTCGTCGTCCGTGAGATCCGGGAACAGGGGAAGGCAAAGCAGGGTCTCGGCGATCTTCTCGGTTATCGGGAGGGACGAGTGATTCTCCGTTGATCGAAAGACGGGCTCCTGGTGGCAGGGCTGGTAGCGCAGCCCGACTTGAATCCTGGATTCGTTCATCCTTTCAGCGACGATGTTCCGGAGATTTCCGGAAGGAATAGTCACCGCGTAGATGAACGGCACCACGGCGTCGTAGTTCCGGCGAAAGATTCCGATCCGCCCGTGCGACGACAGCTTTCGGTCATAGAGGCGAGCGATCTTTCTACGGCGATCGGCGGTCACGGAAAACCGGCTGAGCTGGGAGAGTCCGATCGCCGCATTGAGGTCGCTAAGGTGATAGCGGAACCCGATTTCCTCCACCCGTTGACTGGGGCGCTGCTGGCCCCGGTACATCTCCCAACCGGCCTTCCGAAATCCCAGGCGTTTCTTGAGTCGCATCCGGTCAGCCCAGATGGGATCGTTGACGAGAATGGCCCCGCCATCGCCGCAGGTGAGGTTCTTGATGGGATCGAAACTGAAGCAGGTCGCGTCTTCTTCCGACCACACGCCGAGGGGCCGGCCATCGATCAGGCTGCCGAAGGAATGCGCGGCATCGCGAATGATCCGAATGTCTCCGCGCTCCCCGAGTGCCCTCCTCAGCGAGGGAACGTCGGAAGGCAGCCCCCCGTAGTCGGTGACCAGAATGGCTCGAGTCCGGGGAGTGAGAAATTCGTTCACCCTCCGAGGATCGAGGGCAAGGGTTTCCGGATCGATGTCAGCGAACACCGGGCGAGCGCCACACTGCACTACCATGGCGGGATCGCTGGCGTAGGTAAAGGACGGGAGGACAACGTCGTCGCCGGGACCAATGCCTAGAACGTCCAGGGCGAGATGAATCGCCGAGGTGCCAGTATTGACGGCGATGACATGGGGGGCACCGGTGTAGTCCGCGATCGCCGCTTCGAACGCCTCCGTCTTCGCTCCCTCCCCGAGCCATCCGCTGTCGAGAACCTCGCCGATGGCTTCGAGTGCATCGGACGACAGAGAGGGGCGGCTGAGGGGTATGGATTCCATGGAAAGCGTTCGATCACAGGATGGACAACTTCCTCCTTCAACCCGGGACGGATTCGGAATTCCGATTTTTCGTCAAGAGCCTTCCAGCTCCGCTGGCAGCGTGGAAGATGGGGTCGAGCACGGTGACGCGATGGTCGAAAGGGGGATGGACCTGGGAGTAGGTTGGGAAATCGGGATACAGAAAGAACGACACTTCAAGGCCGGCCCGCAGAAACTCGTCGAGGTGCGGCTCGAGATAGGAACGTGCGTTGGGTGGGGAAATATAGTGGGTGCCCCCAGCCTGATGGCATAGCGAGATGAGTCGGGAGATGCGTTCGCCCGTGTCTTCCATGGTCGAGGCTTGCCGAATCGAAGTCGAAATACCGAGATAGTCGCAGATGCCTCCAAGTAGGTGATGGTTGATCGCTCCAAGCGTATCGTCTGTTATCGAGCGATAGAGGCGCTCCACAAAGGCCGAAGCCTGGTCGAATCGGGGCGCTTTCCGATACGCCTGAAACAGGATATCGAGATGGCGGTCGACCCAGTCTGTGACACTCACCTCGGTGTCCTTGATGGTCGGACGCGTGGAGAATCCCTTGTGTCGAACTGGAATGGTCAGCCAACGCGAGCCCGCCGCGGTTTTGATACGATTCCGATTCCGCCAATTGCACGGCTTGTAACGATCGGTGTCCAGGAGGATGAAGACATCAACTGCGTCGATGAAGTGGAAGTAGCCTTTCCACGGAACGTAGTTGGGCTGCATGATCGCCACTCGACACGACTTTTCGGGCAACCGTGGTGGGTCGGGGTGTCTTTCCCGGCGGGATGGGTTCGAGGGCATGGTTCAGGGCAGAGAACAACAGGATCAGCAATCCCGGTCATCACGACATTCCATCAAGACATGAGACCCTCTCCCACTCGATGGTGGAGACTTTTGAAATCTCTTCGACTTCGACCAGGCGGCCGCTTCGCAGTCTTCCGTCGCCGGGGATTTCGGCTACCGCATCGCTGACAAAGCGGATTCGCCTCGAAAGCCCGGCGTCGGCGGGGAAGCGCAGCCTCCAGCGACCGGGTCCCAAACTCGCTCGAAAAAATCGGCTGGAGGCATCGACTTCGATCCCCACCGTCCCCAACCAGGGAGGGATCTCGAGCAGAAGCGAAATTCCCCTGCGGGAGAACTCCGGAATCAGCTCCAGATGACAGGGAGTCCGCATCCATCCGTCACCGTCGATTCCCTGCCCCTGCCACCGCAACTTCCGCTGCTGACTCCGATGTCGATCCCAGGCGATCAGAAGTTTTCGTCTTTGTCGCCAATCCCCGGCGGCTTCGAGGCATTTCAGTCGCGGAAGAATCGGCAGAGGCGCCAGCATCCGTTCCAAGGTCTCCCCAAAGAGCCGGTCGATCGGATCGTCGCCCAAATCGGACCATAGAGCGATCAGCCACCGGTGACGCCGCGTCCCATTTTGATAGGGGTGGAAAAACCAGGCGAAGTTGTCGAGTATCACCCGCCGAAAACCTTCAGGCTCTTCCCCAAGAATCCGCAGCAACCGGTTTCGGCTCCGCACCGCCAGTGCCTGGTCGGCGTCCTTCTCCGAGGCTGCCAGATCTCTCAGCGTTCGCGCCAATTCTAGCCGGCGATCGAGGAATCCGCCCTCCCCGGGACAGGTTTTCCGCCGATCCCGCTCCAGTGCCTCCGAGCAGCCGAGAAGAGATTCGAGATACCGGTCCAGACCATCATTTCTCAGTTGATTCGACAGCGAATCGCCGTGGTCGCGCTTTCCCACCGTGACCGCTTCGCTTTCCAGAAAGGCGTTTTCGAGGCTTGCCCGGAGATAGAGTTGGACGTCCGCCACCAGCGGTGTCTGATTCAGATAGCCTCCGGTTTGATCCAATGTCTCCCGACGCAAAAGGACCTGGGAGGGATCGACGGTGCCGAAGGGAAAATTTTTCCACGGATCGATGACCCGACTGGTGATTGGCCAGTCGTCATCGAACACAGGTGCCAAACTGGTCGAAAAATGCCGTTTTGCGGCCGCCACCGCCGGCGCTTCCGGGTGTTTCTCCAGCAGGGCGGCAAGGCGTTCGAGATGCGTCGGGCTCCAGAGGTCGTCCTGATCCAGAAAAGCCACCGCTTCGGCCCTTGTCCTTTTCAATCCATGATCCCGAGCGGTGGCCGCGCACTTCACGGGGTTCTTCAAGACGGTGACCCCGGGAAAGGACGCCGCGACTTCGAGCGACCGATCGTCCGAACAGTCATCGACGACGACGATCTCATTGGCCCGCAGACGTTGATTCAACACGCTCTCCAGGGTCGCTCCAATCCAGCGTTCGCCATTGTAGAGGGGGATGATGACAGCGACATCCATGATAGTCGAAGGAGGCATCCTCGTTCGTGAATTCAAAGGGCTTCCTCGATCCCGTAGCGGACTTCGTCGGCCGTGTAGCGAAACGCGGTTCCCTGCCGAAATGGGCCCGTCCGCGGACGGCGTCCCTCGAGAAAATACTCGACACAGAGAGCGGCCTCATTGAAGCCGAAAGCACGACGAATCGAGGTGGCGGAGGAGATGCGAGGATTGATTTCCAGCAGGAGAAACTCCCCTTCATGTCGGCGAAACTGATAGTTGGTGGAACCAAGTGGGCAGAGTTGTCGTGTCACCAGATCCACGGCTGAGTTCAGTTCTGCGTCGTCTACGGTCCGCGCTTGGCCGGTGCTTCCGTCCTTTGCCAGGCGCCGCTGAAGGAGAGGACCAGTCAACGCGGTTCCGTCTCCGAAACCGAAGACGCTCACGGTGTATTCCTCCTCCTCGCTGCCCACGATCTGTTGAAACAGGAAATCATGCTTTCCGACCGCTTTCCGAAACTCGTGAAAATCCTCCTCGGCGGCAATCCCTCTCATGCCGCGGCCCGAGTGTGAGTTCCGGCGCTTTCCGAGCATCGGGAGCCCCACCTTGCCGACCGCCGCTTCGAAGTTCGTCTCCACGGTGGTGATTGGCGTGGGAATGCCCACCGTCCGAAACGTCTCGTAGGCTTTCCACTTGTCGCGGGTGCTCTCGATGAGCTCGGGGGAACTCAGCGCAATCCGTGGGACGGAAGCGGGCCACCGATTCCGGCTGTCGTGAAGAGCGAGCATCTCCTCCTCGGTTCCAGGAATGACGAGATCGACCTCGTGGCGGTTCGCGTGTTCGCACAGGGCATCAAGGTAGCGTTCATCGACCGCCGGGAGAATCCGCTCGAACCGGTCGCACCAATGACTGCCAACCGCATCAGGATGAATGTCCACGCCGAGAATCCGCCCAACCCGCCCCGAAATCCGTAGTGATTGGACAATTCCGCAGCCGATGATGCCTCCGACTGCGGTGACGAGAACGGTGTGGGGAGGAGGTGACATGGTCCGGCAATGGCGAGAGGGGTTATAGCAAGGAAGGCACCCAAGAAGGTCCGCGTCCCCAATAACACAAAAAAACCTCATCAGCGAATCCCGCAACGCCCCGCCCGCGTGGTCGGAACTCCCTCGGCTTGTCGTCAGTACCTGCGTTGGCGCAGTTCTCCCCTCCGAAACAGGTCGGCGAGGGATTCCTCCCGAATGCGCCGCCTCTCCCGACTGCCATTGGTGCCGATCGTGACGTTTTCGAGGGAGACGCCGAAGGACCCGGGCAGGTTTCCACGTCCGTGGGACTACCCGCCACGAATCGCAACCCAGCCCGGAACCCGATGAACGACGCAGTCGATCATCTCGCGGTTTCCGGAGACACGCAGAAATCCGACCGCAAGACCTCTTCCAGCCGTTCCATGGGCAGGCCCACCACGTTCGTCCACGACCCTTCCACGCGCTCGATGATGAGGTCGCCGTGATCCTGCGCCGCGTAGGCACCGGCTTTGTCCATCGGCTCGATCAATGTGTGGTAGCGACGCAGTTCCTCGTCGGTGAGCGGTTTGAAGGTCACGTCGGTGACGACCGAAAACTCGACCTCGCGGCCCACTTCCTGCGCGACGACGCAAACCGCCGTGAAGACCTGGTGGGTGCGTCCGCTGAGCGATTTCACCATGGCGAAGGCTTCGTCGGCGTCGACCGGCTTGCCGAGCGCGGTATCGTCGCGGAGCACCAGCGTGTCGGCCGCGATGACGACGCGATCCCGATAGCTTCCCGCGACGGCCTCCGCCTTGAGGCGGGCGTTTTCCCGGGTCAGGGCTCGGATGGAGCGCGCGGGATCATCGATTTCCTCGACGTCCGGTTTCACCACCTCGAAGGCGTAGCCGGCTTCCTCCATCAAGTCGCGGCGACGCGGCGAACCGGAGGCGAGGATGAGAGGCAACGGGGACATTTCGCTCATGGGAAGGCAATGACGGATCAGGACCGCTGCTCCACGTCCGCCCAACTCGCCTGCCACGCCTCCAGGGCGGCTTTCAACTCGGCCGAGACCTCGTCATTCTCGACCGGCGACTTCTCGGCGAGATCCTTCGACAGGTCGTAAAGCTCCACGATGGGATCGTCCGCCTTGGCTCCCTTCTTCCCCTTCGGTCTCTCGACGACGTATTTCCACGGACCCTTCCGGGCCGCCACGCCGCGTCCGACATCCCAGAACAGGGTACGGTCCGCGACCTGACCCTGTTGAGTCAGCGTCGGCAACAGGCTGACGCCATCCAGCGCGAGTTCCGGATCGATCTCGATACCCGCCGCGTCGAGCATGGTGGGAAACAGGTCCATGCTCAGGGCGGTGGTGTCGGTCGTCGAACCGGCCGCGATTTTTCCCGGCCAACTGGCGATGGCGGGAACGCGGTGGCCGCCTTCCCAGATCTGGCCCTTGAATCCGCGCAGACCGCCATTGTCCCCTTTGGTGTTGGCGCCGTTGTCGGAACAGAAAAAGACGAGCGTGTTCTCGGCGAGCCCGAGCTTCTCGAGCGTGGCCACGATCTCGCCCACGCCCTTGTCCATTTCCACGACCATCTCGCGATAGGCGGCGGCGATGTCCTCTCGCTCCCCATGCACCGCGCCGGCATGGCCGAGCTCGCGGATCGGCGAATCGTTGGGGCCCTGATAGGGATAGTGCGGCGCCTCGTGGGGCAGGTAGAGACAGAAGGGGCGATCCCGGCTTTCCTCGATGAAGCGAATCCCGTGCTTCGTGATGAGGTGGGTGGTATAGCCCTCTTCGGGCGTGAGTTCGGCCTGTTTCCACCAGTCCTCGTAGCCGGCCTGGTCGACGTGAGAGAAGAAATCGACGTTGCCGCTGACATAACCGATGAACTCATCGAAGCCGTTGTGTGAGGGATTGAACCGGGGATCGTAACCCAGGTGCCACTTTCCGAAGATCGCGGTGGCGTAACCGTTTTTCCCCAGCACATCGGCGAAGGTCGTTTCCGCGATGGCGAGGCCGGTGTCGCGGTGGTTCGCGGCGGTGACGACGCCGCTGATCCCCGAGCGTTGCTGGTAGCGACCGGTCACCAGCGCGGCCCGGGTCGGCGAGCAGACAGCGCCATTCGAGTGATAGTCGGTGAACTTCATTCCGTTTTCCGCCAACGCGTCGAGATTCGGCGTCGGAATGGAATCGCTCCCATAGCACCCGATGTCCCCGTAGCCGAGATCGTCGGCCATGATGATGACGAAGTTCGGCGACCTCTCGTCGGCGTTTGCCGGGAACGAAAGAAGCACGACCGCGAACAGGCACCACAGGAGCGGGGATTTCATCGCCGCCAGCCTCTCCCACCCGCCATCGGGCGTCAACTCGCCGGATAGGGAAAAGGGTGCATCGGGTCTGTGAAAATTTGGCTGGACAGGATTTCGAGGTCGTGTCAGGTAGATGCACAAATGAGCAGCTCCAGAAAGAAACTGGGACAGTACTTCACCTCCGACGAAGTGGCTTCGTCTCTGGTGAGCTGGGTGGTGCGCAAAAAGACCGACCGCATTCTGGATCCTTCCTGCGGGGATGGTCAGTTTCTCAAGCATCATCGTCGCTCTGTGGGGATAGAGATAGACCCGGATGCGGCGGCTTCCGCCCGGCGCAACTCTCCTTCATCGCTGATCCATGGGGGAGACTTCTTCGAGTGGGCGGCGGCCACGTCGGAGCGATTTGACGGGATCGCGGGGAATCCACCGTTCATCCGTTTCCAGACGTTCAATGGGCGTGTGCGGGCGCAGGCACTGGCGGCGGCCAGCCTCATGGGCGCGGATTTCAGCGGGCTTGCGTCTTCCTGGGCGCCCTTCGTGCTCGTTGCCGCGGGCCTACTCAAACCGGGTGGCCGTATGGCTTTTGTGGTCCCCGCCGAAATCGGCCACGCCAATTACGCCCGTGAACTGATCCCGGCGCTGTGCCGACATTTCGGGACTGTCCGATTGCTGGCCTGTCGGAAGAAACTGTTTCCGAGGCTTTCGGAGGATTGCTGGCTGCTCTGGTGCGATGGGTTTGGATCGACCACACGGGTGATAGGCCTGGAGGCGGTCGATGAATTCCATCCCGGCGCGGAGCCTCCGAGACCGCGGAGGGAGATCTCGCTTGAGGAATGGCAGTCCTTCGGCGGGAGGTTGCGACCATTTCTCCTCTCATCAGCCAGCCTATCCCTCTATAGCGAACTCACCGGTCATGCGGAGGTGAGCCGGTTCGGAGAAGTGGCTTCTGCGAACATCGGATATGTAAGCGGGGCGAACGATTTTTTTCATCTCCGTCCCAGTGAGGCGAAGCGATTCCGGATCCCCGGGGAACTGCTTCGGGTCAGCATCCGGAAATCCAGCCAGCTTCCCGGCGGCCGGGTCCGGGCCTCGGATGTGAAACGGTGGCTGAGAGAGGATGAACCCGTCCTGCTGTTGGATTTGGGCGGCGCTCCAACGGTACCTGCGGAAGTCAGGGGGTATCTTGACACGGAAGCCGGGCACATCGCCCGGACGGCCTACAAGTGTCGCAATCGGAAGCCTTGGTACGCGGTCCCCGATATCAAGGTGCCCCATGCCTTCCTGTCGGTGATGAATGGTCGCAGACCTTCGCTCATCTTCAATGACGCTGGATGTGTCTGCACCAATTCGCTGCACGCGGTCACTTTGCGCGAGGGATATCACCGCGACGCTTTGGAGGAGGGTTGGCGATCCCCGCTGGCCGAGTTGGGTGCCGAGATCGAGGGACACCCATTGGGGGGAGGAATGCTGAAACTGGAGCCAAGGGAGGCGCAGCGAATACCCATACCACTGAGCCGGTTGCCACTGACTCCCGATGATCAGGGCGTTCTGTTGCAAGCCACGGCAACGATGCGAACTTGGCGGCATCATGGCTGAGGCGCCGTTTCTCCCCGACTATCTGCATTTGAGCGACGCGCTGCGCGTGTTTGCCCGGTTCTCGGACAAAACACAGAGCCAGGGTCACATCAAGCCACTTCATCAGTGGCTCTCCCTGCGACTGGTGATCGAGGGAGGTTTTGACCCGACGGAGATATCACCTCGCCCCCCGCTACGATCTCTGGAGATCAAGGGCGGGGCGCCGAAACTGGTGTTTGACGCGGAGGTCGAGACACATAAGGAGCGGACCGTGTTGGGTGGACTGAAGACCAAGGACATTGATGTCGTGGTGGACAAAGCTGAGGCTGGTCCCGTGTTGGCGATCTCGGTGAAAGGGACAACTGGCGCGTTCCGCAATCTGACCAACCGGATGGAGGAGGCGATTGGGGACTCGACGAATCTGCACATCATGTACCCGGGACTGGTTTACGGTTTTCTGCAGGTCATCCGCGGCAATCGGGAAGATGACGCGGGAGTTGGGAAAAATGACGTGGCGATGGATCGCGATGGCAAGGTCGTCGATGCGGTGACGCGCTATCACCATGCTCTGGTCGAGCTTTCCGGGAGGAGGTTTGTTCGCGATGATCTGACCCGCTACGAACGAGTGGCCATGGCTCTGGTAGAGACGGAATCTGGACGGACGGGGGAAGTGAGCGCGGTTTTTCCCGAGGCGGATAGTCCGCTGCGTTTGGAGGGCTTCTTTCGATTCCTGCTGGAGACCTATGATCTGCGATTCCCCTATGCGGGTCCCTCTCTGCGCGGATTGAAAAGAAAGGAATGGGCCTTGGATTCCCCGGCATTTGCCGACCTAGGCGGACTGGATAGCTTGGATACCCGGCTGGGATACTCTCCGCGGATCGCGGCTCCCAACCCATGAAACGCGCCCTGATTACCGGAATCACAGGCCAGGATGGTTCCTATCTGGCTGAACTCCTTCTCGGGAAGGGGTATGTGGTCCACGGGCTGATTCGTCGGGCCTCGACTTTCAACACGAGCCGAATCGATCATCTCTACCGCGACCCTCACCTGCCAGGGAGCCACCTGCACCTGCACTATGGGGACCTCACGGACGCCATGGCCATGACGGGTCTGCTCGCGAAAACGCAGCCGGACGAGATCTATCACCTGGCCGCACAGAGCCACGTGCGGGTTTCCTTCGACATTCCCGTCTCCACCGGCGAATCCGACGCCATTGGCACCGCGAGGATTCTCGAAGCGATCCGGCATACGGGCCTGACCGGCAAGACCCGATTCTACCAGGCCTCGTCCTCGGAGATGTTCGGCAAGGTGGTCGAATCCCCCCAGTCGGAGTCGACCCCTTTCGTCCCCCGCTCGCCCTACGGCTGCGCCAAGGTCTATGCCTACTGGATGACCTCCAACTATCGCGAAGCCTACGGTCTGCACGCCAGCAACGGCATCCTCTTCAATCATGAATCCCCGCGGCGCGGAGAGACGTTCGTCACCCGGAAGATTACCCGGGCCGCGACCCGGATCGCGACCGGTCTCCAGGAAAAACTCTACCTGGGCAACCTCGATGCCCGGCGCGACTGGGGCTACGCAAAGGAATACGTCGAGGCCATGTGGAGGATGGTCCAGCAGGACACTCCGGACGACTATGTCATCGCCACGGGCGAGACCCGCAGCGTGCGCGAATTCTGCGAGGCGGCGTTCGCCCGGCTGGATCTCGATTGGGAAAAATACGTCGAGATCGATCCGCGCTACCATCGACCGCTGGAGGTCGATCTCCTTGTGGGCGATGCCTCCAAGGCGAGCGAAAAGCTGGGGTGGGAACCACGTACGAAATTCACCGACCTCGTGAACCTGATGGTCGATGCCGATCTCAAACTCGCGCGCCGCGAGAAGGAGAACGGCGGCACCCCGTCCAACGATTTCGGAGCATGAGCGATTCCCACCGGCCGAAAACCTACGTGGCCGGGCATCGCGGCATGGTCGGCAGCGCACTCGTGAGAGCCCTGCAGTCCAAAGGCGACCGTGATCTGGTGGTCATCGACCGCAATTCCCTGGACCTGACCGACCAGGCGGCGACCCGCGAATTCCTGGAACGGGAGCGACCCGACGAGATCATCGTGGCCGCCGCTCGCGTCGGGGGAATCGAGGCCAATCGCTCCTTCCCGGCCGAGTTTCTCTACGAGAACCTCGCCATTGCCTCCCACGTCATTCACGGCGCCTTCCAAGCCGGCGTGCCGCGACTGCTCTTTCTCGGCAGCTCCTGCATCTATCCGCGGGAAGCGCCTCAGCCTCTCCGCGAGGACGCCCTGCTGACAGGCCCGCTGGAGGAGACCAACCAGGCTTACGCGATCGCCAAGATTGCCGGGCTGAAACTTTGCCAGACGTATCGACAGCAATACGGCGTCTGCTACCACAGCGCCATGCCCACGAATCTCTACGGGCCGGGCGACAACTATCACGCTGAGAACTCCCACGTCATCCCTGGCCTGATCCGGAGATTCCACGAAGCCAAGGAAAGGGGAGAACCATCGGTGACGGTCTGGGGCACAGGAACGCCACTGAGAGAATTCCTGCACGTCGACGACCTTGCTGAGGCCTGCGTGCGGCTCTTGGAGATCGAGAATCCCCCGGACTGGGTCAACGTCGGCTCAGGGGAGGAGAGGAGCATCCTCGACCTCTCCCGGTTGGTGGCGAAGGTGGTGGGATTCACCGGTGAGATCGTCACGGATCCCGGCAAACCAGACGGAACGCCGCGCAAGGCCCTCGACCGGTCGTTGATGGAGGCAGCGACGGGATGGCGCGCGAGCATTTCCCTCGAAGTGGGATTGGAGGCCGCCTACGAGGACTTCCGCGCATCCACGGCGGTTGGAAAGACCCGGACTTGAAACAACCCCATTCCTTCCGAGTCAATCTACCACCGGATGCCGCAACGCCACAGGCACGTCGCCAGGACAGCCTTGGCCTGCAACCAGTTGATCCGCTTATGCAGGCCGCCGCGTTGGAAGACTTCGCCAAGCGCCCGTTCACGGATTTTCCTCATTTCCTGGAATCCGTCGGTTCCGATGGTGACCGCGTTCTTCTGCTCGGGGTGAACGCGGAATCCGCCCATGAAATAGGGTAGCCTCACGATCCGGGCGCCCGCCTTCTGGAACCTCAGGAAGAGATCCCAATCGAGGGCGAAGCGGAAGTCGGGATCCATTCCACCGACGCGCTCGTAGATCTTGCGGCGCCAGAATGTGCATTCCTGGGGGATGAAATCCGCCCAGGGCAGCAACTCGGGATCGTGCGGGGGGAGGATCCAGCGACCGGTTTCAAAACCGGACTCGTTGAGGATGACTCGGTGGCCATAGACCACGTCGACGTCGGGATGGCGGCGAAAGTAGTCGGCCACGTAGGCCAACGTCCCCGGGAAGATGAGATCGTCCGAATTGAGCCAACCCATGATCTCGCCGTCGGCCCGTTCCAGCCCCGCTCGAACGGCGGCGGCCTGGCCGCCATCGGGACAACTCTGCCAGTAGGCGAGTCGATCCTCGTAACGACGAATGATATCGACCGATCCGTCCACCGATCCACCGTCCATGACCAGGTATTCCAGGTTGGGATAGTCCTGATCCAGGATGGACCGAATCGTTTCCTCGAGATAGTGGGCCTGCTGGTAGGAGGGCGTGACCAAGGAGATTCTGGGCCATTCTCGGCTGGCGAAGCTGACCCGCGGCAGCTTGTCCACGATCAGGGGGCGAGGATCGTACTGCCGATAGGTGCCCAGGCGCATCCAGTGCCGCCACGGAAGAAGCGAATGCTGGGCCCAGAACCGGGTCAGCCCCTCGAGAGCCGACTGACCGAGATCGTTGGAAAAGTCGAAGGGAACGGTCTCTCCGGCCAGGGCGTGGGCGTTCCCCCTGGCATATTCCAGCTGTTTCCGCTCGAATCCCTTCAGGCGCTGCAGGAGTTCGCGCAGCCGATCCCGACGCCTTCTCAGCAACCGCCTGAGCGTCCGGTTCGTCTTCCGAATCCGGCGAACCTCGGCCTGTTTTTCGCGCCACTTCCTGGAGTTGTCCCGATAGAGCTGTCGCCGTTTCTCGTCCGTTTCCTTGAGCCGGGCGATCTCCGCCTCGCGCTCCTCGATGATACTCATCAGCAGGCGCCGGCTTCGAGCTGCCTCCGCTTCGTCCCCATTGGGATCAGTCCGGTTCCGCTCCCGCCGCTCGACGGCCGAAAGCAGGACCCGGTCGACGATCTCTCGCAATCGTGGCATTTCGTTGGTTCTCTCCGTGGTGATGGGATCGACTCCCATCGCTCCCCAGCAAATCCCCAGTCCATAGGATAGCCTTTCTCCGAAGGCAACCGATTCATGGGAAGGAAGCAGCCCACCCGGAACCCGCGTCGAAGCTCCCGGTTTGGCGGGAGAACCTCTTCGCCTGGACCGCACCGGAAAGCTTCCGTGGACTACTCGTGGAGGAACGGCTGACCTTTCCGAGAGTCGAAAGGTAAAAACATCGCTCGAGATTGACCTCGACAGGGATCTCTCGCAGTTTTGCGGTCACCGCTGGCTGCCCTTTCACTTCGAGGATCGCGGCGAACTTCGTTCCGAACCTGGATTCGACTATCCCAAGAGCTACCAGATCGACCGATTGAGCGTCCAGGGCCAGCCTTTCATCCAATGATCCCTCAAACCCATGGCAAACTCCCCCTCTGACCGCCACCCGGCCCGACCCACCCCGCGCGGCGGCGCATGCCAGGCACTCCTCTCGTCTGTCGTCGTCGCCGTGATCGTCCTGGTCGCGGGCCGCGCCGCGGCGTCACCCAACTTCGTCTTCATCATGGCCGATGATCTCGGTTATGCGGATATCGGCAGCTACGGGGCGCCCGATGCGAAAACGCCCCACATCGACAGCCTCGCCGCCGACGGGCTCAAGTTCACGAATTTCTACGCCATGAGTTGCCAGTGCACGCCCTCGCGCACGGCCATTCTCACGGGTCGGTATCCGCAGCGGGCCGGCGGGATGGAATGCGCCATCGGCACTGGTAATGTCGGTCGCTACGACGAGGCGATCGCCTTGGCAGAAAAAGGCGAACTCGGGCTTCCCGCCGAGTTCGCGGTGCTGGCCCCGGCGTTGAAAACCGCGGGCTACTTCAACGGGGCCTTCGGTAAGTGGCATCTCGGCTATGAGCCCAAGTTCCATCCCCTGGAACAGGGATTCGACCGTTTCACCGGTTTTCTCGGTGGCAACGTGGAATACTTCGAGCACTACGAGACCTCTGACCTGGAGGTGTATGTGAAGGGACGCGAACCGATCGAGCGCGAGGGCTACCTGACCGATCTCATCACCGAGGACGCGGTCGAATTCCTCGACGAGCGAGCCAAGGAACCAGACACCCCGTTCTTTCTCTACCTGCCCCACGGGGCCCCCCACTTTCCTTTCCAGGGACCCGGTGATCGCGAGCCGAAGCGCACCGCCGAGAACTGGATGGATGGCACGCGCATCAACTATGTCGCCATGCTCGAATCACTCGATGCCGGCGTCGGTCGTGTGCTCGAGACGCTGGAGAAAAACGGCCAGGCGGAAAACACGATCGTGATCTTCACCAGCGACCATGGCGCCATGCCTCCCGGACTCAACACCCCGTGGCGCGACTACAAGAGCACCACCTTCGACGGAGGACTGCGGGTTCCCTGCCTGGTGCGCTGGCCGGGCGTGATCGAACCGGGCAGCGTGTCCCACCAGGTCGGCACCCTCATGGACCTGACGGCCAGCTTTCTTCGCATCGCCGGCACCGAGCCCCCCGACCGCAAACCGCTCGACGGGATCGACATTCTCGACCATGTTCTCGGAGGAAACCCGGAGATCCCGCGCACCCTCTTCTGGCGCTATCGGCGCGGGGACGAGACCTGGTGGGCGGCGCGTGATGGTCACCTGAAACTGGTCCGCAAACGGCTCGGCGACGCGGTCGAGGAGTGGCTCTTCGATCTGGCGACGGATCCCGCGGAGACGAAAAGCGTCGCCGGTGAGCGGCCGCGGGAGTATGGGAAGCTGCAGCGCGCGCTACTGGAGTGGGAGCGGGAGGTGCCGCCCATGCGAGAGGTGCGTTGACCTCGCCTTTCCGGGTTGCAGACTCGGCGCGAGGGGCTTTTTTCTCCCCTCCGTATCCACAGAGCCATGACGAATCCGATATCCGCCCGCGAACAGCTCGAATTGCTCACCCGTGGCACCGCCCAAGTGATCAGCGAGAAGGAACTGCTCGCCAAATTGGAGCGAGGCAAGCCGTTGCGCGCCAAGCTGGGCGTGGATCCCACCTCGCCCGACCTGCATCTCGGCCACAGCGTCGCTTTGGAGAAACTCCGTCAGTTCCAGGAACTCGGTCATCACGCCGTGCTCATCATCGGCGATTTCACCGCCATGATCGGCGATCCGAGCGGACGCTCGAAAACACGGCCGCAGCTCTCCCGGGACGAAGTGCTGGCCAACGCCAAAACCTACACCGACCAGGCTTTCAAGATTCTCGACCGGGACAAGACCGAGATCGTTTTCAACGGCGAATGGTTCAACCGGATGACTTTCGCCGAGGTCATCCAACTGAACGGCCGGGTGACCCTCCAGCAGATGCTCCAGCGGGAGGATTTCAAGAACCGGATCGCGAACGATCAGGAGGTCCGCCTCCACGAGATCCAGTATCCCATCGTTCAGGGCTGGGATTCGGTGATGGTGAAAGCCGACGTCGAACTCGGGGGCACCGACCAGCTTTTCAACATCCTCGTCGGGCGCGATCTCCAGAAAGCGGAGGGCATGGAGCCTCAGGTCGTCATGTGCGTGCCCATCCTCGAGGGACTCGACGGGGTGCAGAAGATGAGCAAGAGCCTCAACAACTACGTCGGTGTCAGCGAGGCGCCGGGCGAGATGTTCGGCAAGCTGATGAGCATCTCCGACGAGCTGATGTCCCGCTACTACCTGCTGCTGCTCGGCGAGAATCTCGATCCCGACGCGCACCCGATGGAGTCGAAAAAGACTCTCGCGGAAAAAGTCACCGCCCGCTACCACAGTCCCGCCGTCGGGCGCGATGCGCGGGAAAACTGGGAGGCGCTGTTCAGCCGACGTGACGCCGACGCCGTCGATCTGCCCGAGTTCGCGGTCACCGATCGACGCGATGTCGCTGGTGTGGTCCAGGCCGCGTTCGAGTCTCTGGGCGAGCCGAAATCCGGAGGCGATGCGCGGCGGCTTATTCAACAGGGAAGTATTCAGCTCGACGGGGAGAAACTCACCGATCCCAAGGCAGAGCCGGCCTGGTCCACCGGCCAAGTGCTCAAACTGAACAAGAAGCGCTCGGTGCGGCTGGTGTGAGGGGGCGGATGAAAGTCGGGCGCCAGCCGCCGCGTATTCCTCCGCGAAGATGAACACCTCGCCCTCCCGCTGGAACTACCTCCTCGCCGCCGCCGCGATCTCCGTCGCCTTCTGGGGCTACTGGCTGCGCTTCTGCCAGGCCCAGACCTCCGCGGTGGAAGCGCGGATCGCCGCCCTGGCCGATCAGTCCGACTTCGCCAGCCGACTCGCCCTCGCCGCCCTGGCTCGCACGAAGCATCAGGTCCGCTACGATCCCGCCTACGTCGTCCTCGACTATCCCGGCGGCGATGTCCCCGGCGACACCGGTGTCTGCACCGATGTGGTGGTCCGCGGCTACCGGGCGCTCGGCGTCGATCTGCAGAAAGCCGTCCACGAAGACATGACGGCCCACTTTTCCCGTTACCCGCCGCTCTGGGGACTGAACCGGCCCGACCGCAACATCGACCATCGCCGGGTCCCGAATCTCCAGACCTTTTTCACCCGACACGGGGAAAGCCTCGAGGTGAGCGCCGATCAGGCCAACTACCTGCCGGGCGATCTTGTCGCCTGGGACCTCAACGGCAAGGGCCTCTGGCACATCGGCGTCGTCGTTGGCGAAAACGCCTTCGTCCACAACATCGGCGCCGGCCCCGTACTCGATCACGGTTTGTTTCAGTGGAAAGTGATCGGCCACTACCGCTACCGGCCGGAGTAGTGGCGTCCCCGGTCGTCAGCCCACCAGTTCATCCGCCAAAGCAGCGCTGCCGATGATGCCCGCGGTGTTGCCGAAGGTGGCGGGCAGGATGTGGAGAGCCTGGAAAAACTCCCCGCTCAGCATGGAGCGGATCCGCGCCTTGAGGGGATCGAACAGGATATCGCCCGCGTGGGCCACGCCGCCACCGATGACGATGGCGTCTGGATTCAGCAGGTAGACGATGCTGGTCAGCGCGGTGCCGAGGTAGTCGGCCACGACGTGCCAGACCTGGTGGGCAATCTCGTCGCCCGAGTAGGCCGCTTCGGCCAGGGCCTGGGGCGAGCAGTTGTCCTCGGTGATCTCCCGTCCGGCCTCGGTGAACCGGGTCACGCCGATCTGGGTGATCTGTTGATTACCGATGTAGCGCTCCAGCGCGCCCCAGTTCCCGTAGGGGCCGTCGACACCTCGGTAATCGATGCTCATCTGGCCGATTTCACCGGCGGCGTATTGGCTGCCGCGGAAAAGATCGCCGTTGAGGATGAGCCCGCCGCCGACGCCCGTCCCGAGCGTCACCACCACCACATTGCGGAAGCCCCGGGCGGCGCCGCGTTTGAACTCGGCGTAGGCGGCGCAGTTGGCGTCGTTTTCCAACACCGTGGGCAGCCCCGTTTTTTCCGATACCAGATCGCGGAGCGGCACGTTCGACCAGCCGGGCACGTTGGTGAGGTTGTAGGTCATGCCGCGCTCGAAGTCCACCGCGCCCGGCACCCCGATGCCGACCGCGCCGATGCCGGGATGTTCCCCTTTCATGACCGTGATGGTCTCCACGATGGCGTCGAGCAGGTCGTCGGGCCCATCATAGCGCTGGGTGGGAATGCGGGCGATGTCTCCGAGGATCTCCGCGCCGCGCACCACGCCGACTTTCACCGAAGTGCCGCCGAAATCGACACCTATGGTCGGGGAAAGGTTCTCAGGGGAAGAGGATTCGTTCATGTGGAAAAGGGATTCAGTACGCCGATGGCTGCGAGCCCGCGGAGGGTGAGCAACGGATCGACGAGATCGATCTCCGGCAGACCGGCGGCAATCAAGTCAGCATATCCGCCGGTGGCAATGATTTTCGCCGTCGTCGGCGACGGCATTTCGTCGCGCACCCGCGAGAGGATCTCCCGCACCAGGCCGCGGTAGCCATGGACAGCGCCGGAGAGCATCGCGTCGACGGTGGATTTTCCGATGGCGGCCGGTGGTTCGCGGAGATCGATCTTCGGCAAGAGGGCGGTGCGCTGGTGCAGGTAGTCGCGCATCACGTCGAGGCCCGGGGCGATGACTCCCCCGATGTAGGCCGGGCCGTCAGATCCCGCAGCCAGGATGTCGAAGGTCACCGCCGTCCCGAAGTCGACCACGATGGCGGGCGCGGCGTGGAATGCGGCCACCGCGGCGGCGTTGGCGAGACGATCCGCGCCGACGGTTTCCGGATGGGGGAAATCGACGCTGACACCGAGCCGGACCCGGTGTGAAATTTCCACCACCGGATGGCGGGTCGAAAAATGGTCCCGCAACACCGCGGCCTTGGCGGGCACCACCGAGGCGAGTACGATCTTTTCGAACTCCCAGCCGGCCAGGGTCCCAGTGATCGAGTCCGCGTCGAGTCGACTCGTTTCGATGAATCGATGCTCGGCCTCGCGCACCACACGCCCGTCTGCCAGGGCGAACTTGGTTCGCGAGTTGTTGTTGTTCACCAGCAGGAACTCGGCGCGCATGGGGATGGGGGTGGATGGCGAAAAGTGCGCGGCGTCAGGGCCGCCAATCGAGACCGCTCACCGCGATCTCCACGCCCTCGGGAAAGTGCTCCGCGATCAGCTCTCCGGGAGCCGCGGCTTCCTTGACCGCCAGGCGTTCGCCGTCGATCTCCAGCCAGAGAGCTTCCCGCGCCCGGGAGACGGGCAACCAGTAGCGCAGAACGGCCCGGGAGCCGGGTTCGGTATCCAGCACGGGCGGGGGATCGAAGGGCAGAAAAAATTGCGCCACCTCCGAACCGTCGTCTGTCACCAGTCTGACCGCCGGCGATTCCAGAGCGAGGGAGGCGGGCTGGGTGTTGTCGCTTGCCAGACCGATCTGGAGGGCGATCACCAGATGATCCTGCTCGCGGGAGACGCGCCTCTCGAGTATGGCAAAGCGGGAAAGCTCGGGGGAGGCGGCTTCGGCGGGTACCGCCGCCGCCGGTTCCGATTGTGCCCGGTCGTGGGCGGAGTCCGACCACAGCACCCATACCGCGCCCGCCACGCTCAGCAGGAGCAGCACCCAGACCTCCGGTCGTTTGAAAAAAGCCATCGTCGCCAACAACGTAAATCGTCCCGGTATCAGCCGACGCCGAGTTCCTTCCGCAATTGGGCCATGGTTTCCCGCTGCCTTTTTTCGACAAAAGCGCGCGCCTTGGCGGCCTTCGCCTTCGAACCGGCGGGGTCTTTGGCCATGGCCAGGACCGTGGGTGCCACCTTCGCCACCTGAGCCTCGTCATCGAGATCGAACAACCAGTCGCCCAGCCCGATATCCGCCCACATGTGGCCCTTGGAGGTCTGCTCCGCCCAGCGGCAGACGATGGCGGGGATGCCGTGGCCCACACACATGATGGGTGAGTGCATCTCGTTGCCGAACAGCCCGGCGCTGCGCGTGTAGACGCTGATGGCCTCACCCGTGAGCCAGTAGTCCGGTCGCCAGACCACGCGTGTGCCCTTGATGTCCTCAGGGAGCGGATCGTAGAGCAACTCCCTGCCCACCGCCATCTGGGTGCGGTCTTCCGGGCAGACCAGCACCTTCAGATTCGTCTCGGCGACGATGTCGAGGATGGCCTGGCGCAGGGGGGCGTGGTCGTGCTCCTTCATTTCCTCGTTGCGGGCGTGTTTCACCTCGTCAAAGGCCGCCTTCTTCTCCGGAATCACCCAGTAGGGCGTGTAGCGCAGGCGGGGTATGCAACAGAGGAATTTCCCCCGCTCCAAACCGAGTCCGGTGAGGAAAGATTCAGCCTTGTCCTCATCCGTCAGATCGGTGGCGAAGGCGCCGTCGGGGCCGAATTCCATCACCGGACAGGCGCAGCCGAGTTCCTTCGCGAAGGCGAGCGATTTCGAGTCCCGGAAATAGACGAATCGCGCCGCGCCGAGGACTTCGATCGTTTTCGCCAGCTTTTCCGCCGGGGTCGTGGTGGTCGAGGCGGAGGATTTCGGTGGCAGGGTGATGCCGTAGATGCCGTAGGGTTTCCCGGTTTCCTCAGCCCATCGGATCACATCGCGCTCCGCCACCAGCGAGGGTCCGGAGCCATGGAGGAGGAAATCACAGCTGGCGAAGGCCTCTTTCAGTTGCTCCGCTCCCTGGACGATGACCAGTTTCGGAAAGCGCGTCCTCAGCAGTTCATCGACGCCGTTGTCGATCTTGCTCGGCCAGAGCCAGATCTCGGCCTCCGGCAGATGCTCCTCGAGGATGCGCAGGACGCCGGGGGTATGGGCGATGTCACCAATGTTGACCGTCTGCCAGGAGGAGCGCAGGAGGATGCGTTTCGGCCTGGAGCCATCCGCGGCGGCGAACAGACCGGTGAGCGAGGCGGCTCCGAGGCCGAGGTGGGAGAGGGCGGTGCGTCGTTTCATGGGGAGAAATAGAAGTGTCTGCCGGAAAGTGACACTGAACCCTGTTGAGTGCGGGACTCAACCCTCTTCAGTCGGCCGATTCCCGGGCCCGGTCGTCACACGCGGGCGCTTTTGAGGGCGAGCACGTCGAGGATCTCGGCCGCGTCCCCGGCCTCGGACAGCTGGTTGCGGATCTCGCCGCTGTTGAGGATTTTCGCGATGGCGGCCAGGGTGCGCAGATGGAGGGTGTATTGCTCCCGCGGGACGAGAAAGAGGACGACGTAGTGGACGGGGGCGTTGTCGAGGGCGCCGAATTCGATGCCGCCGGAGGATCGCCCGAAGATGGCGGTGACCTCGGAGATGTCGTCGGAAAAAGCGTGGGGAATGGCGATGCCGCCGCCGATGCCGGTGCTGCGCTGCTCCTCGCGATCATGCAGGGACGCGAGGATGGCTTCGCGGCCGGATTCGGGATAGGCATCGACCGCGATGAGGCGATCAACGAGTTCTATGATGGCGGGCCAGTGCTCGGTGGCTTCCATCGAGGGGATCACCCGGTCGGGTGAAAGTAAGCTGGCCAATGTCATGAGCGCGATGTTTCGGGCAACAGGACGGGGGTCGCGGACGATAGGCGGTCCCCCATGGCATGCAAGGCGCTTTTTCCGTCGCCTCGGGAGGCCCGGCGGCGGGGTTTACCGGGTGGTGGTGATGGCGGGTTCGTCGGGAAAGGCGGGCGGGACGGGCAGGTCCAGATCCAGCTTCAAAGTGCGGCCTTCGGGATAGACGATCCAGTGATATTCTCCCCGATCAAAGACCTCGGGTTCCGGGGCGAGGTTGGCCATAGTCCAGCGTCGGGGCAGGCGGGTTGGGCTGGTGCTGTTGAGGATGAATGCCACGAAGGCGCAGGCGAGGATGAGCCACGCGACGCGCCAGCGCGGGTCGGAGGCGGACGGGGTGGCACCGGTGGCGCTTTCGGAGCCGGTCACGCCCGTGACACGGTCTGCGATCCACGAGAAGATGCCGTCGGCGGCCCAGGCCTCAAGGCCGATCACGACAGGCAGCCAGTAGATGAGGTAAAAGAAAAACAACACCATGTGGGTGAGCAAGCCATGGACTGCGATCTGGAAGAAAGGCGCGAGGAAGGCGACTCCGATCACGAAGGCGACGGGACGCTCGACCTTTCTCCACACCCGGACAAGTCCGGCAAAGGTGAGGCCGGTCGCCACGACGATGCCGAACCAGAGCAGGGGATGCGGAGCCACGAAGGCGTCGACGATCTCGGTCAGCGGGGTGGGGGAGCCTTCCGTGGAGGGAGGCAGTTGGAAGAGGCGTCCGCTGGCGTATTCGGTCCAGAACACGAACCACCACTCGGCCCGGGGCGTGAATTTCCAGGGGAAACGCTCGCGGTGTTCCCAGAAGCAGATGACGGAGGGAAAGGCGAGCGCGAGGTAGATGCCGACGCCGAGCAGTCCAACGATGAGCAGGCGGACCGCGTCCCGCCGAGCCACCGCCACCGCCGTGTCGTCGGCTGTCACGGATCTCGCGGCGCGCCACCATCGCGCGGCTATCACGAGGATGATGGTGAGGGCGAGCGGGCCAACGAAGAATAGGCTGCCGATGTAGGCGTAGAGCATGACGGCGGAACCGCCGACGAGAGCGATCCAATGGCGCCATGGGTCGCCGCGCAGGGCCCGGATGGCGCCACCGAGGGCGAGTCCGGCACCCAGCATGACAAAGGCGTAGCCGCGGGCCTGCTCGCAATACTCGATGTGCAGGGGATGGATCGCGGCGATGAGCGCGGCGAGTAGGGCGACCCGGACGGGCGCGAACCCGAGCACGCACCAGGCGAGGGTGATGATCGACAAGAGTCCGGCAAGGAGCGGGGGGACACGGACGGCGATGCGGCTGAAGCGCTCTGCCGAAGCGCCCGAGAGGTGGTGCCAGAGGGCTAGGGAGGCCTTCGAGGTGACGCTGAGGAGGACGGGATTGTTGCCGACGGGATTCCAGAACGCGGCCTCGGCCCAAGTGACCTGGCGAAAGGTGAAAGCGCCTTCGTTTTTCGGATCGTAGAAGTGATAGCCGTGGATGTGGTAGCGGAGTGTGTCCTGCTCGTCGCGCAGGATGGGCCGGTTCAACTGGGGCACGCGGATCGAGGCGGCGAGTAGCACGATGGCGGCGAGAGCGAGCCAGGCGAGGCGCCGGAATCGGGCCGTGTCGACCGTGGGTCCGACGGCGGCCGGTGGATGCGCCCAGCTCCACCACCAGCGGGAAAGAAGGGTGATGAGGCCGACGAGGATGGTGACGCCGAGCCCGATCCAGAATCCCCAGTAGCGACCGTAGTCTTCACCGACCCAGGGGCGTCCCTGTCGGATGCGCTTGGCGGTGAGTCCCTCCCAGGGGTGCTCCATTTTTCGGAGGATGATGCTCGCCGCGGTCACCGCGAACACGGAGACCACGAGATACCAGAAGCGGGGTTGGCGGCGATAGCGTTGCCACCGATCACGACAGAATGCCGGGAGATCCACTGCGGGAGCGGGTATATTTTCGCAGATGATGTGTCAGGCCGGGAGAACTGTCCACCAGGAAAATGCAGGGTGGTCTCTCCCCAGACGGAGTCCTGATCCGGCGGGGTTCTTTTTTGACTTTTCCCGGTGGGGCGCTCCATTGGAGGACTCACGTGAGCTCCTATCCGAAACATGTCGTGTTCGTCTGCACGGGAAACGTCTGCCGCAGTCCGATGGCGGAGGGTTTCCTGCGCGCCATGACGGCCGCGTCGATCCCGCCCGGCGGCATCATCGTCAGCTCCGCCGGCGTGGGGGCCTTTGACGGCCAGCCGCCGAGTCGGCATTCGGTAGTGGTGATGCGCGAGGAGGGGATCGATATCTCCGGTCAACGCAGCCAGCAGCTGACGCCGGAACTGGTAAGGGAGGCCACCCACATTTTCGGCATGGCGACCTCGCATCGCCAGGCCATCCAGGCGCTTTTCCCCGAGGCCATCGAGAAGACTTTCGTCCTCCGGGAATTCATCGTAGATGACGATTTCGATCTCGACGTGCCGGATCCCATCGGCATGGATCTGGAGGCCTACGAACGCACGCGCAACCTCATCAAGGAGGCGATGCCCAGCGTATTGAATTTTGTCATCGGCCAGCCCGGGAACGATCTGTTGCCCGGAGATGACCACCCCTGAACCATGAGCACACCCGCCGCCCCGGCTGAATCAGCCGCACCCGTCACCGCCACCCTCACCGGACCCATCATCATCGGAGCCGACCACGGGGGCTTTGAGATGAAACAGGCCGTCGTCGCGCATCTGCGGGCGCGCGGCATCGGGTACGAGGACATCGGCACGCATTCGGCGGAGTCGGTGGACTATCCCGACTATGCCCACCGGGTAGCCGCCGGAGTCGTTTCGGGTGAGTTCGCCTGCGGCATTCTCTGTTGCACCAGCGGAGTCGGCATGAGCATCGCTGCCAATCGCCATCCCGGCGTGCAGGCGGCGATCGCCCTAGACACCGAGGACGCGGCCCTGATCCGACAGCACAACAACGTCAATGTCCTCTGTCTCAGCGGTCGCAAGACCGGCAACGAGGAGGCGTTGGCCATCATCGACGCTTGGTTGGAGACGCCTTTCGAGGGCGGCCGCCACGAGCGCCGGGTGGGCAAGGTGAATGATCCCTCCGCATGCGGAACGGGCATTTCCCACATCGGTGCCCAACTGATCGCCACCGATCCCGCGATCGCCGAGGCCATCGCGGCGGAGGAGAAACGCCAGGCCAACAACATCGAGCTCATCGCCTCGGAAAACTTCGCCAGCCGCGCCATCCAGCAAGCCCAGGGCAGTTGCCTGACGAACAAGTACGCGGAGGGCTATCCCGGCCGCCGCTGGTACGGGGGCTGTGAGAATGTCGATGTCGTCGAGCAACTGGCGATCGACCGGGCTTGCGAGCTTTTCGACGCGAAATTCGCCAACGTCCAGCCGCATAGCGGTTCCCAGGCGAACGCGGCGGTGTATTTCTCCGTGCTGGAACCGGGTGACAAGATCCTGACCATGGATCTCAGTCACGGCGGGCATCTCACCCACGGGCATTTCGCGAATTTCTCCGGCAAATTCTACGAGGTGAAACACTACGGCGTGTCTCCGGAGACCGAGACCATCGACTACGATCAGCTCGCGGTGGTGGCGCGGGAATACCAGCCCAAGATGATCACTGCCGGGGCCTCTGCCTACTCGCGGATCATCGATTTCCCCCGCATGCGGGAGATCGCCGACTCGGTGGGAGCCATGTTGTTTGTCGACATGGCCCATATCGCGGGCCTGGTGGCGGCGGGCGTCCATCCGTCCCCGGTGCCGCACGCCCATTTCGTCACCACCACCACGCACAAGAGCCTGCGCGGCCCGCGTGGTGGACTGATCCTCACCAACGACGAGGAGCTGGCGAAAAAAATCAACGCCACGGTGTTCCCCGGGGTGCAGGGCGGCCCACTCATGCACGTCATCGCCGCCAAGGCGGTCTGTTTCCACGAGGCGCTACAGCCAGGCTACTGGGAATACCAGACCCAGATCGTGAAGAACGCCCAGGCGCTCGCGGCGCGTCTTACCGAGCACGGTTATCGCGTGATTTCCGGGGGGACGGACAACCATGTCTTCATGGTCGATGTGCGCCCGCAGGGACTGAACGGCAAGATCGTGCAGGAGGCGCTCGACGAGGCGGGCATCACGGTGAACAAGAACTCGATCCCCTTCGACACCGAGAGCCCCTTCAAGGGCGGTGGCATTCGCATCGGCACGCCCGCGGCGACCACCCGCGGCATGAAGGAGGCGGAGATGACGGTGGTGGGAGACCTCATTCACGAGGCGATCACCCACCGTGAGGATGCCGCCGCGCTGGAGGCCATCCGCGGGCGGGTGGTGGCGCTGAACGCGCGCTTTCCCCTGCCCTGATTTTCAGGCGTCGGTGACGGTGGCGAGGCGCTCCGGCGCCTCGAACCAGCGTCCGTGTTCCCTGATCAGATCGACCAGCTTTTCCACGGCATCGTCCTCGGGAATGTTGAACTTCACCGGTTCCTTCCCGACGTAGAGGTTGATCTTGCCCGGAGCCCCGCCCACGTAGCCGAAATCGGCGTCGGCCATTTCGCCGGGACCGTTGACGATGCAGCCCATTACCGCGATGCGCACGCCCTTGAGGTGGCCGGTGGCTTCGCGGATCTTCTGGGTGGTCGACTGGAGATTGAACAGCGTCCGGCCGCAACTGGGGCAGGCCACATAGTCGGTCTTGAAAATCCTGGCGCCGCTGGCCTGGAGGATGTTATAGGCCAGCCGCAGGCTCTGGCCGGGCGCCTGTTCGCCCTGCACCAGCACCGCGTCGCCGATGCCGTCGCAGATGAGCGAACCGAGATTTGCGCTGGCGCGGAGCAGGGTGTCGAGAAAGTCCGCGTTCGGGTCGGTGGACGGTTCGCGCCGGTCTTTCAGCAATATCGGATGACGCGCGTCGACGCGCGAGGCCAGCAGCCGGAAGGCCGCGATGACCGGCAGGTCGAGCCCGTCGGCGACGGTGATGAGCCTCGGCGCCCCGGACGCGTTCAGGTCGGCGACCGCCGCGTCGTCGCGGGGGTCGATGGCCACCACGCCGGAATCCTCGACCACCACCTCGGGCTTGAAGTCGCCGAGTTGGTCGATTTTGTGCGCCAGGGCGTCCCATTTTTCCCGGCTGGTGAAGACGGCGATCTGCTCCTCGCCACCGACGCCGACGCCGTTCACATCGATCCGTTCCGAGGCGCGCTTTTCAAAGCTGAAGGGATCCCAGGAAACGTCGTTCCAGCCCAGGTCTATTCCCGAATTTCGCGCTCCGAGTTCCGCGCTCGCCCCGACCAGTGCCCGGGCGACGGGGATCTCGTGGACGGCGTCCTCGGTCAGGCTGACGCGTATGGTGTCCCCGATGCCGTCGGCCAGCAGGGAGCCGATGCCGATGGCGCTCTTGATGCGGCCGTCCTCGCCGTCGCCCGCCTCGGTCACACCGAGGTGGATGGGATAGTTCCAGTCCTCGCCCTCCGCCTCGAGCCGGGCCACCAGGAGGCGGTAGGCCTCGATCATGACCTTCGGATTGCTGGCCTTCATGGAGAAGACGAAGTCGTGGTAACCGTGGTTGCGGGCGATGCGGGCGAACTCCAGCGCGCTCTCGACCATGCCGAGAGGGGTGTCGCCATAGCGATTCATGATGCGGTCGCTGAGCGAGCCGTGATTGGTCCCGATACGCATGGCGACGCCGCGCTCCCGGCAGAGTTTCACCAGCGGGGAAAATTCGGCCTCGATCCTTTCCAATTCCTCGGCGTATTCGGCGTCGGTGTACTCACGGATCTGGAATTTCTTCTTGTCAGCATAGTTGCCGGGATTGACGCGGACTTTCTCCACCCACCTGGCGGCTTCGAGGGCGGCGTCGGGTTTGAAATGGATGTCGGCGACGAGAGGCACGTCGCTGCCCGCCGAGCGGATCCCGGCCGCGATGTTTTCGAGATTTGCCGCGATCTGTCGGGTCTGTGCGGTGACGCGCACGATCTCGCAGCCAACCGCGACCAACTCCAGCGCTTCCCTGACGCACGACTCGGTGTCGCGCGTGTCGCTGGTCAGCATGGACTGGACCCGGATGGGATTGTCCCCGCCGACGCCGACGTTGCCGACCCTCACCTCGCGGGTGCGGCGGCGCTTGGCGGCGAAGGGACTGGGGGTGTAGATCAGGTCCGGCATCTCGTCACACGAGTCGCACGGAAGCGTCCGGATTTCGAGCGCAATGATGGGGAGATTCCGCGTGGTCCGGCTCAGTCTTTCGCGGGCAGGAATTGTGGGGTGGCCGCAGCTTCCGCCTCTGCGGCGTCGCCGCCGTCGGGCACGCGGTCACCCACATCCTTGAACGAGACAAAGACCATGAAACCGAGCAGCAGCAGCACGAAGGCGGTCTGAATGATTTCCAGGGCCTTGAAATTGAGCGGCTTGCGCCGGATGGCCTCGAGGGTGGACATGACGATGTGGCCGCCATCCAGTACCGGGAAGGGCATCATGTTGAGGATGGCGAGATTCACGTTCAGGATCACACTGAACCAGAGCACCAGTCGCCAGCCGTCCGGGTGCTGGAAGAGATCGTAGTAGAGACCCATGATGCCGATGGGGCCGCTGAGCTGGTCCGCACCGATGCCGCTCTTGGGATTGAAGACTTTTTGAAGGGTGTTGACGATGGTGCGGAAACCATCCTTGACCTGGACCAGGGGATTGATGCGCACCAGCGTGCGGATGCCGGCGCCGTCATAGACGATGCCGGTGAGCGGCTTTTTGTAGTCGGCGGGCTTGTCGGGCAACCGCGGGGTGACGGTGACCTGGAGCGTCTCTTTCCCGCGCAGGATGGTGTAGTTGACCGGTTTGCCGGCCTCCAATTCGTATGAGAAAACCTGGGAGAGGGTGGTGACCGGCTTCCCGTCGATCGCGGTGACGATGTCCTGCGCCTTGAGGTCCAGACCGGCTGCGGGAGAGTTCTCCATCACCTCCGAAATGACGGGTGTGGTGGCTGGCCCGATGCCGATGGAGCGGAGTTCTTTCCGTGAGGAGATCGTGCCCCAGATCTTGGCGAGGATATTGCCGTTCAACTCCTCTGGCTCGGGATGGGGGGCGTTGACGGTGAATTTCTTGGTTTCCCCATCGCGGAGGACTTCGATTTCGATGTCATCGGACTCGGCGGAAATGATGTGCCATTTCACGCTATCGTTCATCCCGAGAAACTGTTTCACCTGATGGCCATTGATGTGGGTGATCTTGTCGCCCACCTTGAGACCGGCCTTGGCGGCGGGGCCATCCTCGGCCATCCCACCGATGACGGTGGTGCTGGCGGCTTCCTCGACAGGCTTTTTCACCACCCAGACCACGCAGGCGAATGCCAGGGCGAGCAGGAAACTGAAGAGCGGTCCGGCGAAAGCCACGATGATCTTGTCGAGCGGTGAAATCGGCGGGAGTGGCTCTTTTTTGACCTCATCCGAGGTGCTGCCCTCGATGGCTTCCATCGGCGCCATCTGCGGGAGCGAGACGAAACCGCCGGCCGGGATGGTGCCGAGGCCATACTGCACGCCGTTGTAGGTCTTTTTCCAGATTGGCTTGCCGAACCAGATCTGGAAACGGTCGATCACCAGCCCGCGCCAGCGCCCGGCGAGGAAGTGACCCCACTCGTGGACCACGATCATGAGATTGAAAATGAGCAGGACCAAGAAGATGACCCCGACAAAACGGACTAGGCCGAGTAAAATTTCCATATTCAACAAGGGAAAGTGGTGACTGGGAGTAGTTGGGTAGCGATGAGGCCGCGGCTGTCGCGGACAGACCGTCGAACGAAACGGAGGCCAACGATACCACCGTGCGCGGCGGGATCAACCCGGGATGACGCCTCACACGATGGGATCCGGGCACACGTCGCGGCGACCGCATTTCGGGCAATGTTCGCCGATCCAGAGGGTGTCCAGATAGCTCATCAGCTCGCCGACAGTGTCGGGATCGCGCGTCAGGACGCCCGCCTCGAAATTACGTCGGAGCGAGGACTTTGCCCCGATCCCGGCGCCGGTCAGGTTGGCGGAGCCCACGTAGGCGGCCTCACCATCTACGATCACGATCTTGGCATGCATCCGAGGGCACAGCACGCGCTCGAAGCGATCACTTTCGATCAGGACCGGGAAACGGTCGAAGTCCTCGCGGAACCGAGGACCCGGCTCCTTGGCGTGGATGAGGCGCACCTCGACCCCGGACTCGACCAGATCGGCCAGCACCCCGAGAAAGGGGCGGAATTTTCCGCGCGGACCGGCGACATGGAGATCTTTCAGGTCGGCGGTGGCGATCCAGACGAACTTCCTGGCCGCGGGCACGACTTCCTTCAGGAGCGTCTCGTAGTGGGCTTCGTTGAGGATCAGTTCCATGGACGGGGCGGCAAAACGGTTCGACAATTGTTCGAACGAAGCTAGCTTACCCCACTTTCGACGGTTCCATGAGACGTCTTTCGACCAGCACCCCATCGCTCTTTGCCTCCGCGCTTCCGCTCGTCGGTGGTCTGCTGCTGCTGGGCCTCCGCGCCCGCTGAGTCTCTTTTTCCCAGTCCCGTCTTTCCCTGTTTCACGGGGGCGGTCTGTACTTTTCTCTCGCTCCCCCGTCATTTTTCGCCCTGTTAGACCCCGCATATCATGAAACCCGAGTCCATCCGCAAATACCGGCCCTTTCCGGCGGTGTCGTTGACCGACCGCCAGTGGCCCGACCAAAGCATCACGCGCGCGCCCATCTGGTGCAGCGTGGATCTGCGCGACGGGAATCAGGCGCTACCGATCCCGATGAGCGTGGAGGAAAAGCTCGAGATGTTCGAACTGCTCGTGCGCTGCGGCTTCAAGCAGATCGAGGTCGGTTTTCCGTCGGCCTCGGAGACGGAGTTCAATTTCTGCCGACGACTCGTCGAGGAGAGACGCATCCCCGAAGACGTCACCATCCAGATCCTTGTCCAAACCCGCGAGCACTTGATCCGGCGCTCCTTCGAAGCCATCGCCGGCGCGAAACGAGCCATCGTCCACATCTACAATTCGACCTCGCCGCTCCAGCGTCGCATCACCTTTGGCGATGCCAGCCGGGAATCGATCCGCTCCCTCGCTGAGGAGGGGGCGAAGCTCGTGAAGGAACTCGTGCCCACCGTGCCCGGCACCGAAGTCATGCTCCAGTATTCGCCGGAATCTTTCTCCGACACCGAACTCGACTTTGCGCTCGAGTGCTGCAATGCCGTCATCGATATCTGGGGACCGACTCCCGAGCGGAAAATGATCATCAACTTGCCGGACACGGTTCAGTGGGCCATGCCCAATATCCACGCCGACATGATCGAGTGGATGGGGCGGCATTTGAACCAGCGGGATGCGATCCACATCTCGCTCCACACCCACAACGATCGTGGCACCGGCGTGGCCGCCACCGAACTCGGCCTGCTCGCCGGAGCGGACCGGGTCGAGGGCACGCTCTTCGGCAACGGCGAGCGGACCGGGAATCTCGACATCGTCACCGTGGCGCTGAACATGAACAGCCACGGCATCGAGACGGGACTCGATTTCTCCGATCTCCCGGGCATACGCGCGGTCTACGAGCGCACCACGCGCATGACGGTTCCCGAGCGCCAACCCTACGCCGGCGAGCTGGTCTTCACCGCTTTCTCGGGCAGCCATCAGGACGCCATCAAGAAGGGCTTTGATCGTCGCGCCCGCGACATCGCCGATGCCGGACCCGACAGGGTGGTGCCGTGGGGGGTACCCTATCTGACCATCGATCCCCAGGACATCGGCCGCAGCTACGAGGCCATCATCCGCATCAACAGCCAGAGCGGCAAGGGCGGTGTGGCCTACATCCTCGACCAGGAACACGGCTTCGATCTGCCCAAAACCATGCACCCCCAGGTCGGCGGACGGATCTACCAACTCGCCGATGAACTCGGGCGCGAGCTGTCTCCCGACGAGGTGCGGGAGTTTTTCTTCCGCGATTTCGTGAATCTCGCGGAACCCCTGGCCTTGATCGACTACGAGCTCGATCATCACGCCGGTGGGCGCGGCGAGGTGGCCTGCCACGCCAAGATCGCCATCCACGGGGAGGAGCGCACCATCAGCGGACTGGGCAACGGACCTATCAACGCCTTTGTCCACGCGATGGAAAGCGGAGGGATGAAGGATTTTTCTGTCACGGACTACCGATCCCACGCCGTCAGGGGTGGGTCGGATGCCGACTCGGCCGCCTATATCCTTCTCCAGCGTCACGACGACAAGAGGCTGGTCTGGGGCTGCGGTGTCGATTCCTCGATCGAGATGGCCGGACTCCGGGCTCTGGTCAGCGCGTGGAATCTGGCTCGCTGAGCCGCTCCAGATACTTCGCCAACAGGTCGAACTCGAGATTCACCCGCTTGCCAGCCTTCGCGGCTCCGAGATTGGTCACCGCGGCGGTGTGGGGAATGATCCAGAGTGTGAAGCGGTCGTCACCCAGCTCGGCGACGGTGAGGGAAATGCCATCGACACAGATGGAGCCCTTGCGAATGACATAACGCGCAAACTCGGCCGGCAACGCCACCTCGAGTCGGTGATCCCGCCCGACCGCTTCCCAGGCGAGGATCTCGCTGACACAGTCGACGTGTCCCTGAACGAAGTGTCCGCTGAGACGGTCGCCCACCGCGAGTGCGCGCTCGGCATTGATGAAATCCCCGGCTGTCAGATCACCGAGATTGGTGACCCGCAAAGTCTCCGCCAGCAGGTCGAAGGCGGCGGTGCCGAGGGACGGGTCGATCTCCGTGACCGTGAGGCAGGCGCCGTTGACAGCCACACTTTCACCGATGCCCAGATCCGCCGCGAACGGCAGGCGCACCAAGAGTCGGGCGCCGGTGGCCATCGGCGTCAAGGCGGCGACTTCACCGCGAGCTTCAATGATCCCCGTGAACATGACCGGTGTGACTCAGGTAGGAAACGATGAACAGCAGCGCCAGCAGGAAGACGGCGAGGCAGGCGGTGATGCCGATGGGAAAGGCGCCGCGTTCGCAGCGGAGGTAGACGATCTCTTTGCGGCGCGCGATTTCCTCGGCGTCGTGGCCCTGGATTCTCCACAGCGGAGTCATGGCCGCGGTGGCGAGATAGGATGAGCCGTGGGAAAAGAACTCCGTGATCGCGGGCACCACGCGTCCGTTCACCAGCTTGGCTGCGGCGGCGTTCAGCCCGTTCAGCGACCAGTCGAAGACGCGGTAGACGGTGCGGCCGCCTTTCCGATAGATCCAGTCGGCGTCGATATTGGTGGAGCGGATCTCGGCGGGGTAGAGACCGGCCCGCATCAGCAGGGTAAAAGCCAGGGCGCTGAATAGCAGCAGCGCGAGCTGATCCGTGACGTGGCCGACGGTGTAGGGGGCGTAGTTGGTTTCCAGATAGGGCAGCATTCGGTAGAGGAATGCGTCGGGAAAGGTCCCCACGAACACACACAGAAAGGCCACGATGCCCATGGCGATCAGCTGGTTGGCTGGCGCTTCCTTGCAGCGGATGCCGGAGTCGTGTGAAAAGAAGGCGAAGAAGGGGATCTTGATGCCGGCGTGGTGAAACACCCCGGCCGAGGCGAACAGTAGTGCCAGCCAAATGATGGTCTGGCCTTCGGCGGCGGCGCTGCTCATGATCATCGATTTACTGACGAAGCCGCTGAACAGCGGAAAGGCAGAGATACTGGCCGCCCCGATGCAGCAGAAGACACAGGTCCAGGGCATAGAGCGGTAGAGGCCGCCGAGCTCGGTGGCCTTCGATTTTCCGGTGCGATAGATGACCGAGCCGATGGACATGAAAAGCAGCGCCTTGTAGAGAATGTGGCAGTAGGCGTGGGCGGCGGTGCCGTTGAGCGAAAGAGGGGTACCGAGTCCCACGCCGACGATCATGAAGCCGACCTGGTTGATGAGGCTGTAGGCGAGCACGCGACGGAGGTCGTTCTCGATCACCGCGTAGAAGATCGGGATGGTGGCCATGGCCATGCCGATCCAGAGGAGCGGTTCCTCGCCCGGAAAGGTGCGCGCCAGCACGTAGACGGCTGTCTTGGTGGTGAAGGTGGCCATGAAGACCACCCCGCCGATGGAGGCCTCCGGGTAGGTGTCGGTGAGCCAGGCGCCCACCAGCGGCCAGGCGCAGTTGATGCCGAAACCGAGGAACATCAGGATGGGACCCGGCCCGGCCAACTCGATCTTGTCGAAGGCCACATCGCCCCCGGAACCGAGGTGGATCGCCAGACCCGCCAGCAGGACGACACCACCGAAGATGTGGACCAGTAGATAGCGGTAGGCGGCCTTCCCCGAGCCGGGTGTCCGCCGGGCGAGCAGGCAGAGCACCGCGCCGAGGGTGAGCATTTCCCAGAAAAAGAACAGGGTGAGCAAGTCGCCCGCCATCACCACGCCCATGGCGCTGCCCGCGTAGAGCAGGCCCGCGGAGAGATCGAGGGCGAGATTTTCCCGGATGATGTAAAGGATGCCGACGAAGGACAGGATGGTGAAAATATTCAGGAAGATCAGGCTCCAGGCGTCGGCGCGGCCGAGGATCAACTCGAAATCGAGCAGCGGCACCCTCCAGTGAACCCCTTCCGGGATGAGGAAGAAATTCACGAAACCGATCACCGGCACGAGCAGGGCGAAACCCTGGCGTGCCCGTCCGCGCAGGAAGGGCACGAGGAGGGCGCCGAGCAGATAGATGGCAAATGGCGGCAGGGCGTCAGGCATCGGTGTCGTCGTTTTTCGGGGAAGGTTGGCCGGTTTCTTCGTAGTAGTCTTCGCCGCGCATCACCAGCGGGCGCAGCACGTGTTTGGCGATGAGCACCAGCAGCACGCAGGCGACGAAACCATAGACGGCATAGAATCCCGGCCACTGTTCCCATTTGAAGTGGGGATGCTTGTCGAAACCGGTGATCCAGAAGATCACGTCGAGGAGCACGAAGAAGCCGCAGGCGCCGAAGAGCCCGAGCAGGATCTTGCGAACGTTCTCCGGCTTGTCGAACCAGCCGGGCGTCTCGTCGTCAGTGGGCGGATTCGTTTTCATGGGAGGAGTCGGAGTGGCCATGATGTCCCTCGGCCGGTCCCGGCGAGGTGAGCAGGATCAGCAGGAGATAGAGCGCCATGGCGGCGAAGGCGATGGCGAAAGCTTTTGGGTAGCCGGGCACGGCGTCGTGCTTCAGCTCGTGGAGCGGTTCGTTGGTATTGCCGGGAGGGATGGCCATGTCTCGGAAAGTGGCGGGGTTCAGTGGGCGCCGGTCATCAGCTTGGTGAGTTCCAGCAGCAGGCCCGGGAAAAAGAACAACAACACTGAGGCGATCGCGGTGATCGCGAGCGGCAGCACGCAGGCCTGAGGGGCTTCCCGGATTCCTTCATCGCTGATATCGCCCTCGGGCGCAGGCTTGAAAAAGGCGCGATAGACGACCGGGAAGAAATAGACGCCGTTGAGCACCGAGCTGATGAGGTAGACGGCCAGCAGCGCGTACTGCTGGGCGTCGGCCGCTCCCCAGACCAGGTAGAATTTGCTCAGCAATCCACCGGTGGGCGGAACGCCGGTCACACTCATGGCGCCGATGGCGAAGGCTCCCATGGTGATGGGCATGGTCTTGCCGAGACCAGTCAGCTGACTCACGTACTTCTTGCCGGTGGCGACAAAGATGGCGCCCGCGCAGAAGAACAGCGTGATCTTGCCGAAGGCGTGCATGGCGATGTGCATCATGCTGCCCTGGACGGCGTGGTCGCTGAGCAACGACACGCCGAGAACGATGTAGGAGAGTTGGCCGATGGTGGAGAAGGCGAGCCGGCGCTTGAGATTGTCCTGGCTCATGGCGATGAGCGAGGAGGCCAGCACGGTGACCGCCGCGATCCAGGAGATCACGGTGGCGACACCGAGTTTCGCCAGCAGATCCACTCCGAACACGGCGGTGAAGACGCGGATCACGCAGAAGACCCCGACTTTCACCACCGCCACCGCGTGCAGCAGCGCAGAGACCGGCGTGGGCGCGACCATGGCCCCCGGCAGCCAGGAATGGAAGGGCATCATGCCGGCCTTGGAGAAGCCGAAGCAGAAAGCCAGCAGCAGGATCAGCCCCTGGGCGGGCGCGAGATCGGCCGAGGCGAGGATGGCGTCGCCGGCGAAACTGAGATCGCCACCGGACTTGATCCAGGTGAAGATCAGGGCCGGGAGGGCGAAGCCGATCGACGTTCCCAGCAGGTAGGTCAGGTAGGTGCGTCCCCCGGTGCGGGCTTCCCGGTCCTGGTGATGGGTGACAAGCGGCCAGGTGGCCAGCGACAGCATTTCGTAGAAAAGGTAGAGCGTCAGCAGATTCCCGGCAAAGGCGACGCCGAGCGTGGCCGACAGGGAAATCGCGAAGAAGGCGAAGAAGCGCGTCTGCGAATGCTCGTGTAGTCCGCGCATGTAGCCGATCGCGTAGAGCGAGGTCACGATCCAGAGGCTCGACGCCACCAGGGCGAAGAGCATGCCGAGCCCGTCGACGCGGAACAGGATCGGAGCGACCACGCCGCCGAAGCCCTCGATCAGGGTGAACTCGATCACTTTGCCGCTGGTGACGATGGGCAGCATCGCCAGGACGAGTCCGAATTTGAGGAAGGCGGCCACAAAGGTGGTTGCTTCGCGGAGGAAAAGTTCGCGCCGGAACAGCACGATCACCGGCGCCGCCAGCAGGGAGGCGAGGCAGGCCCAGAGGGGGAGCGAACTGTGAACGACGGGATCCATGGACACGGGAAAAATATCAGCGGGCGGGAGTTCCGACGACCGGCAAGCCTTCGAGCGCGAGTTGGAGGAATTCGACGACGGGACCGTTGAAGACACCGAGCAGGATCACGATGGAGGCGGTGATCAGCAGGGGGATCACGGTGGCGGGGCGCGCCTCGCCGCTCAACAGGGTTGAGTCGCCGACCAAAGAGGGTTGGGTCGCGTGGTCATCGCCGTGGCCATGGCTCTCGACGGGTTTCTTCCCGAAATGGGCGATCTCGATGATGCGGAAAAACAGGACCGCATTCACCAGGCTGGAGATCAGTAGGGCGCCGACGTATCCCCACTGACTGGACTCGATACCGCCGCGGAGCAGGTACCATTTGGAAAAGAATCCGGCGGTCGGAGGCACGCCGATCATGGCGAGGGCGCCGATGACGAATCCGGTGGCGGTCAGGGGCATTTTGTGGAAGAGGCCCTCGAGGTGGTCGATGCGCTCGGCCCGTCGGTGTTTGATGAAAATACTCGCCGCGATGAACAGGCAGAGCGTCATGAAGGCGTCGGCGAGGATGTGGTAGAGGGCGCCGACCATGCCCCAGTGATTCGCGAGCCAGGCGCCGCCCACCATGTAGCCGACCTCGGCGACGATGAGGTAGCAGAGCATCTTTTTCAGCTCCACCTGGGCGAGGGCGAGCAGTGAACCCGCGAGGATGGCGATGACGGCCAGCCAGACGACGGTGTGGCTCCAGCCGAGACTTTGAAAGACCCACTCGGCGCCGAAGATGGAGAGCATGACGCGGATCATCACATAGACCGAGACCTTGGTCATGAGCGGCGCGAGCAGGCAGCTGGTGGTGGAGGGGCAGTAGCTGTAGGCGTTCGGCAGCCAGCCGTAGAGCGGGAAGAAGGCCATCTTGATCCAGACGCCGACTAGGATGAGGATGAAGGCGACGTAGACGGTGGAGCTGTTACCGACGGCGGGATCGGCGAGGATCTCGCGGATGACCGCCATGTTGAGCGTGCCGGTCTTCATGTAGAGGTAGCCGACGCCGAGCAGATAGAAGGAGGCGCCGATGGTGCCCATGATGAGGTAGTTGAACGCCGCCGCGGTGCCGCGCGGCTTGGATCCCATGGCCACGAGCGCATAACTGGTGAGCGAGGACACCTCGATGAGCACGAAGAGATTGAAGGCGTCGGCGGTGATGGTGATCCCCAGCAGCCCGACGCAGAGCATCTGAAAGAGCATGTAGAACTGCGGGGTCTTCTCGGTGTTTTCCTCACCCGCGCGCCGGAAGGAGAAGATCCCCGCGAGGATGGCCACGGTGGAGATGACCACCAGCAGCAAGGCGTTGAGCGCGTCGACGCGCAGTTGGATGCCGACGCCCAGCGGCGCGCGTTCCGGGCTCCAGCCACCGACGAAATAGTCGACGGGGCCGCTCTGGGCGACTTGCGCCAGCAACCCGAGGGCACAGGCGAAAGACAGCGCGAGCGAGCTGATGAGGATGGGGAAACAGCGCCGGTGATCCGCGCCTCCGGCCAGCCCGGTGATGAGGGCGCCGAAGAGCGGGGACATCAGGAGGATGGCCGGGAGTTGGTCAGACATCGATGCCGGGTCCTCCCTGTTTGATTTGCGCGAGGATCTCGTCCTCCTCCAGGGAGCCGAAATCCTTGTAGATGGATTGGGAAATGGCCAGCGCCACGCCCAGGGTCGATACCCCGACGACGATGGCGGTCAGCATGAGCACATGGGGCAGGGGGTTGGCGAAGTGATCGGGCTCGATGGCGTGTGCGGCCGGCTCGTGAGCCCCCGAGTGATGGGCGGCCTCCGCGTGATCGTCGTGATGGTGCTCGAGGATGGGGATGGTGGCCTCGTGTTTGACGCCGATGGAGACGTAGAAAAGGATGATCGCCGTCTGGAAGATGGACATCCCGATCAGTTTCTTGATCAGGTTGTTCTTCGTGATCATGGCGTGCATCCCGATCATCATCAGGATGACGTAGATCCAGTAGTTGAAATAGGGGATGACGCTTTGGTTGAAGAACTCCATCTGGGGAAAGAGGAAAACGGTCGAATCAGTCAATCGATCAAAGCCCGTGCTCGAGTCGGCCTTTGGAGGAAAGATTGGCGTAGATGGCGAACATGATGGCGGTGACGGTGAAGGCCACACCGATCTCCACCCCCAGCATGCTGTGGGAGCGCGCCATGATCGGATCGGTCGCGGGCAGGAGGCGGTGGAGGATTTCGTAATCGAGGAAATCGCGCTCCAGCGCCATGCAGAGCAGGCCGAAGCCGGCGTAGATCATGATGCCGACGGAACCGAGCGCGAGGTAGCGCTTTTCGGAGAATCTCCCGAGGGCGGTGCCGAGGTCTTTGGCCAGGGCCATGAGGATGAAACTGGCGCCCAGAATGACACCCCCTTGGAATCCGCCGCCGGGACTGTGATGGCCATGCGCGACGACGTAGAGGGCGAACAGTTGGATGACGGGAATGATGAGCCGGCAGGTGGTGGCGATGATGATGCGCTGGTGATCGCCGTCGATGGAGGTATCCACCGCCATGGGATGGGACGGGGTCACCGGTCCGGAGAAGCCGCGGAGGATGGAATAGATGGCGATGCCGGCGGCGAAGATGACCACCGTCTCGAACATGGTGTCGTAGCCGCGATAGTCCGCGAGGACGGCGGTGACGATGTTGGGCACCTTGGTGTCGGTGTAGGTATCGGTGATGTAGTATTGCGAAACCGAGGGGTGATCACCGAGCCCGGCATTGGCGGGGCTGTCGGGATCGCCAAAGCTGGCGAAGTCCGGCACCGCCGACAACAGCAGGATGCCGGTGAACACCGTGGCGATGAGTCCGAACCATTTCATGGCTTTCAATAAGGGGAAGCGGGCGGGATCAATCGGACGACTCCCGACGGGTGTGGTAGATGGTGGCGATCATGAACACGGTGCTGACACCGGCGCCGACGGCGGCTTCGGTGAAGGCGACATCGACCGCGCCCATCTCCGCCCAGAGCAGACAGATGAGAAAGCTGTAGACCCCGAGGATCATGGCGGCCCCGAGCAGGTCGCGCACCCGCAGACTGATCACCGCGGTGATGACCAGAAAGATGAGGATGATGATGTCGAAGGGGACGATCACGGCAGATGGTGACTTAGTTTTTCCGGGCTCCCTTGCGGGTTTCGGCGAGGGCGTTCTCGCCTCCCTCGCCGATGACGGGATCGATGCCATCCTCGTAGCCGGCATCCATCAACGCGTGGGTGCTGGTGGGGCTGGTCAGCATGATGAACGCGCAGATCGCCAGCAGCTTCAGAAACAGGACGATGTCGGCGGCGCCGTCGTAATGCCGGAACTCGTGAATGGCGAAACCCAGGACCACCAGCAGGCTGGAGAGGGTGTCGCCTTTGCCCGCCGCGTGCATGCGGGTGTAGAAATCGGGGAAACGGACCAGTCCCACGGCGGCCCCGAGGAAAAACACCAGGCCGGTCAGGATGAGGAGGATGGCGACGACGTCGAGAATCATGCTGAGGCCGGGGTCAGGAGGCGGTGGTGGGTGGCTCGGACGCGCCCATGGGAGCCGCGCGTCCGCCGGCGGGACGGATCTTGTGGAGGTAGCGCGCGGCGGCCAGCGATCCCACGAAATTCAGCAGCGCGTAGGCGAGGGCGAAATCCACGAACATGTCGACCCGGCCGAAGGCGACACCGATCACCACCAGCAGGACGGCGGTCTTGGTGCCGATGATGTTGACCGCGACGATGCGATCAATGGCGGTGGGACCCACGACGATGCGATACAGCGCCGGAGCCATCAGCAGCAGCATGATGATACCGGCGATGACGGCGACGATGCCAAACTCTCCCCCCATGGTCAGAGCGAGCCTCCTTTCGGTTCGGGACCCGCGAAAATTGCGGCGATCCGGCGTTCCATTTCACCGCCCAGATCCCGCGCGGCGTTTTCGTTGATGGCGTGGACGTAGAAAGTGTCGCCGAGGATTTTCACCGTGATGGTGCCCGGGGTGAGGGTGATGGAGTTGGCGAGCAGGAATTTCTCGAAGTCGGTTTTCAGGTTGGTGCGCACCTTCACCACCCGCGGCCGCACCTTGGAGAGACCCGATGGCGCGAGCGCGAGCTTGAGGAGGTCGATGTTGGAAAGCACGATCTGCCAGAGCATCCACAGCAGGTAGCGGACCATCCGGAAGGCCTGGCCAAGACGCTGGAGGAGCCCGGCCCCGCGATCCTCGAAGAGCAGATCGGAAGAGATCCAGGTGACAAAACCCGCCGAGAGGATACCCAGGGTGATGTGAAACGTGTCGAACAGGCCGGAGAAAATCAGCCACGTCGCCATCAGAAGCGCGAAGGTGATGGAGCGATAAAGCATGGCTGCCGACGGGTTTCCCGGTGTCGCCACCGGCGGCGGCGCGGCGTCCCGGGGCGAGGGGAAACCCCTTTAGATGGCGTCCCGTTGCGTGTCAAACAAAACAGGATTCTCCCGCCTCTCTCCAGCGCTCGGCCCGGGCTTTCCCCGCGCGCGGTTCAGGGGTATCATCCGGCTCTGTGATAGCTGGAGATTTCAGAATCCCGCTCCTCCTAGGCGGTGTCGGCGCGCTACTGACGACCGCTTTGGGTCAGGAGTCGCCACCCGCCGTGCAGGGCACCACCGTCGGCGAGGAGATGACGCGTTCCTACACCCTGGAGGACTACGCGCCCCAGCGGGTGCCCGTGCTGATGGACGATCCCGACAGCGCCATCTGGGAGGTGAACCCGCACTACGCCTTCGCTCTGGCCCAGCGTTTGCAGAGACCGCTGCTGCTGCTTTTCACCGCGCGTTGGAACGCCAAATCCCTGAAACTCAGCGAGGAGGTCTTCGCCACGAAATCTTTCAACGATCTCGCCAAGAATGAGGTCGTCATCTGCTATCTCGACTACCCCCGCAACATCACCGACGCGCCCCCCGCGCTGAGACGGTGGAAGGAGCAATTCAAAGTGCTGGGTTACCCCAACCTCCTGGTGTTCGACCCGGACGGGAAAGTGGTGCGTGATCTCACCGGCTACACCACCGGCAAACCGGTCAGCTATTTCAATCAACTCAAAGAGGTGGTGATGCCCCTGGTGGCCGCCATCGACGAGAAGAAAGCGATCCTGGAAAAAAAAGGCTACCGCACCTGGAAAAATCAGGAGGGGCAGGAGTTGTTCGCGCGCTTCGTCCGCCACGGCGGCGGATTGGTGACCCTGCAGGGGGCCAATCAGGAATCCTGGACCATCGAGGTGGCGTCGCTGTCGGAGGATGACCGCTCTCTGGTGGTCTCTTTCCCCGAAGTCGAGGAACTGGCGGAACCCTGAGCGGTTAGCTGGAGCGCGGGCGGCGATCAGCCATCAGGGACTCGATCTCCTCCGCGGCGATGGGTATGTGGCCCATGAGGTCGAGGTTGCCCTCGGCGCGGACCACGATGTCGTTCTCCAATCGCACGCCGAAGCCCTCCTCGCGCAGGTAGATGCCCGGTTCCACAGTCACCACCATGCCCTCCAGAAATTCCGCCTCCGGCGCGGTGACATCGTGCACATCGATGCCCAGACTGTGCGATACCCCGTGCATGAACCACTTGCGGTAGCGGCGCTTCTCCTCGGGTAGCTCCTCGTTCTCGCGTTCTTCCGCCACTTCATCGGTCCGCAGGAGACCGAGGGCGATCAGTTCATCCTCCACCACGCGGGCGACCTGCTTCTGATAGACTTCTCGGATTTTCACCCCGGGCCGGATGAGATCATCGATGCAGGTCCGGACCACCCGGTGGACCGCATCGTGGACCGCGCGCTGGCGCGGGCTGAAGCGGCCGTTCACCGGCACCGTGCGGGTGAGGTCGGCCTTGTAGTTGGCGTATTCCGCCCCCACATCCATGAGCACCAGCTCGCCATCGCGGCATTCCTGATCGTTGTCCAGATAGTGGAGCACGCAGTTGTTCGCTCCGGTGGCGATGATGGGTTCGTAGGCGAAACCGCGGGATCCCTGGCGGACGAACTCGTGGAGCAATTCCGCCTCGATCTCATACTCCATGACCCCTGGCCGGAGGAATTCCACCGCCCGGACAAAACCGTCGCGGGTGATGTCGCAGGCCTTCTGGATCACGCCGATCTCGGTCTCCGATTTCACCATCCGGAGGCGGGTGAGCAGCGGAGCGAGACGCTCGCACCGGACACGCGGGTGGAGGCGCTGCATGCGTTCGCGAAAGCGGTCGTCCGGCGTCCGGGCCGTGGAGGTGGAGCGGGCGTGCTCGTTGTGATTGAGGAAAAGGCGTTTGGCTTTCGGCACCAGGCGCCGGATCGCGGGATCGAAGCGGTCGTTCCACTGCACGTTCCCGATACCGGAAACGTTCGTGGCAGCTTCCCGGGTCAATTTCTGGCCCTCCCAGATGGCGATCAGTTCGGAGGTCTCCTTGACGAACAGCATTTCCCGCTGGGACGGGTCGGGCGCGTCGGGCCAGAGAATGAGCATCGACTCCTCCTGATCGATGCCGGTGAGGTAGTAGAGATCGCTATTCTGGATGAAGCGGGTGGAGCCATCGGCGCAGAGCCAGGGGATGTCCGCGGAGTGGAGCACGGCCAGGCTGCCGGGGGGCAACTGCCCGGCGAGGCGGCGCCGGTTTTCGATGAACAGGCGGGGATCGAGGGGGGCGTATCTCATGGGCGCGACGGCAATTCCAATAACCGCGCGACCCTATTCTGGATTCCCCGCCGACGCACGAAAATTGCGCTCCGGGGACTCGATCCCACCCTCTTGGGTCGCGGACCTGACAGGGTATGGTCGGTGACCGTCGCGGTCGAAATCACGCGCCGATCAGGCGGCTCCGGCGGGGCGTCGGTCCTTGGAGGGAGCGGACGGGGCGCCGTCCTTCTCTTTCGCCTTCGCCTTGGTCTTTGGGGAGGGTTTTGCCGAGGGGTTGTCGGTGCCGGGCGCGTCCAATTCGTGGCGTCCCTCGGCCTTGGGGTAGGAGATGCGGTTGTGGAGCATGCTCCGCAGGGTGGAGTAGAAGCTGGCCTTGATGGTGGCGAGATCCTGGAGGGTCAGCGGGCACTCGTCAAACTGGCCCTCGCGCAGGCGGCTGCGGGTCAGCTCCTCGATGAGTTGCTCGATTTTCTGCGGGGTCGGTTTCTGCAGGCAGCGGGAGGCGCTCTCGACGGCGTCGGCGAGGCTGATGATGGCGCTCTCGCGGGTCTGTGGTCGGGGACCGGGATAGCGGAAGCCCTCGACATCGACATCGGGCGCGTCTTCGGCGCGTTCCTGGCCTTCGCGGACGAGCGCTTCGAAGTCTTCCTTTTGCTTGAGGGCGCGGTGATAGAAATACTGCACCAGCGAGGTGCCGTGATGCTCGCGGATGACGGCGATGATCTCGTTGTTGAGTTTGCTCTTGAGCGCGAGATCGACGCCGTCCTTGACGTGGGAGATCACGATGAGGGCGCTCATGGTGGGGGTGAGATCGTCGTGGGGATTCTCCCCGTCGCCAATGTTTTCGATAAAGTACTCGGGTTTGTGCAGTTTCCCGATGTCGTGAAAGTAGGAGCAGACCCGGCAGAGGGTGGCGTTGGCGCCGATGGCTTCAGCGGCGGCTTCGGCGAGATTGGCGACGACGAGGCTGTGATGGTAGGTACCGGGCGCCTCGATGGTCATGCGCTTGAGCAGCGGATGGTTGAGATCCGCCAGCTCGATCCAGGATATGTCGGTGGTGATGCGGAAGGCGCCCTCGATGAGGGGCAGCAGCCCGCCGACGAGGATGGCGGTGAAGGTGGAGACGAGGATGGCGGCGAGCGCCTGTCGACCCATGAGATCCCAGGCTTCGGGGACGGGGCCGATCTCTCCGAACATGGGCCACTGGATGATGCCGAGGGTGAAGCCCACCGCGACCACGGCGAAGCCCACGTAGCCGCCGGCGGTCATGAGCCGCCCGCGCCGACGCACCTGGTGGGTCAGGTAGACGGCCACAAACCCGGCGACGAGGGAAAAGATGAGGAAGGGAAAGGCGAGCGTCCCCTGTACCAGGAGGGCGCCGAAGAGGGACGCGTAGATAGCGGCGTAGGTGGCGTGGTTACGCCCCAGCAGCAGGGCCATGAGCATGGGGGCGAACGCGTAGGGCGCCACGAGGAGGTGGAAGCCGCCGTCGTGGGCGAAGGTCTCGGCGAGGTATTCGCTGAATTTCAGGAGCAGCAACTGGCCGATGATCGCGGCGGTGAGCAGGGTGACGCGGGAGTTCCTCCTCAGGGTCTCGGGCAGATGAATCCGCAGCTGGATGACGAGGGTGATGGTCAGGACCAGGATGACGACGGCGGTTTTCACCGGCTGAACGGCGAAGACGGCGAGCGGATCGGCGGCGTAGATGGCCAGGGCCGAGATGGCGGCAATGAACAGGGCGAACAGCAGCACGCAGACGAGGCGCCCCTCCCGCATCTGGCGGAAGAAGGGGTGCTCGCGCTGTTTGCGCCGTTTTTTGCCGCTGGAGAAGCCTTTGCGCTTCAGCCGCAGCTGGGAAAAGAACTCGAACATGACGGAAACCGGGAACGGTGGGGTCCTGGCGGACGGTCGATGAATCTAGCGAAATCTCGCGGCCAAGGGAAGCCGGGATTTCTCGTCGGCGAGGGTGGGGTTGGTGGAAACCGTGCCGCGCGCGGCCGTCCATGTCGCGGGATCACGCGCCGGCGGGCGCGAGCCCCCCGGGGAGTTCTCCCTCGTCGGGTTTTCCGGCCTCGGAGGGCATTTCGGGCCGGGAGGCCGGCTCCTGCGGCAGATCTGGCGGGGTGGGGCTGCTGGGCGGGTTGCGCAGCTCGCCGAACTCCATGATCTCCTTGATGTGGTTGGCGTCGAGAGTTTCGTACTCGAGCAGGCCCAGAGCGATGGCGTTGAGCTTGTCGCGGTGTTTGACGATGAGTTCTTTGGCTTTGCCGTAGGCGTTGTCGATGAGTTTCTTGACTTCGGCGTCGATGGTCTGGGCGGTGGCTTCGGAGTAGTTGCGCGGGGAGCTGAGTTCCCGGGCCAGGAAGAGATGCTCCTGGTGATCGCCGTATTCGATCATGCCGAGTTCGTCGCTCATGCCCCATTCGCACACCATTTTCCGTGCCATGTGGGTGGCCTGGCGGATGTCGCCGCTGGCGCCGTTGGTGACGTCGCCGAAGACGACGTCCTCGGCGACGCGTCCGCCCATGGTGACCACCAGTTGATCGAGCAGCTCGTTCTTGCGGTTGGTGAACTTGTCCTCTTCCGGCAGCCACATGGTGGAGCCGAGGGAGGGGCCGCGGGGAATGATGGTGACTTTGTGGAGCGGCTCGGTGTTTTCCAGCAGGCAGAGCAGGATGGCGTGACCGGCCTCGTGGTAGGCGGTGTTTTCCTTTTCCTTTTCGCTGATGGCGAGGCTGCGGCGTTCCTTGCCCCAGCGGACTTTGTCTCGGGCCTCCTCCAACTCGCGCAGGGTGATGGCTTTCAGGCCCTTGCGGGCGGCGAGCAGGGCGGCCTCGTTGATGACGTTGGCCAACTCGGCTCCGGAGTAGCCGGGGGTGCCCCGGGCGACGACTCCGAGATCGACGCCGTCGGCGATTTTCACTTTCTTGGCGTGGACGCGCAGGATTTCCTCGCGGCCCTTCACATCGGGAAGGGAAACGGTGATCTGGCGGTCGAAACGGCCGGGACGCAGCAGGGCGGGGTCGAGCACGTCGGGGCGGTTGGTGGCGGCGATGATGATGACGCCCTCCTGGGTGTCGAAGCCGTCCATTTCCACGAGCAGGGCGTTGAGGGTCTGCTCGCGCTCGTCGTGACCGCCGCCGAGTCCGTGGCCACGATGGCGTCCCACGGCATCGATCTCATCGATGAAAATCAGGCAGGGAGCGTTCTTTTTGCCCTGCTCGAACATGTCGCGCACGCGCGAGGCGCCGACGCCGACGAACATTTCCACGAAATCGGAGCCGCTGATGGAGAAAAACGGCACATCGGCCTCGCCGGCGATGGCGCGGGCAAGAAGGGTCTTGCCGGTGCCGGGGGAACCGACCATGAGGACGCCCTTGGGGATGCGGCCGCCGAGTCGCTGAAATTTTTTCGGGTCTTTGAGGAACTCGACGATTTCCCAGACTTCCTCCTTCGCCTCCTCGACGCCGGCGACATCCTTGAAGGTGATCTTGTTCTTGTCCATGGCCAGCATCTTGGCCTTGCTCTTGCCGAAGCTCATGGCTCCGCGCCCGGCCGAGCGCAACTGGTGGCGGAAGAGGAGGTAGAGCAGGAAGACGAGGAAAATCAGGGGCAGATACAGGCTGAGCAGGGTGGCCCAGCCGCTGTCCTCTTCCGTGACCTGATCGTAGATGGCGTATTTTTCGCCGAGGGTCTCCTCGAGATCGTCTTTGGAAAAATCCAGGATGATGGGGGTGCGGAAACGGGCGTACTTTTCCCCGTTGTTCTTGGGGATGTCCTTTTCATCGACTTCGTACCAGCCGGTGATGAACTGTTTCTTGCTGTTGTCCCGCTGAACGATCTGCAGGACTTTCGGGGGTACGGCGTTCTCGTCGATCTGGAGGCGATCCTGCGCGACCAGTTCCTTGAATTTCTGGTAGGGCACCTCCGAGGCGTTGCCGCGGTCGCCTCCGGCCATCATGGCCAGAGCGATGAGCCCGAAGGCGATGCTGAGGAGGACGATGCCTTTCCAATTGAATCCTCCTTCGCCACCGCCGCCGTTCTGGCGGTCGCGGGAGTCGCGGTCGTTGTCGTTTTGCATGGTAGAGAGATACGGGGAGCCGACCGTGAGAGACGCCGACCGGGGGGCTAAACTAACACACCGCCCAAGGGGGCGCAACGCGGGCCGGGAGGGGCTGTTTTTCAGGGAATGTGGACGAGCTTTTGTGTCGCGGAGGTTTTCGGCTATGTTCCGCCGCCGCCGTCGCCCCCATGTCTGTTCCCGATCCGCCATCACCGCCGAGCGATCCGCGGGAATCTCCCACCCGCTCCACCGCGGGGGACGGCACGAGCCGGCGCGCGCCGAAGCGACGCTCCGCGGGAAGTGGCGCCCAGGGTGGCGTCTCCTCAGGCACCCTGGCCGGGCGTCGATCCACGCTCTGGGATCGACTCCGGCGCTCGCTGAGCACCAAGGCCCGCCGCCGGCAGACGCCGCGCACCGAGCAGACGATGCTGCCGGTGCTGATCCAGGTGTTTGCCGGTTTCACCAAGCTTGATGGCCGGGTGGCGGAGGCGGAGATCGACTCCATCCTCGGATTTCTGCGCTATGACTACCCGGAGACGGTCTACTCCGAGCTGCGCGAACTTTACGCCTCGGCCCTGCGTCAGCCCCAGGATCTCGACGAAATCGCCCGCGATCTGGCGAGTCGTCTGCCGCTGAGCGAGAAGATTCTCCTCGGTGTGCAACTCTACGTGCTGATCTCCCGCGCCGGTTTGCCGAAGGAGAATCTGATCACTTTCTACCAGTTCATGACGAATCTCGGAGTCGCCTCCGAGGCCATCAACATCGTCTACCAGCTCAACACCAGCGAGACGGTCGACAGTGGGGAAAAACCGAGCGCGGACGGGGACCAGCCGCTGGAGACGCTCATCATCGCCCGGCGCCGCCCGGCCGACGTGGTGTTGGAGCCTCTTTCGGACGACCACGCCATCGCGGCGTTCCGTTTCCGGGATCTCATCCTGATCAAGAACATCGGCGCCCAGGCGATCATCGCGCGGGGCCGGCGGGTCAGCGAAGGGGAGTTCTGCCGCATTTACGAGAGCCAGCATGTGCTGATCGGGGAGATGGTGCTCGATTATCAGGACCTGGCTTTCTACTTCAACGCGAAGAAGAATGTGTCCGGCGTCGAGCTGTTCCTGGCCCAGGACCACGATGGCAACCATTTCATCGAGAAAGCCCGCACCAAGCAGAGCTATCTCGACGTCAAGTTCGGGCTCAACATCACCGCCAACGTGTTGCGCGACATGGACGCGCGCATCGGGAAGATGCCCCTGCGTCGCGGCGCGCGGATGGAGGTGTCGATCCGCGACAAGATCGTTTTCGAAGACCTCACCGAGATCGCGTTCAGTGATCTGCGGCGTCGCGCCCGTGAACTGGGTGGGCGCTTCAATCTGCTGCCCACGCGGTCGGAGTACCTCGTGTCGAACAATCCCAATCGGTTGCGCGAGGGCGACATCCTCCTCTCCCCCGGCGCCCGCGCGGACATCCTGCTGCGCATCCGTTGCAACTACTTCGAGAAGAGTGGCGAGTTGGAGGTGCTGGAGTCGCCCCAGCCGGTGTTGGTCGATGATGTGCCCGTGCGAAGCGCCTCCGGCCCCACTCTGCTGCCCGACGGGGTGACCATCACGGTGGCCGAGGGCCAGTACCTGCGCTGCCATTTCAGCGACGGGATCATCGAGGAGGAGCGCAACGTCATCAATTCCCTCCATGTGGTCGATGTGACCCACAGCTACGACCGGCGGGCGACGGCGATGGACAATATCAGCTTCTCCGTCCAGCGCGGCGAGATGGTCTGCGTGATGGGGCCGAGCGGCTGCGGGAAAAGCACGCTGCTCAAGACGCTGGCGGGCCAACTGATGCCCGATCTCGGCCGGGTGGAGCTGAACTCGGTGTCGCTCTACGAAAACCTCGACGACCTCACCCCCTACATCGCCTACATCCCGCACGAGGACGCCTTCGATCCGCTCCTGACAGTGGAGGAAAATCTCGATACCGCGGCGGCGATCCGCGCGCCCCACCTGTCCCGGCTCGAGCGGCGCCGCCGGGCCGACGCCAAGCTGGTGGAGCTGGGGCTGAGCGAGTTCCGCCATCGGCTCGCCGGGGATGATCGCACCAAAAGTCTCAGTGGCGGGCAGCGCAAACGGCTCAACGCGGGCATGGACATGATCGGCATCGCCGATGTCTATCTTTTCGACGAACCGACCTCCGGGCTGTCATCGAAGGATTCCGAGCACGTCCTCGACCTCATCCGCGGGCTGACCCACAACAAGATCACGCTGGTCTCCATCCACCAGCCCAGCAGCCGCCTCTTTCACATGTTCGACAAGGCAATCCTCCTGGACAACGGGGGCAAGCTGGCTTTTTTCGGCACCCCGGCCCAGATGCTGGAGTATTTCGCCGAGGCCCGGCGGCAGGAGGGGGTCCATGCCACCGCTTTTGGCGAGCCGCTGCCGGACGAATGCGCGAAAGGCCAGGCGGTGACGCCGGATTTCATCTTTGATGTGCTGGAGACGCCCCTGCGCGACCTCAGCGGCGACATCATCTACGAGCAGGACCAGCGCGGCCAGCTCATGCCGGCCCGGAGGTTCAGCCCCGGGTTCTGGGGGGACCGTTTTCAGACCTACCGATTGCTCGAGGAGGTAAATCTCCGCTCCATCGAGGCCGACAGCTCCGCGACGGTGCAGTTGCAGAAGACGCCGCATCGGCCAGTGCGAACTTCCTCCGACGACTGGATCCAGTTCACCAACCAGGTGAAGCGAGCCTTCTGGAGCAAGCTCCGAAACCGGGCCAACCTCGCCACCACTCTGCTGGAGGCGCCGGCGCTGGCTTTTCTCGTCGCCGTGGTGCTGCGCTACAGCGAGGATGGCGACTACGATTTCGCCTCGGCTTTCCACATCCCGACCTACCTCTTCCTCACCCTGGTGATCGGCCTGTTCCTGGGCCTGACCAACAGCGCCGAGGAGATCATCCGCGACCGCACCCTGCTGGAGCGCGAGCGGAATCACGGCATCCGGGTCAGCTCCTACATCATGAGCAAGGTGCTCTCGCTGGGCTTCTTCGCCCTGATCCAGTGCGTCATCTATCTGCTCATCTCCGACGCCATTTTGTCCATTCGCGACATGTTCTGGCACAACCTTTTCTGGATGTTCCTCACCGCCATGGTCGGGGTGGCGGCCGGGCTGTGCATCTCCAGCCTGGTGAACACCCCCAAGACCGCGCTGAACATCATCCCGCTCATCATGATCCCGAACATCATCCTCGGCGGGGCGCTCATCAAATACGAGGAGATGAACCGCGGGCTCGATGTCATCACCAGCATCAAGAACTGGATCGGTCCGGAGAGCGGGGCGGATGAGGATGACAGCAAACTGAAAGTCCCCGCCATCTGCCAACTGATGCCCCTTCGGTGGTCCTACGAATCCATCATCATCGCCCACGCCGAGCGCAATCCGGTGCGGGCGTTGATCAACGACATCGAGAGCATCCTCGACGGCTTCAAGGCGCAGAACGAAGCGGAGCGGCCGATGACTCCCGAGGACGAGGCCTTGCTCGACGCGGCCAAGGACGCGCTCGCCATCGTCTACGGATTGGACGGGGAACATCCGGGCGATGTGCGGGCAAAGATACGGCGCATTCGCGAGGGACTGATGCGGCGGGATTTCAACCCGGCGGAATATCTCGGGGACACCAGCCCCGGGGAGAACTCCGTGACCGCCGAGGAGCTCTACCTCAACGAGAAAGTGCTCGACCTGTTCAACGCCGCCGAAGTGGAACGCCGTGACTACCGGAGAGGGGAGAACCGGCCCAACGTGTTTTTTGGCCGGGAAAAACGCTGGATGCTGTCCCACGGAGATCCGGAGAAAAACATCGACGAAGCCCCCGTGGTACTGGGTTCTTGGGAAATCTTCGCGGCGCCGAAGGCGATGCTCGCGGGCCGCACCGTGGTCGTCGCCGCCAACACGCTGCACCTGAACGCGGCGGCGCTGTTCATCTTCGCGATCATCGGGCTCGTGTCCCTGCGCCTGAGCCTGAAGCGACAGATGCGCAAGGTGTGAGAGCGCTCACGGGCTCGCCGCCAGCGTCCGGATGGCGTGGATAGACGAGGTGCGGGTGGACAGCGCCACCAGACCGGCATCGCGAAAAGCGGGATCCTTCACCAGATAGTCGTCGCCTTGCTTCCCACAGATGAGTACCCAATGGGGAATGCCCCCGGGCAGGTGGAATTTCACCAACACCAGGCGCCCGGCTTTGAGATCGGCGTCGATCCGCCGATGGCTCGGCGATCGGTGGACAGTCACCGCGACTCGGTCGGCGGCGACCCTTTCCACGGTACTCCAGAGTATCCAACCCCGCTCGGTGTATCCTCCCCCGTCGATCAGGGACGCGTTCAGTCGGGAAGGATCCCCCGCGCCGATGCCGAAATGTTCCAGTGCCATGCTCACGCAGCAGAGCGTGCACCCGACCGCGCCGATGGTTTCGCCGCTGCCACCGATCCGTTCTCCCGACCACGCGGGATCGCCCTGACCATGGTGGGGCGTGGCTTCGGCGATTACCAATTTCAAGGCTTCCCCGCCGCGGGCGGGAATGGCCATGCTCCGGGCCGGGCCGGGGCGATGCGGCATCCAGGCAAAAAAAGTGATGCCGGCAAGGGCGAGAACGGCGGTGGCAAGAACAATCGGACGTTTCATCGGCGCCGGATACGCGCCGCGCCGCGAGCGACTTTCAACAGACCGGCTCCGACCACTCCAGCCCGTGCGCTTCGGAGACTTCACGACAGGTGAGCCGGCCCTGCTGACAGTTGATGCCTCCGACCAGTTCCGGGTGGCGCCCGCAGGCGCCGCGCAGCCCCTCGGTGGCGAGATACTGCACGTAGGGCAGCGTCACGCTGGTCAGGGCCTGGGTCGAGGTCCGGGCGTAGGCGCCGGGCATGTTCGCGACGCAGTAGTGGATGACGCCCTCCTCCTCGTAGACGGGATCCTCGTGCGTGGTGGGGCGGGTCGTTTCCACGCAGCCGCCCTGATCGACCGCGATGTCCACCAGCACCGTGCCGTTGCGCATCGAGCGGAGCATTTCCCGGGTCACCAGTTTCGGCGCGCGGGCTCCCGGCACCAGCACCGCGCCGATGAGCAGGTCCGTGCTCGGCAGGATCTCCATCAGGGCCGATTCGCTGGAGTAGAGTGTGCGCGCCGCCGGCATCGCGGTGTCCAGCCAGGTCATGCGCTCGCTGCTCACTTCGAGGATGGTCGTCTCCGCGCCGACCCCGGTCGCGACCTTGGCCGCGTTGGTGCCGCAGGTGCCGCCGCCGATGATGGTGACGCGTCCCGGCAGCACGCCCGGCACGCCGCCGAGCAACGTGCCGCGTCCGCCGGCGTGCTTGGCAAGAAAGTAGGCGCCGACCATCACGCTCATCCGTCCGGCCACCTCGCTCATCGGCTCGAGCAGCGGGAGACGATGGCCGATCTTGACGGTCTCGTAGGCGATGCCGATGACGCCGGTGGCGACGAGGTCTTCGGTCAGTTTCCTGTCGGCGGCGAGATGCAGGTAGGTGAAAAGCGTCTGCTCACTTCGCAGCATCGCGATCTCCGACGGCTGCGGTTCCTTCACCTTCACGATCAGCTCCGCCCGCTCGAAGACCTCGGCCGCGGTGCCGACGATCTCCGCGCCGGCGGCGCGATACTCGTCATCGAGATAGTCCGCGCCAGCGCCGGCCCCGGATTCAACGATCACTTTCACCCCGCGCCGTGCCAGTTGCGCCGCCCCCGGCACGGTCAGGCCGACCCGGTTTTCCTGGGCTTTGATCTCCCTGGGGCAGCCGACGATCATGGGAACGCGGGGGTTCGTGGCGGGGTTCAGCTTCCCAGCACACTGTCCTCGGCCTTGCCTTTCGGCGCGCGCTCGAGAATTTCCACCTCGTAGCCGTCCGGATCGGTGACAAAGGCCATTTTACTCTTCGCCCCGGACGGAAAGGCTTCGCGCCAGTCATCGGGCCAGATCTCGATGCCGTCGGCTTCCAGCTTGTCGCAGTATGCCACGATGTCCGGCACGCCCACGGCCGTGTGCATGAGGTCTTCGGGGAACTCGACCTTGAAATCGGGCGAGTAGCAGAGTTCCAGGAAATGGTCGCTGCCGTCCAGTTCGAGGAAGGCGAGCTGATTCCCCGCCGGCGATTTATCGGTGCGTCGCGTCAGCTTGAATCCGAGCTTTTCGTAGAAGGTGATCGTCTCGTCGAGATTGCTGACGCGGATGCGGGTGTGGAGAAACTGTATCATGGGGAAAGCGCGGGATTGTGGCCCGTCAGGTGGTGCTCTTTCCAAAGACGATTCCGGCTTTCTTTCCTTAGGAGACTGTTGAAAAACTCTGAAACGAAAAATCCATGGTGAAAAGAACGGGGAAGTTAGCGGCTTTGCCGAGAGTGGTTTTCGAAGCCCCTTCGGGCCGCGGCCCTTTTGCCCGCTGGCTTCGTTGCGATTCAGTCAGGTGGCTCGCCACCTTCCCTCATCGCGCCTCGCCACCGACCAAAATGACTCGCGTTTTTTCATTCCAGCCTTTTTCAACAGTCTCTTAGGCCGAATGGCGCAAGGTTAAGCACCCTGATCGGTCAGG
>CAYTNL010000012.1:0-106736 GCA_964439145.1 uncultured Verrucomicrobiales bacterium
ACCCGTGCCACCCGGCTGTATACCGGCGACGCCTTGTCCCCCGGTGGTGTGAAATAGCTCACCGTCCCGGAATCACTCAAGCGATCCGGCGCCGCCGCGATCAGCTCGATCTCCGTGGCCCGAGAAGTCGACGTCCACTCCACGATCACCACAGGCGGCGTAGCCCGATCACCGAAACTCTTCGCGATTTCCCGCTCCACCACTTCCCACTGATCCATTGGCTGGATGAACGCCTTCACCTGCACCACATCCGCCGGGCCGCTCCCGAGGTGGGCGAGCACATCGAACAACTGGGTCATCGTGCCCGAGGTGGCCTCGGCGATCTCCCCGCTTGCCGCCCGACCAGACACGTAGAGAATGTCCCGCCCGGACGGCATCGTGGCCGCTTCCCCGCTCGATACCACCGCTTCGGATCCGCCGGCCTCCCTTCTCATCACCACATCGCCCGACAGGCTGGCACCGCCCGGGAGTGCGCCGCTCACCAGGGTCACCGCCGGGGCGGTCCCTTCCGGCCACGCCTGCCGGATAGCCGATTCGATCTCGGTCACGGTTTCCGGACGATCCTCCGCGAGGTAGAGATTCAGCTTCACCACCTCCGCGAGCGTCCCTCCCCGCGTTTCGCAGAAAGAGCGCACGTCATTCAGGAGATCGGCAAAGCCCGCATCACCCCTCTGCTTGGCGATGGCGAAAAACTGACCCGAATGCACGAGGTCACCACGATTCACCACCACCGCGTCCGTGGGGAAACCCGATTCCGACGGGGATAATGCCACACGCCGGATCGGTTCCTGCGCCTCGGCGGGCGGCAAATCAACGATCACCATCGCCAGCCCGATCACGATCACTCTTCCAACTGTCAGGTATCGCTCAGCCATAGATCCCGATTCTGACGAACAAAATCATCATCGACAAGCCAAGGATACGCCGCGACCACGCGATCCAATGCTTCCGCCTGCCCGGGCGAAAGGACTTCGTGGGTATTCAGACAGCGGCTCGACGGCAGCAGTCCCTGGCGGCGAAGCACCTCGTTGATTCCCGGGATGCAGCCGGCGAAGCCGTTGGCCGCGTCGAACACCGCCGCGTTGGCATCGGTAAGCTGGGCGTTCCGCGTCAACCATTCGGAAGATAGCCTGTCCGATTTCCGCGCCGTCTTGATTTCCTCCAGCAACGCCACCGCCCGTTCCGTCCACACCGCCCACTGGCCGAGCAGTCCTCCGGAAAACCAGCGCGGCCCGGCATTCTCATCAAACACGAAAGGTGTCAGCAGATCGCCGATGATGTGATCGTCGTTTCCGGTGTAGAGCGCGATGTCGTCGCGTCCCGCATCCACCACCGCCCGTACCACGTCGAGAGTCCGGTAGCGATTGAACGCCGCGATCTTGATCGCCACCACGTTCACTATCTCGGCGAACGCGCGCCAGAACCGGTAGCTCAAATCGCGCCCGCCCACCGCCGGCTGGAGATAGAAACCGAAGATCGGCATCACCTCCGCCACCTCCCGGCAATGCGCGACGATGGAGTGCTCGCTCCACTCCTTCAACGCCGCCAGGCTGAGCAATCCAACATCGTAGCCAAATTCCCGAGCCACCTCCGCTTCCCGCATCGCCTGTCCTGTCTCCCCGCAGATTCCGGCCACTTTGATCATACCCTCTTTGGTCATCGACCCAACCCTCTTGGATGCGAACTCCAGCACCGGCTCGAAGAGCCCGATTCGTGGCTCCCGGATCTCGAACTGGGTGGTGTGAACCCCCACTGCGATCCCCCCGGCGCCCGCGGCCCGGTAGTAATCCAGCACCGCTCCCTGGTGTCGCTCCGACCAACGTCCGTCGTTATCCAAGGCCAGCGGACAAGCCGGGATCACCATCCCCTCAAGTAGTCTCTTTCTGAGTTGCTCCATCCTGAAACCTTCGTGCCTCGGTGTCTTTGTGTGAGAACACCCCACCTCAGTATTTCCCGTCCCGCGTCTCGAAGTGCGTCGGTTTCCCCAACGTCTCTCCCCCGCCCTCCAGCCAGCTTGCGATCCATTCCACCATCTCCTCGATCCTCACCGCCGGCATCCCGAACATCTCGTGCGCCTTCGACGCGTCATTCAACCAGGCCGTCACTTGCTCCTTGCCCTCGATGATCGCCGCCTTCCCGAATCGCTCGCCGAACCTCTCCGCCAGGTCGCGCACCCACAAGATCCCCGGCCCGGTGACATTCAGCACGAACGGCGGCGCGCTCGCGTGCGGCAGGGCCTGGATCGTGTGAGCCAGCGCGTCGCCCTGCCAGATCACATTCACGTATCCCATCGACACCTCGACCGGCCGACCGGCGAGGACTTTCTGGGCGATATCGACCAGCACCCCGTAGCGCAGGTCGATGGCGTAGTTCAGCCGGATCAAGGCGGTCGGCGTCCCCCACCTTTCACCGGCCGCCCGAAACGCCTGTTCACGCCCGAGGCAGGAAATCGCGTAGTCGCCCACCGGATCGGTCGCGTCCTCCTCGGTCGATCCACCGGTCGTCGGCGACACGAAGGAATACACGCAGCCCGTCGATAGCGCCACGATGCGCGAATCCCGAAACCGCTCCGCCACCGCCCGCGGCATTTCCACGTTCATTTTTTCGAGAAGACCCGGCTCGTGGGAAGTGCCGAATTTCACGCCGGCGAGGAAAAAGACGTTCGGCGCGTCCGGCAACGCGGCCAGGTTATCGGATTCGGTGAGATCGGCGGAGATGGTCTCGATGCCATGCGATTCGAATTTCGCGCGTGTTTCCGCCGAGCCGAAGCGCGAAACGGCGATGACACGCTGGCGCTCCGATTTTCCCAACGCTTCCAGGCCCCGTTGCAGCATCAGGCAAAGGTGCAATCCCATCTTGCCTCCGGCGCCGAGCACGAGGAAGTCGCCCTCGGTTTCTCCCAAGGTCGCGAGCACGCCGTCGCTCGGACGCGACATGAACTCGTCGAGGGCTTCGGAGGTGGGTGGAGTAAACGGAAGCGGCATATTGGTAGTGAGTTTTCGATCTCAACACTGGGAGTGCGGGCGTCTAGCCCGCTGCGGAGCCTGGGAGCGCGATGATCCCTCATCGCCCCGATCGACTGGAGCAAGCAGGGATCGCCGCAGTCGCGGGACAGGTGCTCGCGCTCCTTCGCTGGCAATGAAGCGGGCGAGACGCCCGCGCTCCCAGTAAGTCAACGCCTTCATTCGACCTTCCAGAAAGCGAGCCAATTCAGGCAGGTGTTGGTGTTGCTCCCGTCTTTCCCGATTTCCACGGTAAGGCGGCCGTCCTTCACCTCGATCTCGGTCGTGGCTTCGTGGAAACGCTCCGTGGCGGTGAACTGGTCCTCGATCACCGGTTTCCCCTCCACGGTCACGTTCTGCCCGGCCTGTTCGTGACCGGAATCGCCCACACAGACGACAACGGCATAACGCCCGTTCTCGACCTCGCACTCCCAGGTGTCGTGCGAACGGGTGAAGAGAAAGCTGTCGCGATAGGCTTCCGGCAGGGCATTCCGCCGGCGGTCGTTGGCGGAAACATCGCGCGCCCAACCGTAGCCACGATCTTCGGAAAACTCGGCTCCGACATCGCGAAGAAAGCCCTCGGTCTTAGGTACGCCCTTGCCGGCGAAATCGAAACGCTTGGCGGATGCGGCAATGTCATCGGTGATGAGCCCGTCGGTTTCGGGAGTCAGTTTCTCGGAAGCCAGTTCCCAGGTGATGGGTTCATTCGGCGTGAAAAGTAGGGCGTCGTCGCGGTCGGGAATGCCGTCGCCGTCGGCGTCAGTTTCACTGATTCGGGCAATAGGGTCTCGGTGAGGGAGTTTTCCCAAAGTTGCAGAGTCGAGTTCACCGGGAAGCGTACCTCGATAATCGATTTCACGTTGATCGAATTCCAGTTCACCGAACGCGGCGAGCCGATTCACCGCCACGAATCCCGGATCGCCCGGCTTCAAATCCCGAAACGGCCAGATCAGCAGCGGCACGCCCTCCGTCTCCTCGGAACACAACCCGTCCCGCACCGACTCCAGCAACGCTCGATCATAGACCATCTCCCGCGGATCGACCTCCTCCCGCAACGCCACCGCCGCCGTCGCGCCGGCGGCCTGGCCGATGTGGACTCGCTGGTCGTGCAGGCGAATCGCGGCGCTGACGATGCTGCTGAAGCCGACATTGCCCTGGGCGCCGAGCAGGCCGTCCATGGACTCGGGAATGAGGCTTCGCATCGGGAACACCGAACGGTCGCTGACGAAGCGGGTGTGCCGTCCCGATTTTTCAACATCGATCCACGGACCGCTGCGATCCTCGTCGCCCTCCAGATAGGCGCGACCGGTGCGGTGGAAATCGTAGTGAAACTGCCAGGCGAAAAGACCGTCCGGATACATCACGTGGGCGAAGCGTTCCTTGGCAGCGTTCTTTTCCTTCCCATCCCGGTTCCGTCCGTCCTGCTCGCGCATCATGTACATCGCCTTCAGGCGCAGGCTTTCGCGGATGTAGGGCTTGGGTGGAAGATTGTCCGGGGTGCCGAACTCGCGGCTGAGGCGGAATTTGCGAAAGCTGTTGGCGGTGTCGTCCACCTGATCGTGAACCCAGGTCTGCATGAAACGCAGCACGCCGAGCGAATGATTCTTCGCGTCGTCGAAAACGATCTGCCGCTGCTCGCGGGTCATCTCGACGAGGTTCTTCTCCGAAGCCCCCGGCTCGGTCGCTTCGAGCGCGTCGCTCACCCGCTTCGGCAATCGCTCCAGCGCGTAGTCCTGGCCGTTCATGTAGTTGAGCAGGATGCTGGTGCGCCCGTCCTTGCTGGCGGCGCCTTCCACGATGCGGCGGACCGAGTAGACACTCAACATGCGCTTCACTTCCTCGCCCTTCGGAGGCCAATGGAGAATGCCGCCGTAGCTGCGCAAGGGGCGATCCCACTTCAGTTTCTTTCCGAAGGCCTCCATCCCCGTGCGGGTGGCGCGCGGGTAGTTGCGGATGTCGTAGTTCGGCGGCTCGGGAATCGGGTTCCACTCGTCGGTTTCCTCCACGATCATCGCCCAAGTGATGGGGTTCATCTCGTTGGCGGGATACGCGGAAATGTCCTCGGGCGCGCTCGGTTCGCCGTAGCGCGACTTGGGATCGGGACCGACCTCGTAAGCGGCGCCGGAAACCTGGATGACATCGCCCCAGTCGGAGGCGTCGATGGTCAGCTTGGCGGTTACCTCCAGATCAGGCTCGCCGCTTTTCCCGGTCTGGAGATCGACGGGCGCAAAGGTCAATCCAAGGAGGCGCGGATGCTCGGGATCGGATCGATCGACCTCGGCCGCGACCGGACAGCGATGCCAGATGACTTTCACCTGGCCCGAGTCCAGATAGGGCTGGATGAGTTCGCGAAAGGCCCGCTCCGCCTCGGCGGGGCGAAAGGTCGAGGGCCCGTGGAAGGGCAAGCCCGGCATGGGCGATCCGTATTTCTCGGTGTTCCACGCCTCGATGCGATCCATCAATTCCTTGAAGAGTCCGCTGCGATGAAAGGAGCGCTTCATCGGGTGCCAGTCCACGCCCCAGCCGACCGTGCCGACGCCCTTGTTTTCATCGACGCAGGCGAGGGACTGCTCGGTGTACTGGCCGCCGAACCATTCACCGTCGTGAACGATGGTGATGTCCTCGATTCCCATCCGCGCCGCCTGGATCGCCGCCGCCCAGCCGGATTCGGTGGCGCCAACGATGAGGAGATCGGTTTCGAGACCTTGCTCATCGGCCCCAATTGACGCGGCGGTCGGCAAAAGGAGCGCGAGCAGCGCCGCTCGCGTTATTATCCGACCGCGACGAACGATCATCGCGCTCCCAGTTTCGATATTTCTCATTTCAAGGGAAGTAAGCTCGCGCCAAGCATCACAACAATCAGACCGGTCACGGCCATGACGATCATCTGGACGCTCGCCGTCTTGAAGGTTTCCAGCGGAGTCATCCCGCTCATGCGACCGATGATCCAGAAGCCGCTGTCGTTGGCCCACATGATGGGCTTGGATCCACAGCCGATGGCCAGGGCGATGTAGACGGGATGGAAGGCCAGCTCGACCGCCCCGATGATCGGCGCCACGATCCCGATGGCGGTAATCATGGCGACGGTGGCCGAACCCTGCGCGGTGCGCATCGCCGCCGTGATCAGAAAGGCGACCGGGATCAGCATCAGCGACTGGCGCGCGGGGAGAATGCCCTCGATCGCCGCCGCGATACCGGTGTCCTCCAGCACACCGCCGAAGGCGCTGCCCGCCGAGGTGATCAGCAGGATGACCCCACCGCTGGCGAGCGCCGCGCCGACGGCATCGGTCAGTTGGGAACGCGAGCGATTCTTCGCCATCGCCAGCAGCATCAGGGCCACGGCGGCGGAAATCATCAGGGCGATGTTCTTGTCACCGATGACGGAGAGGACGCGACTATCGACACCCAGAAATTCAGTGATTGATCGACCCGCGATCAGCACGATGGGCAGGAGGATCGGGAGCACGGACAAGGCGAGATTGGGTAATTCCGAGTGATCGCGGCTCGCCATCGCGTCAAGTTCCTCGGGAGGCAACTCCACCGAAGGCCGCAACGGGATCTCCCACCGGCGGTTCGCCCACACCGCGTAGGCGTAGCCGGCCGCGACGGTGATCGCCCCCACCACGAGACCGCCCAGCATCATCACGCCGATGTCGATCTTCAGCATCGAAGCCACCAGCAGCGGACCCGGGGTCGGCGGCACCAGCGAGTGGGCCATGGTGGCACCGCAGACAATGGCGAGGATGTAGAGCAGATAGTTCTTTCCACTCCGCATCCGCAGCGCCTTCGCCAGCGGCACCATCAGGTAGAAGACAGTGTCGAAGAAGACCGGAATCCCGAGCGTGAAGGAACTGGCCGTCAGAGCCAGGGGCGTGCGCCGATCTCCGAAAGCGGCGCGCAGGCTGACCACGATCCTCTCCGCCCCGCCGGAATCGAGGAGGCATTTCCCGATGATCGCGGCCATGGAAATGAGGATCGCCAGATTCGAAAATCCTTTCCCCAACCCTTCCGACACCCTTGCGATCGCCGTCGCCTCCCCCGGCGTCAGCGCCGCCACCGTCAGCGCCCCGAGCAGCAGCGCGATGAAGGCGTGCAAACGCAGGCCGAGAATCCCGCCGATGACGACGGCCATGCCGATGAGGAGAAGGAGAAAGGGACTCACGCGCGAAAGTTTTCGGAGAAAGGGAGCATGAAGAGGAGAACCGAAGAAGGCAAGCGGTGTCTGTGGCGCATTTCGCCGCAACCAACCCGGTTGACTCCGGGAACCAACCCCGTTTGAATCTGGGCAGATGCGCATCGAGCCCCTCATCGCCGACCACTTCGACCGCTGGCTGCCGCTCCGGCAGGCCCTGTGGCCGAAGGAATCGCTGGAGCAATTGCGCGACGATGCCCGGCGCACCCTCGCGGATCCGAATCAGGCGGGTTTCCTCGCTTTTCTCCCGGAGGGAAACGGGCGCGCCATCGGTTTCATCGAGGCGGGACTGTATCGCGATGGAGAAAGCGGCTCACCCCGGGCGCATATCGAGGCCTGGTATGTCGATCCCGACTTTCGCCGCCGGGGAATCGGACAGGGGCTCCTCGGTCATGTCGAGCAATGGGCGCTGCATCGGGCCATCCACCTGCTGACCTCCGACACCAACGCCGACTACCCCGTCAGTCCCGACGCGCACGCCGGTGCAGGATTCGAGCAACTCGCCGAATTGCGGATCTTCGTGAAACGGCTTAGGGGTTGAGCCCTTTCCCCAACTGCCATTTTCGAAAAACCCATGTCCGCCCCTGATCGCGATCCCTCCTCTCTCCGTTCCGCTCGCTGGTTCGCACCCGATGACCAGCGTTCCTTCGGCCACCGCTCGCGGCTGAAGCAGATGGGTTTCGACACCGAGGACTTCAAGGCCAAGCCGGTCATCGGCATCCTCAACACCTGGTCTGACCTCAACAACTGCCACACCCATTTCCGCGACCGCGCCGAGGAGGTGAAACGCGGCGTCTGGCAGGCGGGCGGCTTTCCCGTCGAGATCCCCATCATGACGCTCTCGGAGAGCTTCATGAAGCCGACCTCGATGTACTACCGCAACCTGGTCGCTCTCGAAGTCGAGGAAACCATGCGCTGCTACCCGCTCGACGGCGTGGTCCTCATGGGCGGCTGCGACAAGACGGTGCCGTCGCTCATCATGGGCGCCACCTCGGCCAACCTGCCCGCGATCTTTCTCCCCGCCGGTCCCATGCTGAAAGGCTGCTGGCGCGGGAACGTGCTCGGCTCCGGCACCGACATGTGGAAATACTGGGCCGAACGCCAGGCCGGCAACCTCTGCGGCGAAGCGTGGAACGAACTCGAGGACGGTATCGCCCGTTCGCCCGGCACCTGCATGACCATGGGCACGGCCTCCACCATGGCGGCGGTGACGGAAGCGCTCGGCCTCTGCCTGCCGGGCGCGTCATCGATCCCGGCGGTCCATTCCACCCACGCCCGCATGGCCACCGCCTGCGGACGCCGCATCGTGGATCTCGCCTGGGACAAGACCAATATCCGCGACCTGCTGACCGCGGACGCCTTTCACAACGCGGTCGTCACCGACATGGCCCTCGGCGGATCGACCAACGCCATCGTCCACCTCATCGCCATGGCGGGCAGGGCGGGAGTCGAGTTGACCCTGGATCGTTTCGATGAAATCTCCGCGCAGGTTCCCGTGATCGCCAACCTCCGCCCCTGCGGCGACTACCTGATGGAGGATTTCTACGACGCCGGAGGCCTGCTCGGCCTGCTCAGCCGGATTCGCGATCACCTCAAGCTCGACTGCCGCAATGTCTCCGGAAAAACGCTCGGCGAGATGATCGAGGGCGCCGAGGTTTTCGACGACGATGTCATCCGCACCCCGGATCGTTCGGTGTCGAAAGCCGGCGGTACCTTCGTCCTGCGCGGCAACCTGGCGCCGAACGGAGCCGTCATCAAACCGACCGCCGCCGAACCCCGGCTGCTCCAGCATCGCGGAACCGCCGCCGTCTTCAAGAATTACGCCGATCTCAAGGCCCGCATCGATGATCCCGCGCTCGGCCTGACTCCGGACCACGTCATCGTGCTCCAGAACGCCGGTCCCATCGGCGCCGGGATGCCGGAGTGGGGCATGCTGCCGATCCCGAAGTATCTCCTCGAACAGGGCGTGCGCGACATGCTCCGCATTTCCGACGCCCGCATGAGCGGCACCAGCTATGGCGCCTGCGTGCTCCACGTCTCGCCCGAATCGGCCATCGGCGGACCGCTGGCCCTGGTCCGGGACGGCGACGTCATCGAGGTCGATATCGAAGCCCGGAAGCTCTACCTCGACGTGACTGACGAGGAACTTGAGAAACGCCGCGCCGCCTGGCAGCCGCCGGAAAAGAAGTTCGCCCGCGGCTATGGCAAGCTCTACCACGAGGAGATCACCCAGGCCCACGAGGGCTGCGACTTCCGCTTTCTCCACCACGGCCCCGACACGCCGGAGCCGGAGATTTACTGATTTTTCTCACCGCGGAATCGTTGTTGGGCCGCCTCCACCACTTTCACGGTGAACATTCCCACGGGTGGCCGCCCACCGGCGACTACGCACCAGTCGCTCACTTTTTCCAGCGGCACCTCGACCACGCTGCCCAGCGTCAGCCCCTCGAGCGCGACCGGTTCATTGCCCAGTTTTCCATGGACATAAGCCGGTTCCAGACCGGTGACTTCGATCCAGATAAACTCGGTGACCTCTCCCACGGTCACTTCCGCTTTCACCGCGAAATGATCCCCCGTTTCCCGCGCCCGAAAGGCTTTCTCGAACTCCGGCCAACGTTCCCGCGCCTCCGCCTCCGCCGCCATCATCTCCGGATCACCCGCCTCGATCGAGATCACCGGCGCGTGCGGCGTCACCCGATTGAAGCGCTCCTGCCCATCCGGCATCAGCAGCACCTCCAGCACATCCTCCGCCCAGACATTGATCTGGCCGCTCTCCGGTCGGAAGACCGCGAGCACATCATCGTCGTGCCCCTCCACCAGCTCGTAGATGAGCCGAATGATTAGCGGGTAGAAGGCCTCGCGTGGCAGGGAATCGTCGAAAGGCAACACCAGATCCACCGCCAGCCAGGCCCGATGTTCCAGGATGGCGCGGCGCAATCGCAGTTCCCCGATCTCATCCGCCACCGCTTCCGCGTCATCGAAATAGGGCGTCGGCTGATTGTGGATCATGAACATGCCATGCGGGGATTTCACCATGAAGACCGGAGACTCACCCACCACGAAGCCATCCTGAGCCTCCTCATCGCCGCTGGTGTAATCGCCATCCCACGCATTCTCCACGATCCGGGCCAGCATCGCCGCCTCCAGATAGCGCGGCGCGCCGAGAAAAAGCGCGATGGAGATCATCGGTCGCGATCCCGCCGCGTCATCCTCGCCCGCGGATTCCTCCTCCGCCTCGCGCCATTGTCGCAACGCGTTCCGGTATTCCCAGGCCAGCCAGATGAAGACGAGCAGCATGCCTACTTTTGACCACGAAAAATTCATCGCCAGCGACGCGACCCGCAGGATCGAAGCGACGATGAACAGCCACATCCCGATGACCGCCGCCAGCCGGATTTCCTGCCAGGCGGCGAGGCCGATGGCGAGATAGATCAGCGCCAGCGTCAGCCCCAGCGCCCACAGCTGGGGCGCCAGAAAACACAGCGCCAGCGAGAGAACCCCCAGTCCGATGGTCCAGCCAGCCGGCTCGGCCAGACCATGACGCGGTTTTTGCCCGAATGGTTTCATGACGGGAGAGTTAGCCAATCAGCGCGTGGTTGCCAAGCCCAAGTCGCGTCCGCCAAGCGCCGAAGGAAGCGGTTGGCAGTTCCCCCGGCACCGTTCATAGTGGGGGACGAAACACGCAACGACGACTTAACAGGGTTGAATCCGGGATCTAACAGGGTTGCCTCCGCCCCCTCCGGGCGGCGGCGCTGGGCGCTCGCGGCGCTGGCGATGACGCTGGCCTCGTCGGCCTGCGCGCCGTTTGACGTGAATGTCTCCACCGCAGAGCCGCTGAAGGTGGATCTCAGCATGGAGGTGCACGTTTACCAGCACGGCGAACCGGACGAGGCAGCGAAGGAGGCCCGCGCCACCCACAAGGAGGCCATGACCCGGCGCCGGAATCGGATGCAGGAAATTCAGGATCTGAAAAACAACCGCCTGGTGGGCGAGGCCCGTGACGGCACCCTGGCCATTCGCAGTCTGCCGGCGGGCGACTACGGCGACTATGTGAAGGCCACGGTGGAGGCGGAGAACGAGGACCGCGAGTTCCTGATGGAGCACGAAGCCGGGGAGAAAAGCGTGCCCGTCGACGAGGTGCGGCGCCTGCAATGGCGCCACTGGCAGCGCAAATCCTTTCCCGGTGAATGGATCGAGGTGGAGGCCGACACGGCGGGCGAGTATCGCTGGATTCAGAAGAAGGGAACCAGCGAGGAAGAAGCGGACGGTGACGATCCGACCGGTGAAACCGACGCCTGATCCGCGCCGTCGCCGGCGGCGAGGCACGCAAAAAAGCGCGTGATTCTGCTTGTGGTTACCTTGGGGTTTGCTATGAAAGGCGGCTCTGATCCGGCCGGAGCCTCCCGTGAGGCGGTCCGTCTTTCAACCAAACCAACCCATCGACAATGAGTGAAGCAAAAGCCTCTAAAGCCCTGTTCTGGGGTTGTTTCATCGCCCTGATAACCACTTCTTTCGGGTTCATCACCCGGATGTTCCTTCTGGACGACCCCGCCATTACCAAAGACCTGCTGGGCCTGGATGATGGGCAGGTGGGGATTTTCAAAGGTATCCAGATCTGGCCGTTCGCGATCAGCATCATCGGGTTCAGCCTCATCATCGACAAGGTGGGCTACAAATTCTCGATGATCTTCGCCTTCGTCTGCCAGACGATCTGGGCGGTGATGGGAATCAGCGGTCTGTCAATCGCGGCGAACAACCCGGAAATGGCGAAAGCCCTCATCTACTGGGGCGGCCTGATCCTGGCGCTGGGCAACGGCACGGTCGAAGCTTTCATCAACCCGGTGGTGGCCACGATTTTCGACAAGGAAAAAACCAAGTGGCTCAACATACTGCACGCCGGATGGCCGGGTGGTCTCGTTGCCGCCGGGATCATCACCATCCTCATGGGCACCGCCTCGTGGCAGCTCAAGCTGGGGATCATCATCATCCCGGCCGTCCTCTATTTCCTGGTGCTCATTCGCTGCCAATTCCCGACTCAGGAGCGGGTGGCCGCGGGTGTCAGCTACCGGGACATGCTCGGTGAATTTGGCGTACTCGGCGCGGCGGTGGCGGCTTTCCTCATCGTCTTGCAGCTTGACCAGGAATTCCCCGGAAAAATGATGCTGTGGGCCGGCCTCGGCGTGGCCACGGTGGTCGCGTTCGGCGTCTACACCAGAAATCTGGGACGCCCGCTGTTGTTCTTCATGATCTTGATCATGATGCCCCTGGCCACGACCGAAATCGGAACGGACGGTTGGATTTCCGGTATCATGGCCAACGTGGTCACTTTCCACGCCGGCTGGATTCTGGTCTACACCTCGGTCATCATGATGGTGCTCCGATTCTTTGCCGGTCCCATCGTTCACACCCTTTCCCCGTTGGGATTGTTGATTGCCAGCGCGGTACTCGCCATCGCCGGCCTGTTCTCCCTCTCGGTGGCCGCGGGCGCCGCCGTGATTTTCGCGGCCGCGACTCTCTACGCGCTGGGCAAGACGTTTTTCTGGCCCACCATGCTTGGCATCGTGTCCGAGCAGACTCCGAAGGGCGGAGCGCTGACGCTGAACGCGGTGTCCGGCATCGGGATGCTGGCGGTGGGCGTGCTTGGCTTCCCCTACATTGGGGCGCTGCAGGAGCGCAAAGCGGTCAGTGAGGTCGCGGCGGTCGAGCAAGCGGCGGCAGTTCCCGGCCTGGTGGTCGAAGGCAAGGTCACCCCTGACGCCATCGAGCAGAAATCCATCTACTACGGCACCATCAAATACCCGACGCTGAAGCAGGACAAACTCGACGCGCTCCTGGCGGCGACCCCGGCGGATGCGCGGGATGGTGCCGCGGAGGCCATTGACAAGGCCCGCAAGGGAAGCGCGAAGAAGGCGCTTTCCAGCATGGCGATTTTTCCCGCCCTCATGCTGGTCGCTTACGTGATCCTCTTCCTCTACTTCAAGTCCAAAGGTGGCTATAAGGCGGAGGTCCTCACCGGACACGCCGCCGATGACAAGAAATTCACCGGCGGTGTCGAAGGTCCGGCGGACGCCTGATTCCCGCCCGACAGTAGACTGATTATTCGACCCGAGGGGCAGCCGGCGAGGCTGCCCCTTTTCCGTCGGATTCCTCTCCGGATCATGAAACTCTACACCTACGCAAAATGCGGCACCTGCCGGAAGGCGGTGAAATGGCTGGAGGCCAGAAATCTGCCCGTCGAGGAGATTCCCATCCGAGAAAGACCTCCCACCGTCGCGGAATTGAAAAAAATGCTCGGCTTCCTTGAGGGCGATCTGAGGCGATTGTTCAACACCTCCGGACAGGACTATCGGGCGTTGAATCTCAAGGAAACGCTCCCCCAAATGAGCGAAGCCGAGGCGCTCAAGCTCCTCGCCAGCAACGGAAATCTGGTGAAGCGGCCCTTTCTCCTGACCGACTCGGGAGGGACCACCGGTTTCAAGGAAGAGGAGTGGGCCGCGCTGCACGCCCGATGACGCCGGGATTTCTTTTTGCCGGAATGTTTTTTTCCTTTGCCCTTGTTGCGGTAATTTTCCTATGGTCTCGGTCCCCAATCCCGAGATTTCAAAACCAAGATTCAGCCCCCCTGACACGTTTTGTACGCGAACGAAGATTTCCTCATCGAGTTGCTCACCGAGAGTGGCAACCTCTCCCAAGCCGACATCGAGGCGGCCCGCCCCCACAAGAAGGCGCAGGAGACGATCATCGAAGCACTCCTCAAAACCGGCAAACTCTCCGAGGAAGCGGTGGCCAAACAACTGGCCATCAGTTCGGGCATGGATTTCATCGATCTGTCCAAGGTCGAGGTGGACCCGGGGGTAGTCGCGGCTTTGGATCTCGAAAGCGCTCTGCGCTACAAGGTCGTGCCCGTGGGCTTCAACGGCTCGCAACTTTACATCGCGGTCAGTGATCCGCTGGATTTCGACACTCTGGATTCGCTGAGGCATGTCATCGACTACGAGCCGGAATTTGTCTGCGCCACGCAATCACAAATACGCGAGTGCATCCTCGACGCCTACAGCGGACAACTGAGCGCGGAGCAAATCCGCGACCTGAGCGCCGGCAAGGTGTCCGTCTCAGAACCCGGGGGCGGCGGCGCTATCGGAGTCACCGCGGACGGGGAAAGTGGCGACGCCCCCATCATCCGCATGGTGCACCAGATCCTGCAGGAGGCTTATCAGAACCGCGCGTCGGACATTCACATCGAGCCCCTGGAGAACGAGCTGCAGGTGCGCTATCGCATCGACGGCGCCCTCCACAAGGTCGCCAGCCACCCGAAACGGATCATGTCCGCGGTGGTCAGCCGCATCAAGATCATGACCGGCACCATGAGCATCGCCGAGAAGCGGCTGCCCCAGGATGGCCGCATCCAAGCGTCCATGGGGGACAAGGATCTCGATCTGCGTGTCTCCACGGTGCCCACGAACAGCGGTGAGAGCGTGGTCATGCGTATCCTCGACAAACAGGCGCTCATGCTCGGTCTGCCACAGTTGGGTTTCATGTCGGACGATCAGGAGACTTTCGATCAGCTCATCCGTCTCCCGGACGGCATCCTGCTCGTCACGGGTCCGACCGGATCGGGAAAAACGACCACGCTCTACGCCTGTCTCAACACCATCAACAAATCCGACCGGAAGATCATCACGGTCGAGGATCCGGTGGAATACCTGATGTCGGGCATCAACCAGGTGCAGGTGAAGGAGGACGTGGGCATGACCTTCGCCGCCGCGCTGCGCGCCATCCTGCGACAGGCGCCGAACATCATCATGATCGGGGAAATTCGAGATCTGGAGACCGCCTCGATCGCGATCAACGCCTCGCTGACGGGTCACCTGGTGTTCAGCACTCTGCACACCAACGATGCCCCCTCGGCCGTGGCCCGTCTCGCCGACATCGGGGTGAAGCGCTTCCTCATCGCCTCCGCCGTGCGCGCCATCATGGCCCAGCGACTGGTGCGCTTCATCTGTCCGGACTGCGGCCAGCCCGCCGAGCTGACGGAGAAGGACATCCGTTCGCTGAAACTGGACGCCTCACAACTGGCCCAGGCGAACATCAAGGCCGGCGTCGGTTGCCGGACCTGCCGCAACACCGGCTACAAGGGGCGGCGCGGCATTTTCGAAATCTTCAAGATCGACCAGGAAATCAGCCACCTGATCAACCGGAACGAGTCGACGCCGAAGCTGAGACAGCGCGCCCGCGAGATCGGCATGCGCACCCTGCGCGAGGACGGCGTGCGCAAGGTGCTGTCCGGCCTCACCACCGCCGCCGAGGTGGTGCGGGTGACCATGGGTGACTCCGATTGACGCGTCCTCCACGCCCCGAATTTCCATCTATCTCCTTTCCCCACCCCCCATTTTTCCGATCCATGAATGCCGATAGCGTAGCGGACCTCCTCCTCGCCCGGGAAGTGATCGATTCCGGTCAACGGGATGATCTGATTTTCAACGTCGAGCAAAGCGGTAGGGACATCGTGGATGTCCTCGAGGAGTTTCAGATTCTCCAGAAAGACCAACTCTACCACCTGATCGCGGAGGACATCGGTGGGCAGTATCTGGATCTGGAAGGTTACCAGCCTCCCCCCCAGGTGGTGGCCGCGATCCCCGCCGGGACGGCCCGGCTCCACGAGGCGATGCCGATACAGTTCAGCGACGACGGCCTCATCGTGGCCATGGTCAACCCGCTCGATCCCCAGGCCTTGGAGGAGCTGGGTTTCTCCCTGGGTCAGGTGATCATCCCGGCGGTGGCGCCGCCGCACCAGATCCACGAGTTGATCGACCGCTACTACGGCGGTGACGCCGAGAGCATGAACGACGCCCTGGCCCAGCTCCAGCGGGAGGCGGCCGCGCTCACCGGGGATGACGACGAAGCCAACTCGGCCCCCATCATTCGCTACGTCGATCTGGTCCTCTACCAGGCCATCCGCGAGCAGGCGTCCGACATTCATTTCGAGCCCTTCGAGCACGACTTCAAGATCCGCTACCGCGTGGACGGCGGCCTCTACGAGATGGCCCCCCCGCCGCAGCACCTCAAGGCGGCGATCATCTCGCGTATCAAGGTGATGTCGAATCTCAACATCGCGGAAAACCGCATTCCTCAGGACGGACGCATCATGAAAACCATCGGCGAGCAGCCGATCGACATGCGCGTGTCCACCCTGCCCACCGCCCACGGGGAGAGCGTGGTGCTCCGGGTGCTGGATCGCTCGAACGTCAATCTCGACCTCGAGAATCTGAATCTGCCGACGGACATCTACGACTACATCAACGACACGATTCTGAAGCCCAACGGCATTTTCATCTGCACCGGACCGACGGGCGCCGGGAAAACGACCACGCTCTACGCCTGTCTGCGGAAGATCAACACCATCGACACCAAGCTGCTGACCGCCGAGGACCCGGTGGAGTATGACATCGAGGGCATCATCCAGGTGCCGGTCAACGAATCGATCGGCCTCACCTTCGCCCGGGTGCTCCGCGCCTTCCTCCGTCAGGACCCCGACCGTATTCTCGTCGGCGAGATGCGTGACCTGGAGACCGCGCAGATCGCCATTCAGGCTTCGCTGACCGGTCACCTGGTCTTCAGCACCCTGCACACCAACGACGCCGCCGGCGCGGTGACCCGCCTCATCGACATGGGCTGCGAGCCCTTCCTGGTCGCGGCGACGCTGGAGGCGGTGCTGGGGCAGCGTCTGTTGCGACGCATCTGCAACGAGTGCAAGACGGCTTACCAACCCAGCGAAGCCATCGTGGGCCAGCTCGGTCTCCGTCTCTCCGACATCGGGGGCAACGCCTTCCACACCGGACGCGGCTGCGAAAAATGCAACGACACCGGCTACAAGGGTCGCCAGGGCCTTTTCGAGCTGCTGGATATGAACGATCCCATCCGCGAGTTGGTCACGGAACGCGCCTCCGCCGTGGTCTTGAAGGAAAAAGCCATCGAGCTGGGCATGCGGACGCTCCGCGAGGACGGTCTGCGCAACATCTTCGAAGGCATCACCACCATCGAGGAAGTGCTGAAGTACACCTGATCCACCTCTCCAACCACCGATTTCCCAAACACGAGAAAGGTTTTAGGCATGGACAGGCCTAGCGCAAATGCGGTAGTCTCAAACCTGCCCTCATTGAACCCATCCCGTATTTCCCATCAACCCTGACTGACAGACAACCCATATGGCGAATTTCGAATATATCGCACTGGACGCGAAAGGTGAAGAGACCACCGGCGTCATCTCCGCGTCCGACGAGGCGGATGCCATCACCCAACTGCGCAAAGGCGGGCTCTACCCGACCCAGGTGGTGGCTCAGGGGAAAGGGGGCGTCTCCGGAGCCGCCAAACGGCGGGCAAAGAAGGGCGCCAAAGCCAAGAGCAGCGCCCGCGGCGGAGGGAAGGTGAAGAGCAAGACGCTCATGATTTTCACCCGACAGTTGGCGACTCTGGTCGACGCGGGCCTGCCCCTGCTCCGTGGTCTCACCGTGTTGGGCAATCAGGAACGCAACAAGATCATGCAGTCCACCATCCGCTCGCTGGCGGACTCCGTGCAGAGTGGCAGCACCTTCTCCGAAGGGCTGGGGCAGCATCCGAAGATTTTCGACAAGCTCTACGTCAACATGGTGAAAGCCGGTGAGCTCGGCGGCGTGCTGGAACTGGTGCTCGAGCGTCTCGCCGAGTATCAGGAAAAAGCGCAAAAGCTGAAAAACCGCATCGTGGCGGCGATGGTCTACCCCATCATCGTGATCGTCATCGCCATGGCGATTCTCGTGTTCCTCATGGCCTTCATCGTCCCGAAGTTCGAGACCATCTTCGCGGAAATGCTGGCGGGTCGCCCCCTGCCCAAGGTCACCCAGGTGGTCATCGAGATCAGTCGGGCCGTCCAGGGCAGCTGGTACTGGATCCTGGCCGGGTTTGCCCTCTTCTATGCCATCTGGAAAGTCTTCCTCTCCACCGCGGGCGGCCGGGCCATGGTTGATCGCTGGAAGCTGCACCTGCCGCTGGTGGGGCCCATCCAGTTGAAGAGCGCCATCTCCCGCTTCACCCGCACCCTCGGCACCCTCGTGACCAGCGGGGTGCCCATCCTTCAGGCCCTGAACATCACCCGCGACACGGCCGGCAATCTCGTGGTGGCCAAGGCCATCGACAAGGTGCATGAGGCGGTGCGCGAGGGGGAATCCGTGGTCGCCCCGCTCGAGGCCAGCCGCATTTTCCCGCCCATGGTGATCAGCATGGTGGACGTCGGCGAGGAAACCGGCCAGCTCCCCGATATGTTGCTGAAGATCGCGGACGTCTATGACGACGAGGTCGACAACGCCGTGGATGCCCTGACCTCTTTGTTGGAGCCCATCATGATCGTTTTCCTCGCCCTCATTGTCGGGACCATCGTCATCGCGCTGTTCCTCCCGATGGTGGAAATCATCCAGGGTCTTCAGGAGGGCGCCTGAAGACCTACCCACCCCCACCCCCGATCCTCCCATGAAACTCCCGCGACCCCATCCCGCCCGCGCCCCGCGCGCCTTCACCCTCGTCGAGTTGCTGGTGGTCATTTCCCTGATCGCCGTGCTCGCCGCCATGGTCCTGGCCGGCGCCGGCGGAATCATGAAAAAGATCAAACGAGACCAGATCCGGAATTTCATGGCCGAGTTGGAGGCCGGTCTGGAGGATTACAAGATCGACAACGCCATCTATCCCCTGAACCCCGATCCCACGGGTGGGTCCAATACTCCCACCCCCACCGGCGATCCCTCGGTTGACGGATCGGCGGTGCTTTACAAGCATCTCTCCGGCGATTGGGACATGGATGGCAATGTCGATGAGGACGAAACCGTCTACGTCGAGCGGCTCGACTACTGGTCCAACAGCGGTCAGGGCACCGGTAAAGCCCCGGAGACCCCGCGTTCCGTGGATCTGGGCGGCGGCAACTACCTGATCGTCGATCCCCTCGGTGCCCCGATGCGCTACCTGGCCGATCCTCCCGGCTACACTCCGGCTCAGCGAAAGACCAAGAATCCGACCTACGATATGTGGTCCGTGGCCGGAGCCGACGCGGATTCCCCCGATTTCACGGACGAGTCCACCTGGATCACCAATTGGGGCACCAACTGAGCAACCCTCCCACCCTCCAGGCGCCATGCCACCCCCAGCCAGCAGCGAGAGTCGTGCCTTCTCCCTGCTTGAGCTGCTGGTGGTGATCGCTCTCATCGGTATCCTCGCCGGGCTCGTGATCGCCTCGGCAGGGGCCATCCAGAAGTCGGTGAAAAATCGTGCCACCCGTCTCTGGATCGTCACTCTGGAGGCGGGAATCGCCGACTACCAACAGGATCACGGGATCGTCCCGCTGAATCCCGCGGATGTTCAACCGCGGCCACGGTCCGATGAACTGGCGCGACAGGGAGCCGCGCTGCTCTACGCCCGCCTGTCCGGAGACACCGATCAAGCGCCCGACGGCAGGGTGGATGATCCCGAGCAGGTCTATGTCGACCGCCTCGCTCACGAATTTCAGAAAAACGCCGAGACCACACTTTCGGCCCGATCAGGAGACGACTTCCTCGTCATCGATCCGCGTGGGACTTCGATGCGCTATCTCGCCTCGCCCCCCAATCTGGAACCCGCCCGGAAAATCACCCGAAATCCAGATTTCGACCTCTGGTCGCTCGGTGGCGGGACGCCCGATGACCCGGCCCGCTGGATCACCAATTGGGCAGAGTAGGCGCCCCCTCACTCTCCCATCGACATGGCCAGGGTCGCGGCCACAAAGCCCTTGAACAAGGGATGGGGCTGGCGGGGTTTGCTCTGAAACTCCGGGTGAAACTGCACCGCCAGGAAGAACGGGTGGCCGGGTATCTCCACGATCTCGGCCAGGGAACCGTCGGGCGAGGTGCCGGAAACCAGCAAACCGGCGGACTCCATCCGTTCCTTGTAGCTTTCGTTGAACTCATAGCGATGCCGATGGCGCTCGTTCACCGAATCCCGCCCATACAATTCACGGGCACGGCTGCCCTCGCGCAAACGGCATTCCCAGGTGCCCAGTCGCATGGAAGCGCCCTTGTCGGTCACCTCCCGCTGCTCCTCCAGCAGGCAGATGACAGGATGCGGGGTGCCGGGGTCAAACTCCACGCTGTTCGCGCGATCCAGGCCGCAGACATTGCGGGCGAACTCGATCGTGGCGATCTGCATGCCGAGACAAAGACCGAAATAGGGAATGCCGTTCTCGCGCGCGTAACGAGCCGCCGCCACTTTTCCCTCCACACCCCGGTCACCGAAACCGCCGGGTATCAGGATGCCATTCACCCCGGAGAGCAACCTCCCCGCGCCGTCTCCCTCCAGATCCTCCGCGTCGACGCGAACGATGTCGATGCCGCAGTCGTTGGCGGCGCCCGCGTGGGTGAGTGATTCGTAGATGCTCTTGTAGGCGTCCTGCAACTCGATGTATTTCCCCACCACCGCGATTTTTACCCGGTGCGAGGGATTGATGATGCGATCAACCGTCGATTGATAATCCGACAGGTCGGGCTCCGGCGTGTCCAGCCCCAGCGCGGCGCACACGATGCCATCCAGATTTTCCTCGTGCAGCTTCAGCGGGGCCTCATAGATCGTGTCCTCCACATCGAGGAACTGGATCACATTGCCCCGTGGCACGTTGCAGAACATGGCGAGCTTGTCGCGCAGATCGCTGTCCACGGGATGCTCGGCGCGACAAATGATGATCTTCGGGGCGATCCCGATTTCCCGAAGTTTGGCGACACTCTGCTGGGTGGGTTTGGTTTTGAGTTCGCCCGCCGCCTTGATGAAAGGCACCAGAGTGACGTGGATGAAGGCGACGTTCTCGTGCCCCACCTCGTCCTGAAACTGGCGCAACGCCTCCAGGAATGGGAGGCCCTCGATGTCGCCGGTGGTCCCGCCGATCTCGGTGATGATGATATCGCCCCCCATCTTGGCGGCCACCTCGTGGATCCGCGCCTTGATCTCGTCGGTCACATGGGGGATCACCTGCACGGTGTTGCCCAGATAGTCGCCGCGGCGTTCCTTGCGCAGCACCGTCTCGTAGACCTGGCCGCTGGTGAGATTGTTGAGCTTGGAAAGATTGCAACTGGTGAAGCGCTCGTAATGCCCCAGATCGAGGTCGGTCTCGGCCCCGTCGTCCAACACGTAGACCTCCCCGTGCTGGAAAGGACTCATGGTCCCGGGATCCACATTCAGGTAGGGATCGAACTTCTGGAGGATCACCTTGAGACCGCGATGTTCCAGCAGCGTGCCGAGCGCGGCCGCCGCCAGACCTTTGCCCAGAGAACTCACCACCCCGCCGGTTACAAACAAATACTTCATCTGATAGGGATCAACTCGCCAAAATTCGGTCCAGTATCGCTGCCTGCTCGGGCGTGTCAACGCCGGGGGAATCATCGTCCGTGAGCAGCACCCGGATCTCCGCTCCGTTCTCCATCGCCCGCAACTGCTCAAGCCCCTCGACCCGCTCCAACATTGAGGGTTTCCAGCGCACGAAACGCAGCAGGAAGTCCCGGCGGAAGCCGTAAATCCCCTTGTGACGCAGGTAGACGAGGTCTTTCTCCGTCCCGTTTCGCGGGTGGGGAATGACACTCCGGGAAAAGTAGAGCGCCTTGCCGTGGCGGTCGATCACCACCTTGACCACATTCGGATCCGAAATCTCAGGAGCGCCGGGAGCGAGCGGATTCGCGGCGGTGACCATGGGCAGGGTCGGCACTTTCGCCAAGGCCTGGGCCAGGCGTCCGATCAGGGCCGGGCTGATGAGCGGTTCGTCACCCTGAATATTGATGATGTGTTCGCATCCCGGTCGTTTGCGGGCCACTTCGGCGATGCGATCCGTGCCGCTGACATGATCCGGGCTCGTCATCACCACCCGCCCGCCAAAATCCCGCACCGCCGCGGCGATGCGTTCGTCGTCCGTGGCCACCACCACTTCGTCGAGCTGGCGGCACTCCAGGCAGCGCTCCCACACATGGCGCACCAGAGGCTTGCCGGCGATGAGGTGCAAGGGTTTGCCGGGAAAACGGGTCGATCCCCAGCGGGCGGGGATCACACCCAGCACGTGGCCACGCGTCGATTTCGATTGGGATCTCCGGGTCGCTGCCACTGTGTCTTGCGCGTTGGCGTTTTCGTTGCTACTCCACATCGGGTCTGCCATACTGAATCCGCTGGGCGCAGTTCTCAGATTCGCGACCTCGTTCCGATGTACTTTCTGCCGATATACACGATCCCTCCCCGGTTCAAGCGAGACTTGTCCGGGGCATGCCTCTCATTCCGCCGATTCAGCCCGCGCGTGGCGATCCGGGCCATCCTCGCCGTCCAACTGCTGGTGCCGCATTTCTGGTCCGCCCAGAATCCGGCGCTGGCCCAGGATGCCGTCACTCCCGGAAGCCCGCCCGTGCCGGCCAGGCTCGATATCCAGGCTTTTCCCGGCTCGCTGGTGGAGAAAGTTGTCGTTCCCGTGCCCGCGGAGATTTTTGCCGTGCTGGACAAACTCGACCAGCCGAACTGGGCCGCCCAAATCAAGCTGCCGGACCCTGCCAAGGCCGAATCCGATCGCCTGAGACTGGCCCTCGTGTTCGGCGCCACCGTCGGCGAGGGCTTCGTCGCCGTGGAGGCGGAGCAGACCCGCCCCATCCAGGACATCGGCCGCCGGGTGCTGAAACTCGCCGACGCCCTCGCCCTGCAGGACGCCGTGGTGCCACATTGCCAAAGCATCATCGACAGCGCCGAGGCTTTGGAATGGGCAAAAGTCCGGGAAGAACTCGACCGCACCCAGCAGACGGTGCGCAATTCCATGGAGGAGTTGAAAGACGACGAACTCGCCTCCCTCGTCAGTCTCGGCGGCTGGCTGCGCGGCACCCAGACCCTCACGGATCTCATCTCCGACGCCTACAACCACGACAAGGCCGAGTTGCTGAACCAGCCCGATCTCGTATCCCATTTCCGCGAAAACATCGCCGGCATGGATCGCCGGGTCCGCGAGCACGCCGATGTCGTGGCCATCGAGCAGGGATTGGGGGAAATCATGGAAGCCCTCTCCGAAGCCGAGGGGGATGACGGGGGCGATGCCGGAGGAGTGGTCTCGGCGGGCACCGTCAAACGCATCGGCGAAGTCTGCCGGACTCTCCTGCAACGATTCTATTTTGATCCCCAACCCAAGGCGAATGCCCGGGACTGATCCCCGCCCGCTTCGCGTCAGCTATTTCCCTCGCCCGTGCCCGCCCAGCTTCTCTCGCCCAGACTACGACTCCTCGCGTGCGCCGTCCTGTCCCTGCTTCCCTGTCGGCCTTGCCACGCGATTCTGGATGAGGCGCTGAACTATGCCTTCGAGGCCGCCGTGCCCTACATCGAGCAGGGATTCGAGGTGCGCGAGGACAACTGGAGCGGCGAGATCCCCTCCGGCGAACCCAAGCTGGTCCGTCATCAACTATTCCGCGGCAACGAATACTGGTTCTGGCTCGGCACCAGCTTTCCCGACTGTGAACTCACCCTCGAGATCTTCGACGGAGAGGGCAACCCCGTCGGCATCGAGTCCTACACCAAAGAGCAGACCGCCGGCGTGCGCGTGCTGCCCGCGAAAACCGGCACCTACTTTCTCAGAATCACCGTGAAATCCAAGAGCCCCGACTCACCCTCATCCCCCCTCGACTGGGCGCTCGTCTACGGTTACCGCTGATCGCATGGACACGCAGACCCTCGAGTTCGAGAGCCCCCACTTCCTTCAATCTCTCTTCGCGCACGATCACCATCTGCTCGATTCGCTCGAGACCGTCTTTGGCGTCACCATCACCACCCGGGACGGCTGGCTGAAGATCCACGGTCAACCGGACGCCATCATCCAGGTGGAGAAAGTCTTCGAGCAGCTCGAGAACGCGCGCCGCAAAGGCGGGGACATCACCCCCCAGACCTTCCAACTCGCCATCGAGAATGTCGTCGAGGGCCGGGAGAGCGACGCTCTCGACCAGATGATCGATATCCGTCTGCTCGGCTCCGCCACCCGCAAAGCCGTCCGTCCCCGCACCCGCACCCAGTTCGACTACCTGCGCGCGTTGCGCGAGCACCATGTCGTGTTTGGCGTCGGCCCCGCCGGCACCGGCAAGACCTACCTCGCCATGGCCCACGCCCTCCAGCGGCTGCGCGATCGCGAGATCGACCGCATCGTCCTCACCCGCCCCGCTGTCGAGGCCGGGGAAGCCCTCGGTTTCCTCCCCGGCGCCCTCGAGGAAAAGGTGCTGCCCTATCTGCGCCCGCTCTACGACGCCCTCTACGAGATGCTGGAGCCCGCCGAGTCGCAGAAATTCGTCGAGCGCGGCCTCATTGAGATCGCGCCCCTCGCCTACATGCGCGGCCGTACCCTGAACCGCGCCTGTGTCATTCTCGACGAAGCGCAGAATACCAGCCGCGAGCAGATGTTCATGTTTCTCACCCGACTCGGCAACGAGTCCAATTGCGTCGTCACCGGCGATCCCTCACAGATCGACCTTCGACCCACCGGCAGATCCGGCCTCCTTGAGGCCATTCGGTTGCTGAAAGGCGTCGACGGCATCCGCTTCATCGAATTCCAGCGTCGCGACGTCGTCCGACACCCCGTCGTCCAGCGCATCATCGAAGCCTACGAAGACGGCCGCGCCGAGGAAGAAAAGAACCGCCCTCCTCGCTCCGAGCGCCAGGAACCGGGACGCTTTCGCCGTCGCCGTGACAATGAGGACGAGTCGCTCCCGTCAGGTTGATTGGCATGCTCAATAGCTCAAGAGATTCCCAACCGCGGTGGTGCCATTTTGGTATTTCACCATGATGACCGTGGAGATCGCTCCTATTGCCGATGGCAATCCTTTTCCACCGGCGCCGGTTCGATCGATTGAGTTGATCGGGAGATTGAAACTCATCACCTGGGAGGTCTGTCCGAAAGCTTCCTGATAGGTTCTACCCTTCCGCATCACCACCCAGGGTCGTCGGACGGCCCGTCGGGAAATATCCTGGCTCTTGCAGTTTCCGAGCAACACTGCCTGGTTCGTTCCAGGTGGTGCGCCGATCAGCGAAACCACCATCGCGTAGGCACCCGTGGTTGGGTCGGCTACCACCCGTTGGATCACCCCGATTCGCTCGCCGTTGCAGGCGCCGGGCAGCGGATCTCCCTCACGCAACAGAAGGTCGATGTCACCATCCTCCCTCAGGTAGAAAAGTCCGCAGTCATTGGAGCCATTCACCCCGGCCCCACGCACCTTGGCGGTAAACAAGGCGACCGGTTGTGGGCCGGCATGCATGGCCCAATACTTCAGGAACCGGTGCCACACTTCACCCTGCCCGAGAGCGATGCTCGACTCTCCCTTCCTCGCGACCTTGACTGTCGTGCCCGAGTCTTCGGCGATCAGCACTTCATTGTTCGCACCATTGGTCGTCTGGCTGGTATTCAACGCAGCACGGAAGAGCGTCGTCCCTTGGGTCGCGCCTGAATTCTCCCCCAGAAAGGTGCGCACGGTATCGGTGGTGGTCGGCACGGTGTGGATTCCTTTTTGAAAAACGGACGAGCCACCGTTCAGAGGTCTCCAGCGCACGAGCACTTGATTTTGAATTGGCGCTGCGGTGACAAAAGGAGCGGGAAATACGATTTCATCCCCGTGAAAGGATACCCGCGACAACTGGCCGAACAGGTCTCCCAAGCCGAACGGATCCGTGTCCTCCCTGACCACCTCCACTTCCGCTCCGAATTCGTCCAACGCAAGGATCGCCGAATCATTGGCCGCTGTAGTGCCGTTGGCCTGGTTTCTCCGCAATTGCACCGAAGTGGCCCAGTCCGTGAGCGTGTGGGAATGAACCCGCTGCAAATACCTGCCGATGATCGCGTTGTTCAGTAGAAAAACCGACTTCCCCACCCGATGAACGGCAAAAACATCGGTGCCATCGAACTTGAGAATCTCGCGTCCTCCACCCGTGGTCTGCCCCTCGTAGAAAAGTCCCGTCTGGTAATTGCTGTTCGACTTCTCCACGGAGAACAACCGCACCTGATCCGTCGTTGACGGATGGTTCCGTTGGCCAGCCAACCGCATGGGCTGAAAATTCGCTCCGCCGAACACCCCCTGATTTCTCCCTCTGGAGGCGTCGCGCCCCACCAGGTTCGCCACGAACGAGACCCGGTTGTCGTTCACACTCAGGCAGACCTCCGAAAACTGCCTGATCCTGGCCTCGAGAATGCCGGGTGCCGAATCTCGTGTCGCAGATACTTTGAACAGAGGACTCGGGCCTGAAAAATTCGGAAACAGGAAAGCCATCCCCTCGTCTCCATTCGCGGCCGGAGCGCCCACCACCACGCGGTTTCCGTGAGCCGCGATGGCGAATCCGATCTGGTCGGCGAACTGATCCGACTCCGCCGTGCCGGTGAAGCGGCCGATCGGCAGCCCGCTCAATCGAGAAAACATCCAGACCTCACCGGCCGCAGATCCCAGCGGAAACCCCACCATGCCCACCAGCGCCATGCCGTCCCGCAGGGCGACCTGCCAACCAAGCCCTGCACTGGGGAAAGCCGACGCGCCCAGAGTCAACGTGTGCAGGAGACTAGCCCCATTCGTGATTGGCATGAGATAGGCCGCCCCTTCATCCAGCGCACCGGTCCCGGGGGCTCCGATCAGGGCCGTCTTACCTTCCAGCGCCACGGTGAATCCGAAAAGATCGCCCGCTTGTAGCGATACCTGAGCCGCGATCTTCTCGATCAGCGTGCCTGCCGTGGAAAACAGATAGGCCGATCCCTGAGCGGAATCGTCACCGGGAGCGCCCACCAGCACCAGCTGATCGGAAATCGCCACCGACTGCCCAAATCCGTCGTTCGCCTGGCCATCCCCCGCCGCGATGGGAAACAACAGCAATGGATTTCCCGCTGCGGCTTCCTCCAGATCGACCAGGTAGATCAGCCCCTGATCACCAAACGCGCCGGGCGCCCCGATCACCGCTACAGCTCCCGAGGCCGCGACCGACAAGCCGAAGCCCGCACCGAGAGCGGGGGAAGAGACCCCATTCAATTCCCTCCTGGTTCTTACATCAAAAAAGAACACCGCTCCATCTCCGCTCTGTTCCCCCGGAGCGCCGACGATGGCGATATCTCCACACAAGGCCACGCTGGTCCCGAAATTGGCGTTTTGCGATGTGACCCCGGGTTCCAACATGCCCATGTAGCGCCCATCGCTTGCCCGATGAACCTGCACACTACCTTCATTTCCGTTCGGAGAGAAATCGGTGCCCGGCTGTCCCACCAGCACCCATCGATCATTTACCGCCACTGATTTGCCGGTTTCGTCGGTAAAAGGTCCCGGAACTATGTTGAACTGATTGTCCCGCCGCAAAGTGATGACCTCTGGAGTGATTGCTTCAGCGGTCGAGAGGAAGGCGATGACCGCCAAGAAAATCCCGCAAGCGAAGCACCCCACCCTTTTTTTTGGAAAACACACGCGAAGACGAGAGACATCTGATTTCAACACTTGGCTATTCATGACGGATCGATGGTGGCTGAGCTGAGAAGGACTTTCCGTTGCCCTCAACGGAAATCCTCAGCGAGTGTGCCTATTCTCCTGATCGGCGTCCATACGCCGTCGGGCGTATTTTGCCTCTCTGGGTTTGCCAAGGAGTCACATTTCGTCATGATGCTTGAGCCGTCATTCCACGGAGCGGAACCATGCAGAGAAAAACTCCTACCGAGCCGCCCGAAAAGCAGCTCCTCGCCCTCCACGCGGCCATCGACAGCACCTCACTGTGGAAGGCTGGGCGGCAGTTACTTCACCGCTGTTTCGAAAATCACTTCATCGTCGCAGGCTTCGCCTTTCACGGCGGCGATCCCATGATCATCAAGCGCGGCAGACCCGCCCCGCCTCGCGATGCCGACTGGTGGGCGCGAAACTGCGCCGCTCACCCCATGCTCGACATCCTCATCGAGCGTCCGGACCTGAATATCATTCGCGTGACTGACATCATGAGCGCCGAGAAGATCAAGGCGCATCCCTACTATGAAGAATTCATGGTGCCCGATGGCTGGCTCTACTCCGTCGGTGTCTTTGTGCGCGAAGAGGGGCGGATCATCGGCATGCTCTCCGTCAATCGCCGCGAGGATCAGGGGGATTTCACAAATGATGAGATGGCGCTTTTGGAGCGCCTCTATCCACACATCGAAACTTCCTTTCTCCGCGTCTCCCGAATCCGGTCCAATCAAGCCGCCACCCTGAGTCTGGCCGCCATGCTGGCCAAGTTGCCGCTCCCATGCGTGGTCGTTTCCTGGCGGGGAGAGATCAGCCACATCAACGACTACGGACGACAGGCTTGCCTGGATTGGGAATACGTCGGCTCCCGACGAATAAGTAGTCAAAACCTCTCGCTGGCCACGCTCCCGGACGCGATCAGGGAACGATGTCTCGCGATCGCCGGCGAAATCGACGAGATCAACACCACCAACTCGAGTTCAGTCCCGGCCCCGAGCGACACCGTGATCCACCCGCGGGATTCCTCGCTCCGAGCCATCATCGAAACTGTCCTGCCACGAGGAGAGCCCATGTCCAGCCCCGCTTTCCTCGTCCGCTTCGAGCACATCCCCAGGCAAGGCGCGGATGCTTGCGATCCCGCGCTCCTGAACAAATTCTGTGATCTCAGCACCGCCGAAAAGGCCGTCGCCGTTCATCTGTTCGACGGCCTTACCAATAGGGAAATTGCCGACACCTTGGGCAAAAGTCTCGGCACAGTGCGAAAGCAGACCGAATCCATCTACCGCAAACTGGACATTCATGATCGGCGGCGCCTCATCGCCCTCGCCCCCGCTCTCCGGCTTGCCCTTTCGCTCCGCTCGCCATCGGACGAGCCCACCCCCTCGTGATCACGCTCAGCGCGTGAACGGCAGCCCCAACTCCACCGCGTTCTCCCTCATCTGTCCCAGCAGGCTCTCCGCAACACGGCGATGACCCTCGGCGTTGGGATGACGATCATCCGGTGCCAGCCAGATCTCCCGACGGTCCCCCTCTCCATACGGCTCCTCCAACCGCATGGTAAAGAATCCGGCCTCTCCGGCCCGATCCTGCTGTTGTCCCAGTGCCTCCCTATCGACCTCTTCATCCGTCACCGGCAGATGGATCCATACCGGTTTTATTCCGCGATCCCGACAGAATTCCACCATCCGCCCATAGCCCCAGTCCTCGATCTCGTGGCGGAACTTCGAAAGCCGACGTAGATCTTGATCCGTGGGATTCTCGGGAATCTCCGCGCGCTTTTTCAAATCGTCGAGATAGTCGTAGGTCAACGGCACCCCCTCACGAATCCTCCTCGCCAGCGTGCCCAGAGTCCTCGGCCCCTCCTTGCTGTGTGTCACCAGATAGAAAGCGTCCGGCTCGAAGGCCGCGATCCGTGTTTCCAGGAAGGCCACGAACTCGATCAGGGTGTAGCCCGGCACCGAGAAATTCAGAATCTCGATCCGGTCCGCGGTCAGCCCCGGCATGCGGTTCAGCGCCTCCTCCGCCAGATTCTCAAAGGTGCCCGCCGTCTCCATTCCATAACCGGCTCCATAAGACGCGCTCAACAGGGCGATGCGGTAGACTCCCTCGGGCTTCTCCCGCTCGTAGTGGTCCAGATCATGCATCCCCCAGCGATTGGTCACCCAGCGGACACCGTTGATCATCGTGTCCTGATTCGGTATCAGCTCCTGATGCAGCAGATCGCCCGTGGCGCGCGACATGCCCGAGCCCTCCATCGGCCGCCAGTCCGGTCGCCGCTCCAGGCGCAACTCCCACAGGGGAGAAGCGAAAGTCTCCCGCGTCTGGAGCAGGCCCTCGTAATAACCGCGATCCAATCGCCGCTGATCCCGCTCGTTCAGTCTTCCATCCCGCAGCGCCACCATCACCCCGGCCGCCTTTTCCCCGCCAATGCCGGCGCTCAGACACAAAATCAGTACCAGCGGCAACACCGTGCCCAGGGGAGCGGTCCACGAGGACGGAGGCATCAGGCTCAATCCCGCGCCACGCAAACGATGGCGTGCCCACGGCACCAGCACCCCCAACGCCAGCGCCGCGACCGTCACTCCCAACACCAACGTCCAACGCCCCACATCCCCCCGCGCCGCGCCGCCTATCAGGGAAAAGAATCGCCCCACGGATTCGCTTTGCCAAAAAGTGAACAGCAGACAGATCAGGAGAAAAAGGCCACCGGTTCTCAGCGAGCGACTCACCGCCGCGGCCCAGTCAAATTTCCCGTCCCCGCCACGGGGCGATTCCGCCTTCCGACTCGCTTCCCGCAGCGCGTTCCCCATCACCAACACCGCGAAGATTGCCCAGAACAACGCATCGGTTAGGGAAAAATGAAAACGCCCCCGCAACCAGAACCATTGGTAGGCGTGCAGAATCCAGGTGGCGAGGAACACCAACGCCGTCCCCAGAGCGATCGCGGGCAGATGCCCCAGCCCTTTCAGTCTCACGTAGGCCGGGTAGAAGACCAGCTTCATCATGAAATCCTTCCAATAAAGATTGATGCGCCGCCAATAATCGCTGAATCCGCTCGCCAAGAGATAGCGATGATGAGTCTCAGGGAGATTGAAGCCGAACAGGCAAAGCAACCCGATGATGAGGTGGAACTGACCGGATATCCTAAGATAAATCAGGTAGCTCGACACCACGTAGACCCCCAGATCGGCCACATCCGACACCTCGTCCTCCGCCGGAGAAAAATACAGATACACCAGCCGGTACAGCACCAGATGCACCACCCCCCGCGACATCCAGTGAACCCCCTTCTGGTAGATCGTCAGCTCCCGATCATCGTGCCAAGTGCGGAGAAAAGTCGAGTAATCCACCACCGGAAACAGCGGGAAACACCCGTTCGGGGCGAGAAAGAAATACGCCAGCCTCTGCCACGGTGTCACCCCGGCACGCTCATTTCTGAGATCGTAGAGGTAGATCATCATCCGGAACATGAATAACGTTCCCAGCATCATCGGCACGCCCATCATCTCCCCGGAACCATACACCCCTCCTCGCCAGAGCCCCAGCAACAGCCCCGCCGCCACCACCAGGCCGACCCGCCAGCGAAAAGGCAACGGCGCGTGACAGAGCCCGATCAGTCCCAGTCCCAGCAGAATGAGCAGACCGCCCTCCGCCCACCCCATCAGGAGGAGAAAACCACCCAGCGAGATCGCCACAAAGTATGGCACCCGCCACCAGAGCGGGATGAACAACTGCCCCACGAAAGCCGCCGCCAGCCAACTCAGCAGACCTCCCCTCAGGGGATTGAAAAATTCCGGCCAACTATCCGCCGGGCGCGTGAAGCCACGCTCCCTCTCCAGCCCCAACCACTGAGCCATCCACAGGATCAACCCCAACTGCGAAAGGATACCCGCCAGCCTCAGCCAGCCGCCCGCCCCCTCCGCGCGCCAGGGACGATGACGACGCGGGGGCACAGCTGGCGATGGCCACCAGCCGCCTGTTTTTAATGATGATCCCGTTCCGGTGTCACCCTGTTCCTCCTCCAAGGCTTTCATGCGAGCGCATCGGATACCCCACTCTCCGATTCATCGACCACGATTCATTTCGACTATCCCACGCTCTCGCGACCTCGCAAGCAGGCGCCTCACCATTCCATTGCCGAACGCGCCGCCCGCTCGCCCGTGGCAAAACATCCCTGCATCAGGAATCCCCCCGTCGGCGCCTCCCAATCCAGCATCTCTCCGGCCACGAACACTCCCGGACGCCTCCTCAGCATCAACGAATCATCCACCTCGGCCCAACTCACCCCTCCCGCCGACGAGATCGCCTCCACCAGCGGACGCGGACGCAGCAGCGGAATCCGGCAAGCTTTCAACTCCCCGGCGACATCCTCCGCCGACCGCCACGGACCGCGATCCGGCAGATGTTTCAGGAGCGCCCGCGCCCCCGGCGACACGCCCAGACGTCTCCCGGCTTCGCGGGCAAAATTCCGCCGCACCCCGCCGAGGCGCGTCACCAGCGTCTCCAGACTCAGGTCGGGCTTGAAATCGATCCGCAACTCTGGCGCCGCCATCTCCCGCAACACCGGCCCCAGATGATAGATCGGCCCGCCCTCCAATCCATGGCGCGTGATCACCAACTCGCCCCGGCATTCCCCGTCCCCCGCCGACACCAGCAAGTTCTTCAACGGCTCACCCTCGGCCTCCTCCAGCACCGCCGGCGGCCAATCCACCTCCCAACCACAATTCGCCGCCACCAGAGGGCGGACCACGATGCCCTCGCGTTGGAAAGCGGCCAGCCAACCGCCCGTCGATCCCGTCTCCGGCCAGGAACCACCACCCAACGCCAACACCACCGCCCCGTGGGAAACCACCAGTTCCCGCCCATCCGTCGCGTGAAAGATCAAACCGTCGGCCTCGGCGAATCCCTCCCACCGATGACCCATCCGAAAAACCACGCCCCGTGCCCGGAGCCGCTCCACCCAACGCCGCAGCAGCGGGGCCGCGCGGATTCTTCCCCCCACCGGAACGGGAAACACCTTGCCACTGCTGGCGACGAAAGTTTCCACCCCCAACCCCGACGCCCACTCTCTGAGTGCCATGGGGTCAAACCCCGCCAACATCTCCCGCCACCATGCCTCGGAAAATCCCGGTCCGCCCCGATAGACCGAAGCGAAGCGATCCGGCGGCAGATCGTGCGTCAGGTTCAGCCCGCTCTTGCCGGCGACGAGAAACTTGCGCCCCACAGAACGCGTCGCGTCGTAGAGCGTGACCCTCGCCCCGCCCACAGCCGCCACCTCAGCGGCCCGCAGCCCCGCCGGACCTCCGCCGATGATGGCAATGTCCCGGGGCATGGTCGGAAAATGATCGACCACAATCGATTATTGCCCGGCCGCGTTCAGGATCATCGCGTGGAGTTCATCCTTCAGCTCGAGGCGTTTCTTTTTCTCCTCGTTCAAGACCGCGTCCTCGGGCGTTTCGATCCCCTCCTCCATGCGGACGATCTCCTTGTCGATCTCCTCGTATTTCGCCATCAGTTTCTGAAAATGGGCATTGTCCATCTTCAGCCGATGGATGGTGTCCACATGCTCGGGAAACTCGGTGGAAAGGGGGTGGTGTTCTATCGCCATGCCACCACCCTTGCCCCCGACCGGCCGCCGGGTCGAACGAAAAAACCGCGCAAATCTTGCGCCACCCAACAGGGTATGGTCATCGACCCGACCCTGTCAGGTCGCGGGACTGTCCGCCGTCAATCGGGAGTCCGGGGATGGCGCGGAGGAGTCGTTTTTCTCCGCGGCTCCATTCCCCGCCTTGGCGGGATCTGGCAGGACCAGGGCGATCACCAGCATGAGTGCGAACAGGGCCAGCGGCGCGAAGGCCGGCGCCCAGGCGAGGGAACTCTTGAAGACGATCATGGCCGCGCCGAAATAGAAAAACGCGCCGAACATGGCCCACACCACCGCTCGCCGACGACTGCCACGATACGCGAGGGCGGCGATGCCCGCGATGATGGCCACCCCGAGCAGACGCGCCCATAGAGGCCACCACTCGATGTAGCGTCCGCTCTGCACGGTGGCGATGGCCCGCGTCAACAATTCGGCCCGCGAAATGGCGCGCGGCACGGTGGAAAGACTCTCGCGCCGGGCTTCCCCACGATCATTGCCTATGACCACCAGATTGGTCTTCAGCGAATCAAAGCCGGGCTGCAACCCGGCCAGCAACTGGCGGATGGTCTCGTCCTCGTCCCCGGTCAGGGCCAGATGGAAGGCCGAGACGGAGGGGTAGAAATCCGTCCCGACTCCGGAATGCTCATAGATTTTCATCCGCCCCCGCGCGTCGATGGGGATCTCGTGCGCCTCGCCCACACGCACCACGGGGCTTTTCGTCGCGGGCGGAAGCAGGACGCTCACCTGATCCAGCGGCACCCCGGCATGGCCGGCAAGGGCGTGCAGGATGAAGGAGGGCACGACTTTGTCACCGTGACGGGCGATGAGATTGACGGTGCGTCCGGTACCGGAAACGGTATCGCCGGCCAATTCGATGCCGGTGAATGCGGCCTGGCCGTTGGAGAGCAACTGCTTGTCGGGAGCTGCGGTGACGCGGGTGATGGGGGTGAGGCTGGCGATGTCCCCCTCCACCCCGGTGAGCGTGGGCAGGGACGGCTCCTCGGCGGGACTCTGCGGCGCCTGGCCGTTCTCCGCGACCACGCCCAGAGTCAAGGGCGGCAGCGGTAACGCGGCCTCTTTCAACAGCTCGAGTGTCTGGTTGATCGGTTCGTTGGGATCAAAAACGGGATTGGGCTCGAAGGCCACGGTCTTGGGCTCGAAGTTCCCCACAAATCGCAGGATGGTGGCGTAGTCGGCCTGGGTGAAACTGCCACCGATGGCGGGCTCATACTCGTCGTTGATGCGAACCAGCGAGACGGCGGGATCGCCGATCTTGTCGCGGGTGTTGGCCACGCAGAACTCGCGCCAGGCGTCGTCAAGCCCCTGGGCAAAGGAGAAACGCCGGGTGTGGGCGTCCCATTCTCCGAGGCCGACGAGGATGACTCCGAATATGAGGAAGAGGATGAATCGATGTCTCATGAGGTCGAAAATTCAGCTTGTCTTAGCTAAGCGACTTAACGCGTGGGATCAATGGCCGCGATGAGGGGCCGGGGCAATTGGCGGCATCAGGGGAATGACTGGGGGAAGCGACACTGGCCGCATTCACGCTCATTCCGCCTGATCGGGATGGATGAGAAAGACATGCACGGGCTTGGATCGGGGATCCAACGCGACGTAGTTGGACCCGCCCTGCCAGTGGTAGATGTCGCCGTAGATGAGGTCCTCGACGGCGTAGCGGTGGGCGGGATCGATGCCCATGGCCTCCAGCGGCAGGTGGATGGTGCTCTCCTGCCGACGATGGGCGTCGAGATTGACGATGACGACGATCTGGTTGGTGAGGTCATCGGTCCATTTCCGGTAGGCGATGACGTGGTCGTTGTCGGAGGGAATGAAGGCGATGTTCTCGTAGGAGCGGAGGGCGGGCTGCTCGCGGCGGATGCGATTGAGGCGGCCGAGAAATCCGGAGATATTGCCGTCCTGCTCGTAATCACGGTCCTTGAGCTGGTATTTTTCGCTGTCGAGATACTCCTCGCGACCGGGCAGGGGCTCGTTTTCACAGAGTTCGTAGCCGCTGTAGATGCCCCATGATGTCGAGAGGGTGGCGGCGAGGGCGGCGCGCAGTTTGAATGCGGCGGGCGGCGCGTGCTGGAGGTGGTAGGGCAGGATGTCGGGAGTGTTGGGCCAGAAGTTGGCGCGGTAGTAGTCGCGCATCTCGCCCTGGGTCAGCTCCAGAGTGTAGTCGGTCAGTTCCTGCTTGGTGACCCGCCAGGTGAAGTAGGTGTAGCTCTGGGTGAAGCCGACCTTGGCCAGGGCCTGCATCATCTTGGGCCGGGTGAAGGCCTCGGAGAGAAAGATGGTCTCGGGCTGGACCTTACGGACCTCGGCGATGAGCCATTCCCAGAAGGACACCGGCTTGGTGTGGGGATTGTCGACGCGGAAGACGCGCACGCCCTGGGCGATCCAGTGGAGGACCACTTCGAGCAGTTCCTGCCAGAGTTCCTGCCAATCGTCGCAGTGGAAATTGATGGGGTAGATGTCCTGATATTTCTTGGGCGGATTCTCGGCGTACTTGATGGTGCCGTCGGGCCGATGAAAAAACCACTCGGGATGCTCGCGGACGTAGGGATGATCGGGCGAGCACTGGATGGCGAAATCCATCGCAATCTCGACGCCCAGTCGACGGGACTCTTTCACGAGCCATCGGAAGTCGGCGAGGGTGCCGAGGGCGGGCTCGATCTCGCGATGCCCCCCGGCGGGACCGCCGATGGCCCAGGGAGAACCGACGTCCTCGGGTCCGGCGACGAGGGTGTTGTTCTTCCCTTTGCGGAAGGTCTCGCCGATGGGGTGGATGGGCGGGAAATAGACGATGTCGAAGCCCATCTCCGCCGCTTTCTCGATGCGGGGCAAGCAATCGCGAAAGGTGGAGTGCTTGTCGATGCGGCCCTCGGCGTTGCGCGGGAAGAACTCATACCAAGCGGAGAACTGCGACAGCTCGGGCTCGATGGAGAGCGGGAGGGCGGGCTCGTGACTGGTCGACAGGGCGCGATTCGGCCAGCGACCGAGCAGGGCCATGGTCTCGGGATCCTCGAAGAGGTGGGGCACTTCGCGCGGAGACGTCTTCATGAGACGCTCGACCAGTTCGTCGATGGCCTCCGCGTCGGGCCGGGAGCGCCCCCTGGCGGCGCGGTCGGCGGCGAGATTGAGAATGACACGGCCTTCCTCGATCTCGGTGCTGAAATCCTGCTGGTCGCCGGTGAGCCGACGCTCGAAATCATGCAGCCAAGTGAGAACATCGTCGGCCCAGGCTTCGACGGTGAAGCGGTAATCGCCCGGCTCGGTGGGAGCCATGAATTCGCCGTGCCAGCGGTCGTTGACCCCATGACTCATGGGGCGCTCCTCCCAGTTGCGGGCCGCTTTTTTCCGCCACTTCACGACTGCGGCGATCACATCGTGCCCGTCCTTGAAAATGTCGGCGGACACCCGGATGCGCTCGCCGACCACCCGCTTGGCGGGATAACGACCGGCCTCGACCGAGGGCGTGACATTGGCGATGACGACGCTGGCCGGACGCGTGCCGAAAGAGGCGGGGAAACTGTTGCTTTTGCCCATGGGAACGGGCTCAGGCTACACCCGATTCCCGGAGACTCAAGACGGGAGCAAGCGCCGGAGCGGCGCCCCGGTCGATGGCGATTTCCCGGAGACGTCCAACGGCCACGGGGATGTGCCGGAGAAAAGCGGGCTGTCCCTTGTTGAGGCCGAGATTTCCGTAGGCACCGAGAGCCTGCATGAGCCGCTGGCAGGCGCAGCGATCAAGCCGGGCGCGGAAATCGGTCCAACTTTCGTCCCCACCCCGCAGATGATGGTAGTAGCGGGCCAGTTCCTCGCGGTGCTCCGGCAACAGCTCGACATAGGGATCGTAAAGCAGCGAGGCGAGGTCATACTCCGGCAGGCCCCAGCGCAGGCCCTGGTAATCAATGAGCCAGGCGGCACCGTCGCGGATCATGACATTGGACGACTGGAAATCGCGATGCAGGAGTCGGCGCGGTGCCGCCGCGAGATCGTCGACGAGAGCGCGGAGGTCGTCCGCCCCTCTCGCGTCGCGGCGTTCCGACTCGGAGGCGGCGCTGAAATTTGCCGCGAAATGTTCGAAGAAGTAGTCCTGCTCCCACCGATAAAGCGCGGCGTCGAAGGGCGGCTCCAGTTCCGGCAGGTCGTCGATGGCCGTTGCCTCTGAAACAAGATGCAAGGGCAGCACCGCCTCGAGCGCGGCCTCGTAAAGCGGGCGGCGCACCGTGTTCCAGTCGTCGTCTGGAAACGAAGCGAGGTCGGTCGTGCCGAGATCTTCCTGCCAGAGCACCTGTCGCTCCGCGTCGGTGGCGAGGATGCGCGGCACCGGCACACCGAGTCGTCGGAGAAATTCGGTGATCTCGATAAAACGACCGTTTTCCCGCCGCTCCAGCGAGTAGTGCATGGCAAAGAGGGTCGAGTCTGCGACCTGACCCTCTTTGGTCAGGCGAAAAAAGCGCCGTCCCGAGCCCGTGCGATCAATGACTTCGATGGCGAGCGCGCCCGCCTCCCGCCAATCCGGGAAGGCGGCACGGGTGAGGGTTTCGATTTCGGCGGGATCCATGGAGCGGGAAAGGAAAGCGCGAAACATCCGGGCGATTTCGGGGCGAGCCAAGGGATTTTCGTGGGACGTACTGGCACGATCTCGCCCCGATCAAGACTTCACCAAGGCTCGGAAATGGGGCAGGCTCGGGGTCTTCATGAAAAACGACAGCCCTTCCCTCCCCCGCTCTTCGTCCCGACGCCGTTTCCTCGGCCAGGCCCTCGCCGCGACCGGCGCGAGCGCGCTCGGTTTTCCCGCCATCCTCCGGAGCGCGTCGCCGAATTCAAAGCTCCAGGTCGCCTGCATCGGTGTCGGCGGCATGGGTGGAGCGACCATGAAGAGCGTCGCCAGTCACGCGAAGGTCGCCATCACCGGGCTTTGCGATGTCGAGCAACAAACGCTCGGCGTGGCGGCGCGAAATTTTCCCGATGCCGTGGCCGTGGCCGACTGGCGTGAGTTGCTGAGCGAGCACGCCGACAAGTTCGACGCCGTCACCATCGGCACGCCCGATCACATGCACGCCGCGCCCGCCGTCACCGCCCTGCGCGCGAAAAAGCATCTCTATCTCCAGAAACCGATGGCCTCGACGATTCACGAGTGCCGGGTCATCACTGCCGAGGCGAAAAAGGCCGGTGTGACCACCCAGCTGGGTAACCAGGGGCGATCCACCGTCGAGAGCCGGCTCGCCGTCCAGTTGATCCAAGGCGGCGCCATCGGCAAAATCAAAGAGGTCATCATCTGGGAAAACAAGAAGCTCAACTGGTGGCCGAAGAATACCGAGCTGCGCGGGGATCCGGACCCGGCGCTCGCCGGTTTCGACTGGGATCTCTGGCTCGGTGTGCGCGAATCGCGTCCCTGGCTGGAAAACACCTACCATCCCAAGGCCTGGCGGGCCTGGTTCGACTTCGGTGTCGGCGAGATGGGCGACATGGGGTGCCATCATTTCGATCCCACCTTCGACGCGCTGAAACTCACCGCCCCGATCAAGGTTAGACAGAACGGCGACGGCAGCAGCGGCCCGCTCTGGGGCGAACGCCGCCAGGTCGAGCTGATTTTTCCCGGCAACGACATCACCGCCGGCGACACCGTGAAAGTCACCTGGCACGACGGCGATTACCGGCCCGACGCGTCGAAGATTCCCCTGCCCAGGGACATGCCCGAACTCTGTGAGTCGGGCACCTGCTGGATCGGGGAAAAGGGAACGATCTTCAAGAACTACCGCGGCGGCCGTCCGATCGTGTTGCCGGAGGAGAAATTCCCGACCGAGAAGTATCCGGAAGATCCCGCCCCGCTCAATCACTACCACGGCTGGGTCGACGCGGTGATGGCGGGGGAGAAATCGATCGCCGATTTCAGTCACGGCGGCCCGCTGACCGAAACCGTCCTCGTCGGCGCCATGGCTGATCGTTTTCCGAATGAGTGGCTGGAGTGGGACCGCGAAAACCTCACCTTCACCGGAAACAAGGCCGCGACAGCGCTCGTGAAACGTGCCTACCGAGACGGCTGGTCGGTGCCGGGACTGGGGTAGAATAGACTTCGGTCGATTCAAGAACGCCGCGGAGGTCGCGCCTACTTCAGCAGCTCTCGCATCACCTCCATCAACACCGTCTCGACCTCGGGCGCGACGCGGGATACCCTCCCCACTTCGTAACCACCCTGGCCGTAGGCGATCTCGGTGCCGATGTAGCCGGGACCCTGGTCTCCATAGGCGGCCAGGGTAACGAACGCATTCGGACGCATCGCCTTGGCGGCGAGCTGGTATTCGACGAACAATTCACCGGGAAAAAAGAGTATCCGCGCGTCCCCGAGCCGGAGGCAGTTGATTTCGATCCTGGCGCCCTCCTTCCACCGCCGCAGATAGACGGCGTCGCGCGCCGCCCGGATGCGGGTCCTCACATCGATCTCGGGATTGGCCAGTTCGGCGATCAGTTGCTCTTCGGTAAATCGACCGCTCCACGGCAACGAGGTCGGCGCGACGGTCCAACCGAGATCCTCGACCGCGAACGGTAGCTTTTCCTGCGTCTCCCAAGCCGCCTTCATCCCGGCGTGAAGGCGATCGACCAACGCGGCGCGGGCCTCGGGGGAGCCGTCGTTGTATTTCCCGGCGGCCACGTTGCCGCCGGCTCCGTCGAAGTGCAGGTGAAACACTCCGGTCTCCCCGGAGCGCCGGTTGCGGGCGAGCCCCACGGTGTCGGGAGTGACGCCGCCTTTCCCATAGTAGCTCTGCGGATGCGAGGCGTAGAAGGTGAGCACGGCGAGCGCCTCGTCGCCGTTCCAGAAACTGACGAGATCCAACTCGGGATCGATGGTGCCTTCGGGACGCGCGATGGCCTCGGGATTACGACAGGAACTCATCCGGGACAGCTCGACTTTCCCATCGGCGCCGAGAAGCCGACGATTGGAGGCGAACTTCTCCACGATGGCGCTGCCGAATCCCGCGTGCGTCACCGGCGCTGTCCGTCCCAGCGAGTCTCGCAAAGCCGCGGCGGTGTCGGCGATTGCCGCGTCGTGCGCGGCGCGCAGGGCCATGGCGTCGGGGAGACCATTCGACTCGAGCGTGTCGAGGGCGCCCGCGTCGTATCCGGGAGCGTCATGGTTGTGGATCACGTGTACGGAAACGCGGTCCGGAGTGGTGCCCGCCGCCTCGGCCAACGCGGCGCGCCAGGCATCGTGACTGGCGTTGTAGATTCCCACGAAGTCGGCCACGCACAGCACGATGGGCTTATCGCCCTCCGGGAATAGGACCACGCCGCGCGCGGTCAGTGGTTCCTCGATATTCCCGGCCGGTCGGATGCTGCCGTTGCAGAGCGGCGAGCCGAGCGGCGGTGTCACGTCGGCGAGGAAGGTCGTCAGGCGAAGCTCGCCCGCAGCGACGGGGCCGAGAGCGAGTGAGATAACGAACAAGAACAGGGGGAGCGTCTTCATGGGAAGGGTCAGTTCGCCGCGTTCAGCGGCCGCACCATTTCCGGCGTGAGGATCAGAGCCCAGGCGTGCCATTCGTTCCTGGTCTCGCTGAGTATCCATTGGCTCCCGCCGCGCTCGGCGGGAGGCAGCCCCGTTTTCCTCCACTCGTCGAGCATCACGCCATCGGTGCCGCCCGAACCGACGCCTCCGGGCTTGATGGCCTCGACGGACTCCAGAGTGATGGTGGAAAGCCTGGGATCGACTCCCAGGTGGCGCAGCTGCTCGGGCCGCACGGGGACCCATGCCGATTTGTCCTCGGCCATGATCGCCAGGATGATGCCCCGGAACGCGGCCGAACTGCGTCCCCGGATGACGAGCAGGTCACCGGCATGAAAATCCGCCGCTCCCTTGCTCTCCCCGGTCACGCGGATATCGGCCTCGGTGCCATCGTAGGTGTCATGGTAGGAGATCGGTTCTCCGTTGTGGTAGAGTTCCAGCTCGCCCTTGGTGACGAAAAGGACTTTGCCCCGAATCAATTTCACCCCGGCGACCGTGTCACCAAGCAGGGCGGCGGTTCGGGGATCGGCGCGGAATTTCTCCCGGGCCTGCTTCACTGTGACCGCCTCGTTCAGCCTGTCGCCCTTGGTCAGCTCGACCAGCAGTTTCTCCAGTTCCTGATCGAAACGGCGCGCCAATTCGGCCATGGCCGGCTCCACCTGGGCTTCCAGGGTGCGGCGCTGCCGCAGGTAGGTGGTCTGGATTCGATTCAACTCGGACCATTCGGACAACCGCTTTTCGAACGCGGCTTCGTCATAGTCGGATTTGGTGAAAGTCTCCCGCTCGCTTTTCGCCGCGAGAGCGTTGTCGAGGTTTCCCTCCTGGATGGCGGCATCCCGCAAACGACTCAGGGCATTGAGGTAACCATCGTTCAGGGGCTGGTAGCGCTCATGCAACCGCGCGACCGCCGCGAAATAGCCGTCCCGCAGCGTGCTCAGGCGCTCGGAGTCGGCACGGGATTCGGCAACGATTCCGACCTGAAGCAGAAACACGCCGCAGATCGCGGGAAACCAGGAGCATGGGGCGGGGATCACAGTCTGAATCATCTTCGTGTCCTGTCACAGACTCAAGGAGAAAGCCGTCAATCGCCCGCTTTCACCAATCCCCTGTCCTCGGCGGGCAGTGCCAGCTTCAATATCCCGCGATGGCGATCCGCTGTCGTGCGCGGCCCCTCGGCGACGAGCAATTTCCCCGGCGCGGCTCCCACCACGCCGAGTGAGCAATTGAACTCGTGACGGCCCAGCATCTGGAAGTCGGCGTCCGTTTTCAGCAGGATGGCGGGCGATCCGTAGCAACCGAACCACCAGGCGCCGTCATGCCAGGCCGCCGTCTGGATGCCGAGCCGTGTCCAGCCGCTGGCGATGACGTGCTTTTTCAGAAAACGGAACCGCTCATCATATTCGTAGACATAATTTTCCTCCACCCCGTCCGGCAGCCCGCCGACGACGAAGAAATGCCCGTCGCGCACGTCCATTCCACCGGCGCCGTGGAAGACTTCGGGCACGGCGTGCTTTTCGAGCAGATTCAGCGTCTCGGGATCGAACACGTAGATCCATGAATCGGCGTTGCCCTCGGGATCGTTGAAGCGGCCGAGATTTACCGCCACGTAGACCTTGCCGTCGTGATAGCAGAGATCGCCCTGGTGATTGTCGGCCTCGACGGAGGCCAGCACCTTGCCCTTCGCATCCGTCCGCACGATCACGGTGGTGAAGGACCAGAAAATCGAACCCCTCCCGTCGGCGGCCACGCCTTGCAGATGATGCCGGTAATCACCCTCGCACTCGATGGGCACGTGGGCGGTGAGGTCCTCCGCGAACGCGGCATCGGCTAGCGATACCAGGAGAGCGAAAACGAGCGGGTGGCCGAAGGAAAAACGAAAGCACATGTCCTGATGATCGCGCGCTCGCGGCCGAAGTGTAAAGCCTCAGCCCCCTACGTGATCGAGACCAACGAGAGATGCGATTTTCCCTCCCCACCCCCGGGGGTGCGCTCCACGCCCGGCCCGGCGCATTCGCGCATGGGTTCGGCCTGTTTCCGGGCGTCGGTGACGGTTATGATAGCGGCCCGTTTCATGAAAAAACCGCCGCCATTACTCACCTTCATCGCCGCCTCAAGTCTAACCGCCTCCCTTTCCGCCGCGCCGCCGGAGTTCAAATGGGAAGCCAGGGAGATCGATCAGATCGAGATCGGCTATGGACTGCAACTCACCGATGTCGATGGCGACGGCAGGACGGACATCTTGCTCGCCGACAAATCGACCATCCAATGGTATGCCAATCCGAGCTGGGAAAAGCACGTCATCGCCCGCGACCTCACCAAGCGCGACAATGTCTGCGTGGCCGCGCGGGATATCGACGGCGACGGCAAATGCGAGATCGCCGTGGGTGGACAGTGGAATTTCCTCGAAACCATGAAAGACGGCGCCGTCTTCTACCTCGTCGCACCCGAGGATCGCACCCAGATGTGGACGCCGGTCGCGCTGCCCCACGATCCCAGCACCCATCGCATGCACTGGGTGAAAGGCGGCGGTGAGAGCGATTTTTCCCTGGTGGTGAAACCGCTCCGCGGCATGGGCGCCATCGACGGCGTGGGGCCGGGCATCCGCATCCTCGAATACTTTCCCCCGGACGACCCGAGCGATGCCGGGGAGTGGAAACGCGGTCTCGTCGGTGACCGGCTCAATCTCTCTCACAATTTCCAACCCGTGAACTGGGACGAGGATCCCGAGGAGGAACTCATCGTCGCCGCCAAGCAGGGCGTCTGGCACTTTGATCGGGTCGACGGACAATGGCGGACCCGCCAACTGACCGAGGCTTTTGCCGGAGAAATCCGCGACGGCAAGCTGCCCAACGGGCGGCGATTCATTGTCACCGTGGAACCCATGCACGGCACCGCCTCGGCGGTCTACGTGGAGCCGGAAAACGGGGAAGGACTCTGGCCCCGGCTCACCGTGCTCGATGACGACTTCAAGGACGGCCACGCTCTCGCGGTGGCGGATTTCCTCGGAGCCGGCAGCGACCAGATCGTGGTCGGCTGGCGGGCGATGCATCCGAAGGAAATGCCGGGCGAACCGGGCATCAAGCTGTTCACTCCGATGACCGACGACGGTTCGGAGTGGCGCGAAACCAAGGTCTCCGGCCCCGAGGTCGCCGTCGAGGACATCAAGGCCGGCGACCTGAACGGCGACGGCCTCGCCGACATCGTGGCGGCCGCCCGCCAGACCAAGAACCTCAAGATTTTCTTCTCGAAGCCGTGAACGAGCCTCTCAAAAAAACATCCTCGTGAACGATTTCATCCATTCGACCATTCAGGTAATCGGACTGGTCAGCTTTTTCATCGGCTGGCCAGCCGTGACCTACCTCTTCTGGACGCAAAACCGATGCCAGGACGTCGCCGCTACATGGAAGATCGTGACTGGAGTTTGGCTGCTGATGTTCGTCGTCCAACTGATGCTCCTGGGGCAGTCCGTAACGATTCCCGTGTGGATTTTGCCGAAGGGTCAGCAAGTTTATCAGGAGAAGATCCAATTTGCCTCCAACTTCCTCGCCTACGCTCCTCCCACTCTTCTCGCGGGCTGGGGCTTGAAATCCCTTTCCCGATGGTTGTTTCCCCCTGTCGCGGAAGAAGAAATCGACCAGGATTCCGTTTTTTGAAGGTCCGACTTTCCTTGGCTTGCCCTCTCATGCTTCGTCCGCTACCGACAGCCCTGGCCCTGGCCAGCGTAACCTTGGCTGGAACTTCTTCTGCTGAGGATCCCATCGATTTCGTCCGCGACGTGCGACCGATCTTCGAGGCGCATTGCTACCGTTGCCACGGCGAGGACAAGCAGAAGTCCGGCCTCCGGCTCGACGTGAAGGAAGCGGCCTTCCGCGGCGGCAGTGGCCATGCGCCCAACCTCATTCCGGGCCAGCCGGAGGAGAGCCCGCTCCTGCGCTTCGTGCGCGGCAACGAGGGCGAGGACCTGCGGATGCCCCGGGATGGCGATCCGCTTTCGACCGAGGAAATCACGACCCTGACCCGGTGGATCGCCGAGGGTACGACCTGGCCCGATGGCGTGGACCGGGTGAAGCTCGCGAACAAACGCGACCACTGGTCCTTCCGACCCGTCGCCAAAGTCGAACCGCCGGAGACGGTCGATCAAAGCTGGCCGCGATCAGACGTTGATCGATTCATTCTCGCGAGACTCGAAGACACCGGCCTCGAACCGTCCCCGGCAGCCGATCGCCTCACCTGGCTGCGACGGGTAACTTTCGACCTCACCGGTCTGCCGCCGACACCGGCGGAAATCGACACCTTTCTCGCCGATGAGTCCGAAACCGCATTCGCGACCGTGGCAGAGCGTCTCCTCGACTCGCCCCGCTACGGGGAGCGCTGGGCGCAGCATTGGCTCGACGTGGTCCGCTACGCCGACACCCACGGTTTCGAGGTCAACACCGAGCGCCCCCACGCGTGGCCCTATCGCGACTACGTGATCGGGAGCTTCAACGACGACCTCCCCTGGGATCGCTTCATCCGCGAGCAGATCGCCGGCGACGCCTTCGGAAAAGTCGAAGCCACCGGATTCCTCGTCACCGCCGCCGCCCTGCTGCCGGGCCAGATCGGCAAGGACGACGCCTCCAAGCGGCTCGCCCGCCAGGATGAACTGGGCGAGATCGTCATCAACACCGGCGAGGCCTTTCTCGGGCTCAGCATCGGCTGTGCCCGTTGCCACGATCACAAGTTCGACCCCGTCAGCATCGGGGATTACTACTCGCTGCAGGCCTTCTTCGCCGGGGTGAAATACGGTGACCGGCGCGTCGATAATCCCGAGGTCGAGCGCATCGTCTCCGACCTGCGTTCCCGACTCGTTCCCCTGGAGCGCGAGCTGATCGGTCATGTCCACCCGGCCGGTTCCGGCGCCACGCGCGCGCCTGTCAGCGCCCGGGGCAACGTGGATAAGTTCGTGCCGACGACCGCCACCGCGCTCCGCTTCACCATCGATTCCACCATCAGCGACAACTTGCGCGAACCCTTCCTCGACGAGCTTGAAGTCCATGACCGCGAAGGCCGCAACCTCGCCCTCGAGGCCACCGTGAAGGTGTCCGGCGGCGGCGGCGCGGAAAAGGTAAACGACGGAATCTACGGAAACGAAAGCTGCTGGCGATCCAACGAGAAAGGCCGCGGCTGGGTGGAGCTGACCTTCGACCGCCCGCGGGATATCGACCACGTCCGCTGGGGACGCGACCGCAACGGACAATACGGTGACCGGTTGGCCGATGCCTACCGTATCGAACTGCGCGCGCCATCCGGCGAGTGGAAAACGGTGGCGGACTCCTCCGACCGCGCCCCTTTCGATCCCGAACGCGCGAAGGCTCCGCTGTTTCAGCCCGAAGACTTCGCCGACCAGCACCAAGCTCGCGCCGCGGAACTGCTGGCCGAGCGAAAGCCGCTCTTCGATGAACTCAACCAGTATGCCGGAGGTCGCCAACTCGTCTTTGCCGCGGTGTCGAACGATCCCGAGCCCATGCACCTGCTCAACCGGGGCGATCCCGAGCAACCGAAAGGCGAGGTCGATCCCGCCACGCCCGCCTTTCTCGAATCTGTGAGCCTGCCGCGCTCCGCCGACGATTTGGAACGGCGCAAGACCCTCGCCAACTGGATCGCCGATCCCAAGAATCCCCTCACCGCCCGAGTCATCGTCAACCGGATCTGGCAATGGCACTTCGGCATGGGCCTGGTGGAAACCGCCAACGACTTCGGCCGCGCCGGAACGAAACCCTCGCATCCGGAACTGCTCGACTGGCTCGCGTCCGAGTTCGTCCGGTCCGGCTGGTCGGTGAAACGACTGCACCGTCTCATCGTGCTTTCCGCCACCTACCGGCAGAGCCACGTCATTGATCCCGACGCCCGGGCCATCGACGCCGACACCCGCCTGTTGTGGCGCTTTCCCTCGCGGCGACTCGAGGCCGAAGCGATCCGGGATTCCGTGCTCGCCGTCAGCGGTCGGCTCAATCTCAAAACCGGCGGGCGCGGCTTCGATCTCTTCAAATCCCGAGGCGGGCTCAGCGGATTCCCTCCCATCGAATCGTTCGAGCAGGAAGGCCGCCGCCGACTCATCTACGCCCACAAGATCCGCATGGAACGGGAGATCGTCTTCGGCGCCTTCGACTGCCCCGACGCCGGCCAGAGTCTCCCCCGCCGCCGCCAATCGACCACGCCCATCCAGGCGCTCAATCTCTTCAACAGCCAGTTCACCCTCGATGAAGCCAGGGCCCTCGCCGAGCGCGCCCGCGGCGAGTCCGGCGAGGAAGCCGGGGATCTGGTGGAAACTGTCTACCGTCTCGCCCTCGGACGCGCTCCCGACCTGTCCGAGAAAACCGATGCCGTCCAGGTGGTGGAGGAACACGGACTCGAAACCCTCTGCCGCGCCGTTTTCAACAGCAACGAATTCCTGTTCCTGCCATGAGCCCCCAAGCCGACCACCTCTCCCCTCGCGGACGATTTCTCCTCGATCGGCGGCATTTCCTCTCGCGCAACGCCACCGCGATCGGCTCCATCGCCCTGACCAGCCTCCTGGGTCGCGACGGACTGCTCGGCAATGCGAACGCGCCACGGATCGATTCCGCGCAACCTTTCGCGCCGCGCCAGCCCCATTACCCCGCGAAGGCCAAAAACGTGCTGGTCATCTTCTGCGCCGGTGCCGTCAGCCAACTGGAAACCTGGGACTACAAGCCCGAGTTGATCAAGCAGGACGGCAAGCCGCTGAAGGGCGGACCGGCGGTGACTTTCCAGGGGCCGGCGGGGAATCTCGCCCGGCCGCAGTACGAATTCCGCCGTCGCGGCGAAACCGGCAAGTGGGTGTCGGACATGATTCCCCACCTCGCCGAGTTGACCGACGACTTCGCCTTCATCCATTCCCTCACCAGCGAAACCAACACCCACGGTCCGGCCGAGAATTTTCTCTCCACTGGATTCGTCCAGGACGGCTTTCCCAGCATCGGCGCGTGGACGACCTACGCGCTCGGCAGTGACAATCAGGATCTGCCCGCTTTCGTCTCCATTCCCGACCCGCGCGGCGTGCCCCAGGCCAGCGTCAACAACTGGGGCCCCGGTTTTCTTCCCGCCGAGTTCCAGGGAACGCCCTTCAGCGCCAAGGAACCGCTGCGCCACCTCTCCCCGGCCACGGGCGTTTCCCCCGCGAAGGATCGCGCCGCGCGCGCCTTGCTCCAGCGCATGAACGAACGCCACCTGGAGAAAAACCCCGCCGACAACCAGCTCGCCGCCCGCATCGCCAGCTACGAACTCGCCGCCCGCATGCAGCTGAGCGTGCCGGAACTGACCGACCTCTCCACGGAACCGGACCATGTCCTCAAGCTCTACGGCGCCGACGACGAATCCAACCCGATCAAGGCCGGCTACGCCCGCAACTGCATCCTCGCCCGCCGCCTCATCGAGAGCGGCGTCCGCATCGTCCAGCTCTTCAACGGCGCCTACGCCAGCGGCGGTAACCTCAACTGGGACGGTCATCAGAAGTTGAAGGAGCAATACGATGTCCACGCCGAGATCCTCGACCAGCCCACCGCCGCCCTCATTCGCGACCTGAAACAGCGCGGCCTGCTCGAGGACACGCTCGTGGTGTGGTGCACCGAGTTCGGACGCATGCCCATGTTCCAGAAAGGCGCCCAGGGTCGCGATCACAATCCCGACGGCTTCACCTGCTGGCTCGCCGGTGCCGGCGTGAAGCCAGGTGTCAGCCACGGCGTGACCGATGAACTGGGCCGCAAAGCGGTCGGGGATATCCACCCTCTCTACGACTTCAACGCCACCATCCTGCATCTGCTCGGCATCGATCACGAGCGCCTCACCTACTACCACAACGGAATCGAGCGCCGCCTGACGAACGTGGAAGGACACCTGATCAAAGAAGTCCTGGCTTGAGCAATCCCGGTAGCGCGGGTCTCCAGACCCGCGCCGCGCCTTACTCCCCCCACCATGGAACGCGCCCGGACACCTATCCCACATTTCCCCACTCCACATCAGTGAATAAATCCTTCCCACTCCTGCTGTCTCTCGTTCCCGTTATCTGTTCCGCGCAGACCGATCCCGCACCGGAAATAGAAACACTTCTTCCCGGCGTCACCCTCACCCTCGTGGCCGAGCATCCCGACATCGCCACGCCGACCGGGATCGACGTTGATGTCGACGGGAACATCTGGGCGGTCGCCTGCCACACCCACATGCCCCCCGACGACTACGCGGGTCCGAAGTTCGACGAGATCCTCGTCTTTTCCCCGGACGGAAAGACGCGCTCGGTTTTCTACAACGCCACCTTTCACACCATGGATCTCGAGCTGGGCTCCGACGGCTGGGTCTACCTTGCCGAACGCGACCGCATTTTCCGCATCCGCGACACTGACGGCGACGGCAGGGCCGACGTTGAGGAGGATCTCGCCACCATGGAGACCGAGTCCGACTACCCCCACAACGGACTCGCCGGTCTGGCCTGGCATCCGGACGGCGACCTCGTCTTCGGACTCGGGGAAAACTTCGCCAAGCCCTGGACCATGACCTCGGCCGACGGAGTGGTCCTCACCGGGAAAGGCGAGGGCGGCGTCTTCCGCTGTCGGCCCGACGGCACCGGTCTGCGGCGCGTCGCCCTCGGCATGTGGAATCCCTTCGGCGTCTGCGTGCGTTCCGACGGCGAGATCTTCGCCAGCGACAATGACCCCGGAGAGCGCCCGCCCTGTCGCCTTCTCCACATCGTCGAAGGCGGCGACTACGGATACCAGCGGAAGTACGGCGGCGAGGCCCACCATCCTTTCGTCGGGTGGAACGGCGAACTGCGCGGCACCCTGCCCATGCTGCACTCCTCGGGAGAGGCGCCCTGCGGGCTCCTGCCGCTCGGCAACGGTCTGCTGGTTCCCTCGTGGAGCGATCACCGGATCGATTTCTACCCGCTGACCAGGGAAAGCGCCAGCTACACCACCAGACGGCTCACCCTGCTCCGGGGCTCATCCTTCTTTCGTCCCGTCTGCATCGCCGAGGACAAGCGTCATGCCGACACCCGAAAACGCACCTGGTACCTGACCGACTGGGTCGACGGTCGCTACCCTGTCCACGGGTTCGGTCGGCTCTGGAAACTGGACCTCGATCTCGACGCGGCAGACTGGATTGGCGAGTTGGAACTGGAACCGCCGACCGCCGAAGCCACGCTCGCCCACTCTCTGCGCCGGGGTGAATCCGACGGAGACGAGCCGCGGCTTTTCGAGCTGGCCGGTCACGCCGATCCCTTCATCTCCCGCGCCGCCCTGGTCCGACTCGCCGATGCTGCCTCCGAATGGATGCCCGGAAAGGTTTCCTCCCGCCCCGAGACTGATCGCGTCCACGCCGCCATCGCCCTGAAACTCGCCCAAGCCGACGCCGACACCTGGATTCCCGCCCTCCTCGACGATCCCTCGCCCCGAGTCCAGTTCGAGGCGCTGAGATGGATCTCCGACGCGGAACTGAAACAGCGGCTACCGGATGTCGAGAACATCCTCGCCCGCAGCGAACTCACCTTCGAAGTCTTCGAGGCCGCCGTCGCGGCTTGGAACACCCTTTCCGGTCTCTCCGAGCAGGGCATCCGCAACCCGGAAAAACTTCTCGCGCGCGTTCTGGACGCCGACAGCTCGCCCCGGCTCCGCGCCTTCGCCCTGCGGCTTCTGCCCACCCCCGCCCTCGTCGCCGCGGCCTCCGATCCCCACGCGCGGATTCGACTTCCCAAGGAACTCACCGTCGAGACCCTGGAATCTCTCCTCGCCGTGGAAGATCCCGAACTCTCCGGCGAGGTCGTCCGTCTGCTCTCCGGCGCGCCGAATCTCGGAAAGCAACTCCTGCCCGGGGTCGCAACCGATGCCGACCGTCCCGGGGATATCCGCGCCGAGGCCGTGGCCGGACTCGCGCCCTCGACCGGGGAACACGGCGACCTGTTGCTTTCGCTGATCGGCGATTCCTCCGACGAGGTGCGGGAGGAGGCGCTGCGAGCCCTGAGGGGCCGACCGCTGACCGATGCCCAGAAGGCCTCGCTCACCGAACAGGCGACCCGTTTTCCCGAGTCATCCGACCTCTTCACCGCGCTCCTCGATCCCGCGAGCCTCGGCGCCGGACGTCCCGGGCTCGACGCCGTCGACGCCTGGCTCGCCCGCATCGACTCCCTGCCGTCCGAAGCCAATCCCGCCGCCGGTGGCCGGATATTTCATCACTATGCCGTGGCGCTCTGCGCGAATTGCCATCGCCACGATGGACGAGGCAACGTGGTCGGTCCCGATCTCACCAACGTCGGTGCACGCGCCGGAGCCGACCGGCGCTGGTTGCTCGAATCCCTTCTCCAGCCAAATCTCGAAGTCGCGCCCGAGTTCCAGGCCCGCACCGTCACCCTCAAGGACGGCAGCATCCACACCGGCATCCGTCTCCGTTCCTGGACCAAGGAACAACTCCGCGACGCCGCCGGACGCACCCTGACCTTCGAGACTTCCGAGGTCGCCTCGATTCGTGAACTCGACGCCTCCCTGATGCCGCCAGGACTGGTCTACACCCTGACCGACCGCGAGTTGCGCGACCTGATGACCTTCTTGGAAACCGAACCGTGAGCAGCGCGCCAATCACGGCACCTCACACATCCGGAGCATAGCCTCCATTGTAACCTGGTCGGTAGAGACGCACCGGAAGTATCGCCGCCATCGCGTCGAAGTGGGCATCCAACGCGTAGACCCGATGCTCGGTCTCCATGGCCAGGGTGGCGATGAGGACATCGTTCCACGGCACCGTCAGCCCCTTGGCGCGCAACCCGGCAAAAGTCGTCGCCGCCTTGCGCCAGAGTTTCTGGTCATTCGACACGTAGGGAATGATGTCGAACCAGGCTTGAATCTTGGGTCGCTCGTGCGGAAACGCTCCTCCAAGAAACTCCATCTCGACCGGACCACAGAGCGCCGCCTCGTACTCATCGAGCAGCGACTTCACCGCCAGTTTCACCCGCAGATCGCCGTCACGGCGGAAAAAAGTCACCCAAGCGCTGGTATCCACGATCACCATGATCCACTCGTTGCTGGCGCCCTCAACGCTCGACGGTCCGCAACCCTTCGATCTCGTCGTTGGTCAGGGGATAATCTTCGAACTCGCCCTCCATCACCCGGGTGGCGAACTCGCGTGCCATCTCCCGCTTGAGATACTCCACGGCGGCCTTGGCCACGGCGGGTCCTTTTTTCTGGACCCCGGTCACCCGCATCAGGCTCTCAACGGTGGCGTCGTCTATGTCCACTGTGAATTTCATGGGTCAAAAATCCTCCATCAAATCACTTTTTCAAGTTTTTTCTCTCAAATAATCACACTTTCTATCCCATTTGTGTGATTTTTCCCTTTTCGATTTCCTCACCAGTCCCTGCCCACGCCCGCGTCCTCCGCCGCCCGTCCCTCGCCCACCACACAACGGACCAAACGCACGCCGGCCGCTACTCGACTTCCAGGCCAGAGGATGCTGTCGCGCACTTCGGCGCCGGGCCCTATCTCCACGTCCGCACCGATCGACGAGGTCGCGTCCACGCTCGCCGTGGGATCAATCCTGGCCGTGGGATGGATCCTCACGGCGTCATCCGGCCTCCCGTAGCGCGGAAATGCGGTCTGTCTCGCCAGGGAGACCGAGGCGTCGAGGTAGCTCTCGCGATTCCCGAGATCGGACCATTCGCCCTCGTCGATGACCACCCCGCCGATGCCGTCGATATCCCGGATGACATCGAGAAAAGGCAGGATCACCGATTCGATCTTCCCCGGAGTCAGGCGATCCAGAAAGGCGGGCCGGACAAGATAGATGCCGGTGAACTGATAGCGCGGCAAGCCCTCTCCCTTCCCTGTTGACTGGCGAATGTCGGCGACCCGGCCGCTCTGTTCATCCCACGCCACCTGAAGAGCGGCGCCCTCGGAGCGCAGCACCATGGTCACGAGGGCCTCGGATTGTTCATGCGCCTCGATGGCCGGTCCGAGAGGCAGATCGGTGAGGATGTCGCCATTGTAGACGAAAAAGGATTCCTCCCCCGAAGGCAGCCAATCGATGACATTGGCGATACCTCCGGCGGTGTCGAGGAGGGTGGGCTCGTGGCGAAACTCCAGTGAGGCGCCACGCCATTCGCGATCGGGGAAAAAGCTGTCGTAGACCCGGGGGCAGTGGTGAGTGTTCACCATGAACGACTCCGAGCCGGCATCGGCCATCAAGTGATCCAACGCCCACGTCAGGAGGGGACGGTTCCAAAGTGGAATCATCGGCTTGGGCATGGAGTCAGTCAGCGGCCTGAGCCGGGTGCCGAGTCCCGCCCCGAGCACAAAGGCCTGGCGGATTTTTTTTCCCATCACGTCGGCGCGCAACATGGCGAGGCCCGCCCGGCGCGCAAGCCCGGGTCACGCGTTTCCCCGCCCCCGGCCGGTTGACAACCCCGCCCGCCCCGGCCGACACTGACGGCATGGCTTTCATCATCAATGGCGAAACGGTCGGCGACGAAGTCTTCGAAGAGGAATTCGAAGCGATCAAGGATCACTACATGAGTCTCGGCGAGGTCGTCTGTTGCGATCGCGACGAGGAGTTCTCCAGCTACGCCAGGGAAAACATCATCAACCGCACCCTCTTGACCCAGGAGGCGACCAAGCGCTTTGGTGCCCCGACCGACGAGGAGATCGCTGCCATGGTCGACAGGCTCAAGGAGGAACACGGTGGCGAAAAGGCCTTCTACGACAACACCGGATTCAATCCCGGCGACGAACCGCGCATCCGCGAAAAAGTGGCCGCCACCATCGGCGTGGACCGCCTTCTGGAAGCCGAGATCGGCCCCGATCCCGACCCTACCGAGGATGAACTCCGCGCCCACCACGAGGCCACCATCGAGCGCTATCTCACCGAGGAAGAGGTCCGCGTGTCCCAGATTTTCAAAGAGCCTAAATCTCACGACGACGCCAAGCACCACTATCAGATCCTGCGCGCCGCCCGCGAACGCCTGCTGGACGGCGCCGACTTCATGGAATTGGCGGGAGAGATCGGCGACAAACCGGTCGAGGAGGTCGATCTCGGCTTTCTCAAGATGGGTGAGACTATGCCGGAGATCGAGTCCATCGTCTTCTCCCTGCGCGTGGGCGAGGTCAGTCCCGTCGTGGCGACCCATTTCGGATTCCATCTCTTCCAGACCACGGAAAGAAAAGCCGCCGCGCCGATTCCATTCGAAGAAGTCGCCCCCCGGGTGCGCGAACATTTCCTGACCGGTCATCGGGAAAGCGCGATCAACGCCCTGATCTCCCGCCTCAAGGAGCAAAGCTCCATCGAGGAAGTGGCGGAAGTGGCCGGGCAGGCCTGATGAGCCCACAGTTGCCGGATTCGGCGAGTTGAGCGACCTTGGTCCGGGGAATGTCCCCCGGATCATGGAACCGTCGCATCATTTCATCGCCGCCCAGGGCTACTTCGAGTTGGGCATGCTGGCCGACGCCTGGGAGCGCCTGGGCGAGTTGTCCGCCGAGGAGCGCCTCCATCCGCGCAGCCTCCGGCTCCGGGCTCAACTCCACATCACCGCCGGGGAATATCCCAAAGCTCTCGCCGTATGCCGACAGCTCTGCGACATCGCCCCCGACGAGGCCTCGGGCTACATCCACGGCGCCTACTGCCTCCATGAACTCGGTCGCACCGAGGAAGCACGCGAACTGCTCGTCAACGGACCCGACACCCTGCGCGAGGAACCCATCTTTTTTTACAATCTCGGCTGCTACGAAGCCCGGCTCGGACAGACCGACTCCGCCTGCGCCTGGATCCTGCGATCCTTCATGATGGACGGCGCCCTCCGCGGTCACGCCCGCCGCGATCCCGATCTGGAGGAAATCTGGGAGACGCTCAAAGAGGCGGACGCCGACTGAGTCCACCGCGCCGCATCGTCCCATGGCAGCAAGCCGTCCCCCACTCCGCATCCTCGTCGCTGCGGACAAGTTCAAAGGCACCCTCAGCGGACCGGAAGCCTGTGCCGCCATCGCCGGGGGACTTCGCGACGCTCTGGGTGACAGCGTGGAACTCCACCTCTGTCCCGTCGCCGACGGGGGCGAGGGCATGGCCCGCGGCATCACCGAAGCCCGACAGGGCGAGTGGATGACCGCTACCGTGGCCGATCCCCTCGAACGCCCGGTGCGGGCCGGATACGGCATCATCAACGGCCCCGCCGCCGAGAGCGTGGCCGTGATCGAAATGGCCGAAGCCTCCGGCCTCTGGCGAGTGGCGGAAAACGAACGCGATCCCTGGCGAGCCTCCACCCGGGGAACCGGAGAACTCATACGCGCCGCCATCGATCAGGGCGCCGACCGCATCCTGCTCGGGATCGGCGGCAGCGCCACCAATGACGGCGGCACGGGACTGGCCGCCGCGCTCGGCTTCCGCTTTCTGGACTCCGCCGGAGCCGAGATATCCGACTTGCCGGAGCGCCTCGGAGAAGCCGCCACCATCCTCTTTCCCGATACCGAACCGCCACCCGTCGAAGTCGCCTGCGATGTCACCAATCCCCTGCTCGGCCCCGAGGGCTGCACCCGAGTCTATGGCCCGCAGAAAGGCGTGAGCGATGCGGAGATCCCGCGCCACGAGGCGCGGCTCGCCCACCTTGTCTCCCTCCTCGGAGACGTCGGCGAGATCGCGGCGCGGGTCCCCGGTTCCGGCGCCGCCGGCGGGCTTGGCTTCGGCTGTCTCGCCTTTCTCACCGCCAGCCTGCGCCCCGGATTTCCGCTCGTCGCCGAGACGCTCGGACTCGAGAACGCCATCGCCGGAGTCGACCTCGTGATCACGGGCGAAGGCCGGCTCGACCATCAGACCCTGCAAGGCAAAGCCCCCGCCGGAGTCGCCGCCCTGGCGCGAAAGCTGGGAAAACCCGTGGCGGCTTTCGCCGGTGTCATTGAGGCGGACGCCGCCGAGGTTCTCGGCGAACGCTTCGACTACCACACCGCCATCGAGGCCGACGGCATGAGCGGGGAGGAAAGCCTCCGCCACGCCGCCACTCTGCTCCGCGAGACCGCCCGGCGGCACGCCGACAGCCTCGCGTCACTCGTGACGGACCGGTAATCACTTCTTCTTCGCGGACGACGGACGGGGCTTCCAGTTCTCGTTGGGCGCGTGGGCCTCGGCCATCAACGCGACGGCCCGCTCCACCAGTTCGGGATGCTCGGAGGCGAGATCCTTCTGCTCCGCCAGATCCTTCGACAGATCGTGGAGCGCCACCGGCCCGGTGAACATCGGTTGCCGGATCGCCTTCCAGTCTCCGAAACGAACCGCCTGTTTTCCGGCCCCCTCGTAGAATTCCCAATAGAGATAGTCAGGCTTCCGCTGCTCACCCATACCCAGCAATGTGGGCAGGAAACTGACCGACTGTGTGGGAACCTCCGGCGGCGCCACCCCGGCCAACTCGCAGGCGGTCGCCATGAAGTCGCCGAAATAGGCCGGATGATCCGCCACCACTCCCGGGGCGATCTTTCCCGGCCACCACGCGATGGTCGGCACCCGGATGCCTCCCTCCGTGAGATCGCGCTTCATCCCCGTGAGCGGACCGTTCGCGTCGAAAAACTCCGGATCATTCCCGCCTTCGCGGTGGTGACCATTGTCCGAGGTGAAAATCACCAGAGTGTTGTCCGCGATCCCCTTCTCCCGGAGCTTGTCGATGACGCGGCCCACGTCGCCGTCCATGCGGGTGATCATCGCCGCCTGTCCCTTGTTCGGCTCGGTCCAGTCCGTGTCGGCGTAGATTCCGTGATCGGGCACCTCCTGGCCGTTGCCCGTGCCGCGCGTGCCCTCGTTGTTCGCGTGGGGGATGGTCAGCGCGAGATAGAGAAAAAAGGGCGCCTCACCGCCGGATTTCTCCTCGATCCACTTCAGCGCCTCGCCCGCGATGAGATCGTGGGAATACTCGATCCGCCCCTCCGGATGCGCCCACCCGGCCCCGTCATCCGGCGCGCCCGACGCGACCCGGCTCGCCTCCCACTCGGAGGAGACCACATTCTTCAGCGGCACCACCTCCTCGTTTCTCACCAGGAAAGTGGGATAAAAATTGTGGGCATGGCGCTGGTTGAGGTAGCCGTAGAAATAGTCGAAGCCCTGCCGGTTCGGATGACCGGTACTCCCGACCTCGCCCAGGCCCCACTTGCCGATGAGCGCCGTGGCGTAGCCGGCCTCGCGGAACTTCTCCGCCACCGTCACATCCTCCGCCCGCAGCGTCTGCGGATCCCGATTCGCCGCGCCCGCGTTCCCCCGCACCCAGGTGCGTCCCGTGTGCTGACCGGTCATCAACACCGCGCGGGACGGCGCGCACACCGTCGAGCCGGCGTAGAAATCCGTCAGCCTCATGCCCTCCGCCGCCAACTCGTCGAGGCGCGGGGTTTTGATCTTCTTCTGGCCGAAACACCCCAGATCTCCATAGCCGAGGTCATCAGCCAGAATGAAGACCACGTTGGGGCGGAGCGCCTCGGCGGGTGAAACGTCGATACCGGCGGCAGCCAGGATCAGAAGCAGGGGGAGGAGTCTTTTCATCCTCCATCCCTAAGGCATCCCCCCGCGCCGCGCAAGATCCCCGCCCGCATTGCGCGATTGCCCCGCGGCGGAAAAATCGCCACCATGGACGCATGTTTCCCCCTCTTTTTCGCCCCCACCCAACAGGGTATGGTCATCGACCCAACCCTCTTTGGTCTCTGGCCGCCGCGTTGCTCGCCTGGATCACCCCCGGACAAGCCGCCGAGCGGCCCAATATCGTCGTCATGATGGCGGACGACATCGGATGGGAAAATCTAGGTTGCTACGGCTCGGGGGTCTATCACACGCCCCATCTCGACCGTCTCGCCGCCGAGGGCGTGCGATTCGATCACGCGCACTCGCAGCCCATCTGCACACCCTCGCGGGTGCAGATCATGACGGGAATTCACAATCACCGAAATTATGTCCGCTTCGGTCTGCTGGACCCGGAGGCGGTGACTTTCGCGAATGTCCTCCGCGACGCCGGCTACCGGACCGCCATCGCGGGCAAGTGGCAGCTCGAGGGCGGGTTCGACGGCGTGCGGAATTTCGGCTTCGACCGTCACTGTCTCTGGCAACTGACGCGCCGCCCCAGCCGCTACCCGAACCCGGGACTCGAGATCGACGGAGTGGAGAAGGATTTCAAGAACGGCGAGTTCGGCCCGGATCTCATCGCCGATTATGTGCGGGATTTCATCGTTTCCCAAAAAGGCGCCGCCGAGCCCTTCCTCGTCTACTACCCGATGCTCCTGCCGCACTGGCCCTTCGTGCCGACGCCGGATCATCCGGATTGGGATCCCGAGATGTGGCGCGACGCCGTCAAGGAGCCCGGCGGTCACCGCGACCAGAAATACTGGGAGGCTTTCGTGGGCTACACGGACAAGATGGTGGGCAGACTGCTCGACACTCTGGACGAGACCGGCCATCGGGACAATACCCTGGTGATCTGGACGGGTGACAACGGCACCTACACCGACATCGTGTCCGACTTCCGTGGTCGGCCCTACCGGGGAGGCAAGGGCAGCCCCAGGGATAACGGCACCCATGTGGGTTTCCTCGCCCGTTGGCCGGGGGTGATCGCTCCGGGCGGGACGAGCGACGCGTTGGTGGATTTTTCCGATATCTTCCCCACCCTGCTGGAGGCGGCCGGCGCGCCCATGCCGACGGGGCTCGACGGGATCAGCCTGATGCCGGTCTTTCAGGGGCGGGCGGAGGACCGGAAAAAGGACGCGATCTACTGCTGGTATCACCGGGACGGTTTGCGCGACCAGGCTTCGCAGCACGCCCGCGACCAGCGGCACAAGCTCTACGCCACCGGCGCGTTTTTTGACACCGTGGCGGATCCCGATGAGCGGACCGATCTCGCCGCCAACGGTGTTCCCAAAGAACTCGCGTCCACGCACGCAAAACTCAAGGCGGTGCTGGACAGGGAGGTCGCGGTCGCCCGCGCCGCGGACCCGATCCAGGAGGCGAAGCGCGCACAAGCCAAGAAGTCGAAATGAAGTGGCTCATGATATTCGTCACTCTCGGCGCACTGGCCACCGCCCTTCGCGCCGCGGAATCCGACCTCGATCTCGGCGGGATCGTCGAACAACCGGTAATGATTCCCATGCGGGACGGGGTGAGGCTTTCCGCCTACCTCTACACGCCCCCCGGCGAGGGGCCCTGGCCGGTGATCTTCGAGCAGCGCTACGCCTCGCTCCGCGCCCGGGGCACCCGAGAGTCCGCCGCTCGGCTGGCCCGGGGAGGCTACGCGGTGGCGCTGGTGAACTACCGCGGCACCCACCAGTCGGAGGGGAAATGGGTCGGCTATCGGGCGATGCAATGGGGCGAGCTACGGGATGGTCACGATGTCTGCGAATGGCTCGCGGCCCAGCCGTGGAGCACAGGCAAGGTCGGGACCTTCGGCAGCTCCCAGGGCGGCTACGCGCAGAATTACCTCGCGGTGACCCGGCCTCCGGGTCTCGTGTGCCAGTATATGATCGATACCGGGCTGAGTCTGTTTCACGAAGGCTATCGTATTGGAGGCACCACCCGACCGGGCCGCTTCGCCAGTCTCGCGGACGTCTGCCGCGATCCGCGGGACAATGCCGATCTGCTGGCGGAATGGTATCGCCATCCGCATTATGACGACTACTGGCGGGCGGAGGACGCGAGCCTGCACTTCGACAAGATGAACGTGCCCTGTTTCACCATCGGCAGTTGGTACGACTTCATGAATCAGGGCTCCATAGCCAGCTACCTCGGCAGACAGCACCGGGGCGGTACGGAATCCCGCGGCAGACAGTGGCTTTTGATCGGCCCCTGGCTGCACGGACGGTCCAACAAGGGTGACAAGGTCGGCGATCTCCACTATCCGACCAACGCCGCCTTTCCCGTGGACGAGCACATGCTGCGCTGGTTCGATCACTGGCTGAAGGGGGTCGAGAACGATGTCACCAAGGAGCCGGCGGTCCGCTACTACGTGATGGGTGCGACGGGCGAGAAGGACGCTCCCGGGAATATCTGGCGAGAGGCGGATGACTGGCCGCCAGAGTCGGCAGCGGTAGCGTTCTACCTGCATCCTGAGAACAGGATGTCGACCGAAAAGCCGCCGCTTGTCGACTCCGCCACCTCGTGGATCAGCGATCCGCGGCATCCCATGGAACTCCCCGGTCGATCCTTTCCGGGCGCCTCGGACGCCCGCGCCTACGAAAGCCAGGCGGAGGTGCGCACCTTCACCACGGAGCCGCTCAGCGAGCCGGTGGAATGGACGGGCCGCGTGCGGGCGGAGCTGTTTCTCTCCTCCACGGCGCCGGACACCGATGTGATCGTGAGGGTCAGCGATGTCTATCCGGACGGCCGTTCCATTCTCCTCATCGACTACCCCCGGAGACTGCGCTACCGCGAGGGTTTCGACCACGAGGAGCTGATGGAACCGGGAAAAGTCTACCCGGTGAGCTTCCCCGTGGGCTGGATGAGCCAGGTCTTCAACCGCGGGCACCGCATCCGGGTTACCATCTCCAGCACCGGGGCGCCGTTCTACGAGCCAAACCCGCAGAACGGCAAGCCGCTGACCATCGAATTTCCCGATGACGCGGTCAGTGCCACCAACACGATCCACCACTCGGCGGAGCATGCCTCACGCATCCTCGCGCCGGTGGTGACCCGGTGAGCGAGCCGACTCAGGAGAGTTTCCAATCGCCGCGCATTTCCTGATCGACGAGAGCATTGGCCTCGGCGTCGTCGATGAACTGTTCGGTCTTGGTATCCCAGTTCAGCTCGCGTCGCAGCTGATAGGCGATGTTGGTGAGGTGACAGATGCTGGCGGAGCGGTGGCCGACTTCTTCGTGGCAGATGCATTTGCCGCGGGACTCGATGTTTTCGATCCAGTTGGCCATGTGACTGTAGCCGTTGCGTCCGCCGGCGTTTTCCAGCTTGGATTCATTCTCCCCGATGGGATTTTTCTCCCGAAGATCCGCGGGGATGGTGTCGAGACGACCGCGATCCACCGAAACCACGCCGCCGGTACCGATCCAGGTGGTGCCCCCGGGGCCGCCGTGGAACATCTCGACGCCGTTCGCGTAGACCAGACGCATGCCGCGTTTGGCCGTCTCATCCTGAGGCGGTACCAGACGCACCGGGCCGGTGTCGTCGGTGCCGAGTCCCCACTGGGCGATGTCGTAGTGATGGGCGCCGAAGTCGGCGACGCTGCCGCCGGCGTATTCCCGATAGAGACGCCACTGGGGGAAATGGTCGTGCAGGCCCTCGGGGCAGAGGATCTGGTTGTAGGGACGAAACGGCGCCGGTCCGAGCCAGAGATCCCAGTTGGTGCCCTCGGGGACTTTTTCCTCGGGCAGATCGCAGGGACGATTCGGATCGCCGATACCGACGTTGACCGAGATCACCTGGCCGATCTTGCCATTCCTCACCAACTCGGCCGCGATGCGGAATTTGCCATCGTATTCGCTGCGCTGCTGGCTGCCGGTCTGGAAGACGACCTTGTTGGCCTGGACGGCGTTCACCATGGCGCGCCCTTCGGCGATGGTGCGGGAGATGGGCTTTTCGCAGTAGATGTCCTTGCCGGCCTTGGCGGCGGCCACCACGGGGATGGCGTGCCAGTGGTCGGGGGTCACCACCATCACGGCGTCGATGTCGTCACGGGCGATCAACTCCCGGAAATCCTCGTGGGTGCTGACACCGTCGTAGTCGGGCTGGTTGTTGAGCTTGGCGTAGAAGTCGTTGGCGATTTTTTTTCCGTTGGCGGCACGGGAGGAGACGACATCACACATGGCGACCATCTGGGTCTGGGGAAACTTCATCGCCTTGGTGAAATCGCTCACCCCCTGCTTACCGACACCAATGACCCCGATGGTGATGCGGTCGTTGGCGGCGGCCTTGGCTTTGGAGAGCGTCACGGAACCCGCGACGGTGGATAGCAGGGTGGTGGCGGTGCTTTGACGTAGGAAATTGCGGCGATTCATGGGAGCTTTCTCGGGTTGTTGAAATGTCCGTCACTCCATCATGAATCGCGGGAGGATTCAAGATCCCGATTTCCGGGATGGCGGTGGCCGCCTCAGCCCAATTTCTTCAAGGCGTCAAAGATGCCCAGGCTCTCTTTCTCCTTCGCCATGATGCGGAGCCGCTCCACCACCGCGTGGACGGTCTCGTCCAGCGTGGAGGTCCCGGCGGTCACGCCCACCCGATCCTCGCGGCGGAACCACTTGACGCGGAGATCCTCCGACCGCTCCACCCGATAGGCCCGGCAACCGAGTCCCTCGGCGGTCTCCACGAGCTGCGCGGTGTTGTTGCTGTTGGCTCCGCCCACCACGATCACCACATCGTTCCTCGCGCAGAGTTCCAAGAGCGCCGCTTGACGGTCCTTGGTCGGCTGACACACGGTGTCGATGAAGCGGACCTCGGCCTCGGGAAAGCGCCCGCCTAGCTCCGCCACCAACGCCGCCACACGGGGCGTCGGCTGAGTGGTCTGGGATACCACGCCCAGCCGCCGCGTCTCCGCCGGAATGCGCGCGAGATCGGAGGGATCCAGCACCACCACCGCCTCGGGAAAATCCCCCACCAGACCGCGGACCTCGACATGATCCCTCTGCCCGATCACCACCGGGAAATAGCCCGCCAGGACGAGGCATTCCAGCGAGCGATGGGCCTTGCGCACCAATGGACAAGTGGTGTCGTGAACTTCGTGCCCGCGCGCGGCCCAGTCTCGACGGTCGTGATCCGAGGCTCCGTGCGCCGTGATGATCACCGCCTCGGTGTCGGCATGCTCCCCGGCATCGAGCCTGCCGCGGCGCACGCCGAGAGTATCAAGATGCTCATGGACCACGGGATTGTGAACCAACTCACCGAGCACCGTGACCGGTCCCCGGCTGGCGATGTCATGTGTCTTGCGCAGCGCGTCGCGCACGCCGAAACACATGCCGTGATGTCTTGCGATTTCGATTTTCATGGTTGTATGGGTTCAGTTACTTTGCCTCACAAAGCTTTATTGCAAAAAAGGGGGGATGGGATGCTACCCCCGACCGGCGTCGAGGATCTGCTCCAGGACGGCGAGGTAATCCTGAAAGGCCTGGCGCCCCTGGTCGGTGAGGGCGTATTTCGTCTGCGGACGTTTCTCGATCTCTTTGGCCATGGAGACGTAGCCCGCCTTGTAGAGAGTGCGCAGGTGGGTGACCAGATTGCCATCGCTCATTTCCAGTTCCGATTTCAAATCCTGAAAGCGCCACTCGGCGCGTGCCGCAAGCAGGGTCATGATCGACAGGCGTCCCTTCTCATGGATGAGCTTGTCGAGTTTGCTGAAATCGATCATGAAAGAGTCCGGTGGTCAGACCGCGTGACGGGTTAGGGTTTCGCGCGCTCCGAGCGCCGCCACCAACCGGTGCGCGCGGCGTAGACGAGATGAAATCCGCCAAAGGTAGCGGCCATGATCTTCGCCGCCTCGCGGGTAGGCTCCAGCCCGGACTCGGGACCGACTCCATTCCACAGAGACCACGCCAATCCCGTCGCCAGAAAGGCCCAGCCCAGCGAGCGAATGGAACGCGGGGCAAACGAAGCGGTGGCGAGCAGAGCGAGTCCGTATCCGATCACCCACATCAACACCCCGCCCACGAGATCGCCACCGGACAACGCGGTGAGCAGACCGATGAGCCCGCACGCCATCATCGGCGGCGCCAGCGCCTTCAATCCGTGAAGTGTGGAAGCGGAGGGAAAACTCGCCCGTCTCTCGCGGGCCTCGCGCCATAGCAGCCAGGTATTGAACGCTCCCACCAGCAGTAGCACTCCCAACCAGGCGGCCACGAATCCCATCGCCGAGACCTCGGCAGGACGCGTGTAAAACCAGGCGCCCAACAGGGCCGACAGGCACCCTCCCAGCAACGCCGGACCGGCGGAGATCGCCCGATACACCGTGGCGCGCTCCATCAATCGGCGAATGCTGCGCAGATTCTCCTCCGCGGATCGGGAAAGGTCGGTAACGTCCATGAGGGACATTACTTTGCCACGCAAAGCTTTCTGTCAATCTTTTTGCGTTTGCCGCTTCCGGATGCGGTGGGAAATCTCAAACGCCGCCCTTGGCCTCGATGGGACGGATCAACCCCTCCTCGCCCTCGGGCCAGTTCGCGCCCTCGGCAATCCAGCGTCGGAGCAGTTCCTTCTCGGCGTCGGTCAGTTTCGGACCGGTCGCGGGCATGGCGTGGTTTTCCTCCTCCGGCAACAGGGTCACCCGATAGAGCGGGCTTTTCTCCGGCTCTCCGGGCACGATCACCGGCCCCTTGCTGGAGCCTTTCATGGCGTGCTCGCGATTCATCAGATTCAGCCCGCCCATGATGGCTCCATCGTGATGGCAGCGCACGCACTGGGCCTGAAGCACCGGCTTGATTTCGCTGACGAAATCCACCGCCGTCGCCTTGCCAACCGTGGATTCGCCTTCGCAAGCCGTGAATCCCACAACGACGACGACGCCGAGGATGGCGCGTCCCAAACTCCCGAGTTTTCCCGTTTCCATACGATGAATGTATCTGATCGATGCCGGACAAACGACGCACAAACTGCCTTTTTTGCGTCCCGAACTCGCGGGCTCAGTCGGTCCACGTGGTGATCACCTTGCGCTTGGTCACCGGATACCAATCGGCGATCTTCGCGGCGAGCCCGGCCACGATCTCGGGGTGGTCCTTGGCGACATTGACCTTTTCCCCCGGATCGGCGGACAAATCGTAGAGCTGCGGCCGCTTTTCTTCCCGCGGATGGCTGCTGGCATAGCGGCCCAGGGCGCCATCATAGGTGAGCAGGAGTTTCCATTTCCCCTCGACGGCCCAGCGATAGAGCAACGAGGCCTCGGGATCATCGACATCGGCGACATCGTGGGCGCAGCCTTCCCCGAAAACGATGTCGCGCGGACTCGGTTCTCCCGATTTCAGAACGGGCAGGAGATTGAGGCCCGGCAGGCTGGCGGGAATCTCCGCGCCGCCGGCGGCGAGCATGGTGGGTACGATGTCGATGCTGGAGCAGAGCTGATCGCCCCGGTCGCCGGGCTCAATGACACCGGGCCAGCTGAACAGGATGGGCTGACGGACACCGCCCTCGTTCGGCGATTGCTTGGACCGGGGCGCGTAACCGTTGCCCGCGGGCTGCTGGATCCAACCGTTGTCGCAGATATAGACAAAGAGCGTGTTCTCCGTCAGTCCTTTCTCGTCGATGCGGTCGATCAATTGTCCGCAGGTCTCGTCGAACCATTCGCACATGGCGTAGTACTTCGCGATCGGCTCGGACGTGATCCCTTTGGCCAGGTATTTGTCGAGCAGGCGCTGGGGCGGGTTGTGCGGGGTGTGCGGGAGAAAGGGGGCATACCAGAGGTAGAAGGGTTTGTCCTCTTTCACCGCCATGTCGATGAACTCGAAGACCGGCTCCATTCCCTCGCGGCCGATTTTGAGACCATCGTCGCCGTGGCGCCCTCCGGGCTGGGGAAAACCGCGCGTCATGCCATGGGTGAAACCACCACGCTGGTAGTTGCCTTCCCACCATTTCCCGGACTGGTGGCTGAGGTAGCCCCGCCCGCCCAACAGATCCATGACGGTGGGTTGGCGGTCGATGTGGGAGATGAGCCTCTCCCGGAGCGCCTTGTAGGCCTCGGTCTCCTTGGCGCCCTTGCCTTTCTGGCCTTTCATCTCCGGCAACAGGGCGGGGTCGTTGCCGCTGATGAGGTGCTGATGAACGTAGAGACCGGTAGCGAGGGTCGCCAGGGACGGGCGGCAGAGCGCGGTGGGCACATAGCCGCGGGTGAAGACGGCGCTGCGCTTGGCCAGGGCGTCGAGATGAGGGGTCTCGATCTGCTCGTGCCCCATGAAACCGTAATCGGTCCAGGCCTGGTCATCCGACAGAATGAGGACGATATTTGGCGGTCGATCCGCCGCTCTCGACACCGGGATGAGACAGGATGAAGCGAAGACCGCGATGGCGAGCAAACGAACTGGGGGAATCATCCCTCAACGAATCGGGATTTTTCGCCCGATGTCAAAAACGCATTGCCGTGGCGGGGCCATCACGCCACCGGATGAAAGACGATGTCCTGATGCGTGGATAGATCATTGACCCGGCTCCGCGATTTCCGTCGTCCCAGACGGATGCTGCTGCCCGGATCGAAAATGAGTCCGTCACGCCAGGTCGGCACGCCGTTGACATGCACGTTGAAGACCGGCAATCCACTGGCCAGGGTGGCCGCGCGATCCAGATCCTCGGAGAAAATACTCACCGACATCTGGGTGCGAGGGTCGAGCCAATCGGCCGCCTGCTCCAGTTTGTCGGCCACGTCGCACACCCCGATCACCGGGGCAAGTATCTCCCGGCTGCCGGTTTGGGGAAAGAAACGCGGATTCTCCGGATCGATGTCCGCGAGCAACGTGGGTTTCACCAGGTTTCCCTCGTTCACTCCGCCCCCGTTCAGACATCGACCGCCGGCCGCGCAGAGATCCCCGATGACCCGCGAGGCCCGCACCGCGCGAAACGCCTCCGTCAGCGGGCCTATATCCGTTTTCTCATCCTCGGGATCCCCCGCGCGCAGCTTGGCGATGCGCACCTGCAGCCGCGTCAGCAGCTCTTCACACACGCTTCTGTCAACGAACACCGCGCTGGTGGAGACGGCGGTCTGGCCAGCATTCTCAAAAGCCTGGGCCACGATCTGGTCCGCCGCCAGATCCAGATTGCCGTTCTTGGTCACCAGCGACACCCCCATGCCGCCATGGTGAAACTGCACCGGTATCAGCCCGCTGGCCCCGCGAATGGCGCGAATGGTGGCCGATCCCCCGTAGCAGGTGATCTGGTCAACCGCGCGGTGGGAGCAGATGGCCTGACCGGTCATCTCACCCGGACCGGTGAGACAGGCGATGGAGTCCGCCGGCATTCCCGCCTCGATCAGTATCCGGACCAGTCGCAAGGCGGAAAACGGCGTCTGCGAGGCCGGCTTCAATGCCACCGCGTTTCCCGCCGCCAGCGCCGGCACCACCAGCATCGCCGGTATGAGGAAAGGGAAAGTGTTCGGCGTCAGCAGCGCCGTGACCCCATAGGGACGACGACGGGTATAACCAAAACGATCCCCCACGCGCGCCTCGCCCGCCAGGGGCAGCAATTGTCTCCCGAGACGAAAGGCTTCCTTCCCGAAGGACTCCAGCAAATTGATGGTCACCGCCACCTCGCGCCACGATTCCCGGATCGGTTTGCCCTGCTCCCGGGTGATCCCTTTCGCCAACTCATCATGCCGCTCCTCGATCATGAGCTTGGCGGTGGTGAAGATCTCGCCCATCCGTTCGCTGGTGACGACCGCGAGGGAATCGATGCCGCCCCTCAATCGCGTCAGCGCCTCGTCCACCGTGTCGATGCCGCATTCGGGCACCGAGTCGATGATGGCCTGGCTCCACGGGTTGCGGATGGCCCGGACCACCCCGGAGGGGCAGTCCGTCCATTGCGAGGAAAAATACGCTTCCATAGGGACAAAGAAAATTCCAGTCCTCGGGCATCAGGCCGTCATCAGCCCCGCCGACTCCACCGGCAACGCGGCTTCGTCCAGCGGCTCCGGATCCGGTATGCCACGGTCCTCGATTTCCCTGGTGGCCGGGACGATATTCGAGGTCAGACAATGCAGCCCCCCGCCCAGCAGGGAAAGCTCGGAGATATCCAGACCGACCACATCGCGGTCGGGCAGCAGCTCCTTGAACACCGCCAGGGCCCGCCGGTCCAACTCGTCGTCGATATCCGGGAAAAGCGGCACCACCACCACGCCATTGGCGAACAGCAGATTGGTGTAGCTGCGGTACTTCCCGTCAGCCGAGGGCGGCATAGGCACCCGATGCACCCTCAACGGTCCGCGGGAAGTCTGCACCGAGGAGAGCACATCCGCCGCCCGATCCAGCAGCGCCGCGTTGGCGGCGTCCACCTTGGGATCGAACGCCCCCACCACGATCTGGTCCACGTCGACAAAGGTGCAGAAAAGATCCACGTGACCGGTGGGCTCGCCACTGAGCGGATCGAGGTAGGCCCATTGCCGGGCTCCGAAAAACTCTCCAAACACTTCCGCGATCTGACGCGCGTCATAACCCCGCCCGGTGTTTTTCAGCAACACCGTGGTCGATGTCAGGCACAAACCGTCCCCGTTGCAGAGTATGTTCCCCCCCTCGTGGGTCAGGGGCACATCCACCACCGGACTGCCGAAAAGGCGGGACAACTCCGGCCTCACCCCCGTGTCGGCGCTCGTCCGCAAATGCCGCAACTCGAACCCCAAAAACCTCCGTCTCCCCTGGGCGTCGAATCCACTCAGCGGACTCCAGTCCCGCGCCCACATCGATACCGAGGGCAGTCGCAGAAACTCCACCGCCCCCGAGGGAATCTCCCCCGCCGTCAACAGCACCCGCCCCAGCGTCTCGTCCGCCTCGTTGACCAGACAGATCACCCGGGTATGACGGTGAATCGCGCGCACCAGATTGACGAACACCTGGGGAAAATTGCGGATCAGCTGGGCGCAACCAATCGTGACCGCCTCTTGGTATTCAAACTCGCCGGGAACATGACTTTTGCGCGCCGCGTCAGCGGGGCGCACACTGGCTGCGGGAGTCTGCCCGGGCTTGGAGCCCGCGGAAGAGATCGAAGTCTCACTCATGGAGGATCACCAAATGGCGGCGTCGCCATCACTCCACACCCCTTCAACGCGCCCGGAACACCCGCTCTCGACAGAGCGGGTGTGGTAATAACCAAAACCGGGCAGGGGAAAATTCATGGAGCAGAGGCCGAACGAATCAGCATAGTTCTGCCCGTGATTTTCCGAAACTGGTTTTTTTGAGCATCATCACGCCCCTCGCCACCCTCGCCCGATTCCAGACCCATGAACAAACCAGCCGTGATCCTCGCCCTGCGTGCCCAACTGCAAGCCCAATACGACCGTCTGCTGGCCGCCGCCCGGGAATCCCGCGGCTACGCCACCGATCAGGACAGCAAGGCCGAGAGCAAGTACGACACCCGCAGCCTGGAGGCCTCCTACCTCGCCGCCGGCCAGGCCGCCAAGGCGGACGAACTGGCGGATGCGCTGGAGGTGTTCCGGCCGGAGAGTTTTCGGAGTTTTTCGGAAAGCGATCCCGCCGAGCTCGGCGCCCTGGTCGAGGTGGTCTATCCAGATCGCGCCCGGGCCGCCTTTCTGCTCGCCAGCCAGGGCGGCGGAATGATGACCGAGTGCGAAGGCGTCACCGTCATGGTGGTCACGCCGGGAGCCCCGATTTTCGGAAAATTGGCGGGCAACAGCGCCGGCGACGAGGTGGCCGATCCTCCGATGAAAATCGCCCGGGTTACCTGAAAATGTCCGACCGCAAACGCCGAACGCCACCAAATCCTCCGACTGATCCATCCGTTGATCCGCTTTTTCCCGACCATGTGCTCGGATGTCGGGAATGGTGAAATTTTAGCCGCTCCCGCAATAGCGCGGGTGATCGCCCGCCGATGCGATCGTAGGTTGGGGGAGATGAAACCCTCCCCTTCATCCCTCACGCCGCTCGCCCTCGCGGTAGCCACCGCCCTGTCGACGACATCGCCTCGCGCCGAGGAACCGGTCGACTTTTCCCGCGATATCCGGCCCATTCTCAGTGATCGCTGTTTCAAGTGCCACGGTTTCGATGACGAGACCCGCGAGGCCGACCTCGGGCTGCACACCTTCGACTTCGCCACCGAAGACCTCGGCGGCTACCAGGCCATCAAGCCGGGAGATCCCGGTGCCAGCGAGATCATGGTCCGCATGATGACGGACGATCCCGACGACGTCATGCCGCCCGCCAGCGCAAACAAGCCGCGGCTTTCCCCCGAGGAACTCGATCTCTTCCGCCGCTGGATCGCCCAGGGGGCGAAATACGAACAGCACTGGGCCTTCGAAAAACCGGTCCGGCCCGAGCCACCCAAGATCGAAGGCCCGATCCGCAATCCCATCGACCAGTTTGTCCTCGCGCGCCTGGCGGAGGAAAATCTCTCCCCTTCCCCGGAAGCGGACCCGCTCACCCTCCTCCGCCGCCTTTCCCTCGACCTCGTCGGCCTGCCTCCGACCCCCGAGGAAGCCGACGCCTTCGCCCGGGCCTATGCCGCCGAGGGCGAAGCCGCCTACGCCGCCACCGTTGATCGACTCCTCGATTCGAAACACTACGGCGAACGCTGGGCCCGCCAGTGGCTCGACCTCGCCCGCTACGCCGACACCAACGGCTACGAGAAGGATCGGCCGCGCAGCATCTGGCCCTATCGCGACTGGGTCATCGACGCGCTCAACGCCGACATGCCCTACGACCGTTTCTCCATCGAGCAGCTCGCCGGCGACATGCTGCCGGACGCCACCGTCGAGCAACGCATCGCCACCGGCTTCCACCGCAACACGATGCTGAACGAGGAAGGCGGCATCGATCCGCTGGAGTTCCGCTACCACGCCATGGTCGATCGCGTGGCCACCACCGGCACCGTGTGGATGGGCCTGACCATCGGCTGCGCGCAGTGCCACACCCACAAGTACGACCCCATCACGCACATCGATTACTTCGGCATGATGGCGCTGCTCAACAATGCCGACGAACCCGCCATCGCCGTGCCCGATCCCGAGGTAGCCGCGAGACAGGCCGCCTCGGAGAAACAGATCGCCAAGGCCGAGGCCGAGTTGATCGGGAAGATCGATCCCGGCAAGTACGACGCCTGGCTCGCCGGGCAAAAGGCGAAAGCCGCCGCCTGGATATCGCTCGAGCCCGCTGCCCTGAAAAGCAATCTCCCCCGTCTCGAGCACGAGGGCGACGGCGTCGTCTTCGCCAGCGGCGACTTCACCAAACGCGACGTCTTCACCCTGACCTACGACCTGTCCGGGATCGACCGACCCATCACCGCCCTGCGACTGGAAGCGCTGCCCGACGAGCGACTGCCCGCCAACGGTCCCGGCGCCGCCTACTACGAGGGACGCAGCGGCGACTTCTTCCTCAGCGAGATGAAAGCGGTCGCCGGCGGAGAAGCGGTTACGTTTTCCGGCGCATCGAACGACTTCGGAAAGATCGCCATCGGCTCGGGTAACGCGAACGCCGAGAACGTCTACGACGGCAACGGGTCCACCGGCTGGTCCACCGCCACCGCCGAGGGGAAACCCCACGAGCTGGTGCTCAACCTCGCGCAGCCCCTCGATCCCGCGAAGGCGAAGAAGTTGGAAGTCGAGCTGCTCTTCGAACGCCACTTCGTCGCCGCGCTCGGCAAGTTCCGCATCGCCGTCACCACCGCCACCCATCCCGTCGCCGCGCGCGCGCTCCCGCCCGTCGATCCGCTGGCCGCGACCGACGCGGACCTGCGGCTTGCCTACGCCCGCACCGCTCCGGAAATGGCCGAGGCCCGCAAGCCCCTCGAAGCGCTCGAGAAAAGGCGCCTGGATTTTCCCACTACCCTGGTCATGCGGGAACGCCCGGCCGACAACCCTCGTCCGACCCACCTCCACCATCGCGGCGAATACCTCAAGGCCGAGCAGGAGGTCGCTCCCGCCGTCCCCAAGGTGTTTCCCTCCCTTCCCGACGGCGCTCCCGCCAACCGGCTCAGCTTCGCGAAATGGCTCGTCGATCCCGAGCGCAATCCGCTCGCCGCCCGCGTCGCTGTCAACCGCGCCTGGCACGCCTTTTTCGGTCGCGGACTCGTGACCACCGCCGGCGATTTCGGGCTCCAATCCGAACTGCCCAGCCATCCCGCATTGCTCGATTGGCTGGCCGTCGAATTCGTGAAGCGCGGCTGGTCGATGAAGGAACTTCACCGTCTCATCGTCACCAGCGCCACCTATCGCCAGGATTCCTCGGTGACACCGGCGCTGCTCCGGCGCGATCCGGGCAACGCCCTCCTCGCCCGCGGCCCGCGCTTCCGGCTCGAAGCCGAGATCATTCGCGACAGCGCCCTCGCCGCCTCGAGCCTGCTCTCCGAAAAACTCGGTGGTCCCAGCGTCCATCCGCCCCAGCCCGTCGGCGTCTCCGAGTCGGCCTACGGATCGCCGAAATGGAACGCCTCGCCCGGCGAGGATCGCTATCGGCGCAGTCTCTACACCTTCGCCAAGCGCACCGCGCCCTTCGCCGCCTACCTGACCTTCGACGGTCCCACCGGCGAGGCCTGCATCGCCCAGCGCGAAGTCAGCAACACCCCTCTCCAGGCCCTCACCCTGATGAACGACGGCATGTTCACCGAAGCCGCCGCCGCCCTGGCCGACTCAACCCTGTCAGGTCTCGGACCCAACCCTGTCGAGTCGGAAAAGATCGCCGCCAAACTGTTCCGCCGTGTCCTCACCCGCGAGCCCGACCAGAGTGAACTGACCGACCTGGTGAACTACTTCGACACCCAGCTCACCCGCCTGAAGTCCGGCGAACTCGCTCCGGAAAAGATCGGCGGCAAGAAAACCGCCACCCCCGAAGACGCCGCCTGGGCCATGGTCGCCCGCGTGCTTTTCAACCTCGACGAAGCCGTGACGAAAGGATGAAAACGACGGGATCAGATTTCCGAGCGCCAGTCCCGCAAAGCGAGATCAGGCACTCGGGAAAATTCGCGCACGTTGCCCGTGATCAAGGTGGCGCCCGCCGCGCGCGCCGTCGCCGCCACGATCAGATCATTCGGTCCGATCGGGGTGCCTTCGCGCTCCAAGTGGCAGCGTATGTCCGCGTAGTGTTCGACGACGTCACCAGCGAATGGTTCGAGGTCAAACTCGGAAAGAAGGCTTTCCACGCCAGCCTCCGTCAACCGGGGTTGATTGCTTTTCCTGCAACCCACCAACAGTTCGGCGCGAACCATTTCCGATACTCCATGTGTTCCCCCCTCCAGTTCGCTCCACCAAGCAGCGACCTCCGGTTGCCGATTTCGCAACAGAGCAATCAGAAAGTCGGTGTCAAAATGGTGGACCATCAATCCTCATCCAGATTGATGTCTCTCAATGGAAGCAGATCGTCGTCGGAAGGCACCTCCAAATCGGTGTCGGCAAGGATTCCCCTATGCGCCGCCAAGTGCTCGGAAAACGATCGCTTTTCGTCGGCAGTTCCAGCGGCAGCTTCCGCCAAATGCTCACTGGCCCAACGAGCGACAGGCAATCGCTCTCTCTCCGCCGCGCGCTCCACTTTGCGCAGCGTTTCGTCGTCCAGTTCGATGGTGAGCGTTGCCATGAGCGCAGATTAACCCGTTCCCCCACCCTTTTCAATCCCATGAACTTCCCCGAATTCCTCCACCACCAGACCCGTCGCCAGCTCTTCCAGACCTGCGGAGTCGGGCTCGGGAAAGTCGCGCTCGCTTCCTTGCTCGCGAACGGGTCGGCACGCTCGTCGGCCTTCGGACTCGGTTCAGGAGAGAATCCGCTCGCCCCGAAGAAGACCCATTTCGCGCCCAGGGCGAAGCGGGTCATCTTCCTCTTCATGGCCGGCGCGCCGAGCCAGCTGGAGCTGTTCGACAACAAGCCGAAACTCCGCGAACTCGACGGCAAGCCGATCCCGCCCTCGGTCATCGCGGGCCAGCGCTACGCCTTCATTCAACCGGACGCCGCCGTGCTGGCGCCGCGATTCGAGTTCCATCGCCACGGACAATGCGGAGCGGAGATTTCCGACCAGTTGCCGCATCTCGCCAAGGTGGTGGACGACATCGCGATCGTGAAATCGGTGCACACCGACCAGTTCAATCACTCGCCCGCCCAGATCTTCTTCAACACCGGCAGCCCCATTCCCGGGCGTCCGGCGATGGGTTCCTGGCTGAGCTACGGCATCGGCAGCGACGCCGACGACCTGCCGTCCTTCGTGGTCCTGAAAAGCGGCGGCAGCCTCAGTGGCGGCGCGGCGATGTGGAGCGCGGGATTTCTCCCCACCACCCACGCCGGGGTGCCCTTTCGCGAGAGCGGCGATCCCATCCTGCACCTGTCGAATCCCGACGGCTACGACGACCGCGCCCAGCGCGACGCGCTCGACACGATGCGCCGACTGAACCAGCGACGACTGACCACGGTCGGCGATCCGGAGATCCAGACCCGGATCAACGCCTACGAGATGGCCTACCGCATGCAGTCAGCCGCTCCGGAACTGATGGATCTCGCCGCCGAGGATGCCCGGACACTCGAGCTTTATGGCGCCAAGCCCGGCGACGGCAAGGCGGCCTTCGCCAACAATTGCCTGCTCGCCCGCCGAATGGTGGAGCGCGGCGTCCGCTTCGTGCAGGTCTACCACTCGGGTTGGGATCACCATTCTCAGGTCGAAAACGGCGTCAAGACCCAGGCCGGCCTCACCGACCGGGCCTGCGCGGCCCTGATCCAGGACCTCAAGGAACGTGGACTGCTCGATGACACCCTGATCGTCTGGGGCGGCGAATTCGGTCGCACGCCCATGGTCGAGGCCAGTGCCGCTCTCGGTCGCAGCCAGGGACGCGATCACCATCCCCAGGCCTTCACCATGTGGTTCGCCGGCGGCGGGATCAAGCCGGGCATCACCCTCGGCGCCACTGATGAACTCGGATTCAACGCGGTGGAGGACCCGGTTCACGTCCACGACATTCAGGCCACCATCCTCCACCTGCTCGGGATGGATCACGAACGCCTCACCTTCCGATTCCAGGGACGCGACTACCGCCTGACCGATGTGTTCGGCAAGGTGGTGGACAAGTTGGTGGCGTAAACTGGGAGCGCGGGCGTCTCGCCCGCCCCGGAGCCAGCGAGGACAAGTGTTTTCATCACCGGCAAACAACGGAGGCTTTGTCCCGGCCTCCGTAATCTACTGATGAAGCGGGCGAGACGCCCGCACTCCCAGTGATCTTCACGCTCCAATTTGCGCTCGACTCCGTCACCCTCCCGGCAAAAGCTTTGCGCCATGATCCGAACGATCCGTTGCGTTCTCCTGCTGCTCGCGATTCCGGCTTTGGCCCGAGCGGAGAAAGCCGTCATCCACACCGCCGAATCTCCCCTGCCCCCGGAGGAAGCGGCGGCCACCATGCAGGTTCCGGAGGGATTCAACGTCACCCTGTTCGCTGGCGAACCGGACCTCAAGCAACCGGTCGGCTTCGCCATCGACGACCGAGGCCGGCTCTGGGTCGCCGAAGCCTACCAGTACCCGGATCACAACGACCAACCGGCCAGGGATCGCATCCTTATCTTCGAGGACACCGACAACGACGGCCGGCACGACAAGCGCACGGTTTTCTACGAGGGGCTCAACTACGTCACCGGCATCGAGGTCGGCTTCGGCGGCGCCTGGGTGATGTCGCCGCCGTATTTCTACTTCATTCCCGACCGGGACGGGAACGATGTGCCCGACGGCGAACCGGAGGTCATCCTCGACGGCTTCGGCAATCACTCGAACGCGCACAACATCGCCAACGGATTCGCCTGGGGGCCGGACGGATGGCTCTACGGGACGCATGGCCGCACCAACTGGTCGATGATCGGAAAGCCCGGTGATTCCGAGGAGGAACGCGTCCGTTTCGACGGCGGCGTCTGGCGCTATCACCCGGTTCGCAAGATCTGGGAACCCTTCGCCGACGGCACCACCAATCCGTGGGGGATCGACTGGGACGACTACGGCCAGGGATTCGTCTGCAACTGCGTCAATCCCCATCTCTTTCACGTCATTCCCGGTGCCCACTACGAGCCGTGGCGGGGCCGGAAATCGAGCGAGCACGCATACGAACGCATCGAGACGATTTCCGATCACCTCCACTATGTCGGCGGCGACGATGTCCGCGGCGGGCTCGGGTCCGAGGCCGAGGACCGCGCCGGCGGCGGTCATGCCCACTGCGGAACCATGGTCTACCTCGGCGACAACTGGCCGGCGGAATACCGCAACGGCGTTTTCATGAACAATATTCACGGCAGACGGATCAACCACGATATCCTCCATCGCTCCGGCTCCGGCTACAGCGCCTCCCACGGCACCGATATCGCTCGCTCGCGGGACCCTTGGTTCATGGGAGTGACCCTCCGCTACGGACCCGACGGCGCGGTCTTCGTCAGCGACTGGTCGGACACCGGAGAATGTCACAGCTATAAGAACACCCGGCGCGAGACGGGCCGCATTTTCAAGATCAGCCACGGGACTCCGGAAAAACCCGATCACGACCTCGCGACCATGGACGACTGGGCGTTGGCCCAGTTGCAACTGCGCCGCAACGACTGGTGGGTGCGCCAGGCCCGGCGCAACCTGCAGGAGCGCGCCGCGGCGGGAGAGGATCTGGGGAAGGCGCGCAACGTGCTTCGCCGCATTCTCACCGAGGGCAAGCACTCCGTTCCCCAGCGACTGCGGGCGCTCTGGACGCTGCATGTCATCGGAGCGCTCGACGAGGCATTTCTCTACACGCAACTCGCCCATCCCAGTGAACACCTCCGGGCCTGGAGCGTGCGGCTGCTCTGTGAAACGGGCGCGCCCTCACCGAAAACGCTGGAAATGTTTCGCATGATGGCCTCGACCGAGCAGTCGCCGGTGGTGACGCTGGAGTTGGCCTGCGCGCTCCAGCGGCTGGCGCCGGAACAGGTCTGGCCTATCGCCGAAGCGCTCAAGCGACGGGAACAGTTCGCCGAAGACCGGAACATTCCCCTGCTGCTGTGGTACGGCATCGAACCACTCTACGCCGCCGATCCGTTGCGCTTCGTCTCCCTGGCCGCCGAGGCGGGAATTCCCCTCATCCCGAGGCACATCGCCCGGCGGATCGCCGTCGATGTGAGTGACACCGATCCCGAATCGCTGGCCCTGCTGCTCCAGATCGCCGCCTCCGGCGGTCCCGGACGCGGAGAGATCCTCGCCGGCATGCTCGCGGGCCTCGAGGGAAGGCGCTCGGTGCCGATGCCCTCGGACTGGCCGGCGATCTATCGACACTGGAAAGAAAACGGGCTCCTCGATCCGGAAGCGATTCGCCTCGCGCTCATTTTCGACGATCCCACAGCCCTGGCCGATCTGAAAACCCGCGCCGCCGACGTAGCCGCCAAGTCGGATGAGCGCCTCGCCGCTCTGCGCGCCCTCGTTGCCCGTCGGCCCGCCGCTCTCGAGCCGCTCCTGCTTTCTCTGCTCGATGACGACACCGTCGCCACCGAAGCCGTCGCCGGTCTCGCCGAATACGAAGCGCCCGAGACGGTCCGGGCACTCCTCGCCCGCTACCCCGAATTTTCCCCGGAGACGCGCCAACGCGCCCTCGAGACACTCGCTTCCCGACCCGGTTGGGCCGGCGCGCTCCTCGACGCGATGGAGTCCGGCGCCATCCCCCGCGCCGAAGTCTCCGCCTATACCGCCCGACAAATCGCCGCCCTCGACGGCGGCTCCCTCGCCCCGCGCGTCGAAAAAGCCTGGGGCAGCCTGCGAACCTCAAGCACAGAGAAACAGGACGAGATCGAGTCATGGCGGAAAAAACTCACCCCCGATGCCCTCGCCGCGGCCGATCCCGTCAACGGGCGTCGCCTATTTCAACGCACCTGCTTTGCCTGTCACCGCCTCTACGGCGAGGGCGGCCAGGCCGGGCCCGACCTGACCGGCTCCCAGCGGCAGCACCTCGATTACCTACTGGAGAACATCATCGATCCCAGTTCCGTGGTTTCCCGGGACTTTCGCCTCACCACCCTCTCCACCAAAGCCGGACGCACCGTGAGCGGTTTCGTGGTGTCGGAAAACGACAACGCCCTCACCGTGCAATCCCTGGCCGAGCGCATCGTGATCCCGTCCGCCGAGGTGAGCGAGCGCAGGGAGTTGAGCGTCTCGATGATGCCCGAGGGTCTGTTACGGACGATGACCGAAACCGAAGTCCGCGATCTCATCGCCTACCTGAGCGGCTCCGAACAGGCGCCTTTGCCGGGGACGGACAAACCGTGATCCGGGACGGAATTTCGGGAGTGATTAGACAAAATCCGAAATTTTCGGCGCTTTTCATAAGAGACTGTTGAAAAAGGCTGGAATGAAAAACCGCGAGTCATTTTGGTCGCTGGCGAGGCGCGGTGAAGGCAGGTAGCCCGGCTACCTGACTGAATCGCGACGAAGCCAACAGGCAAAAGGGCCGCGTCCCGAAGGGGCATCAAACAATCCCTCCCGGAGAAGTCGCAAGCTCCCCGGGTTTTTCCTCCATGGATTTTTCGTTTCAGAGTTTTTCAACAGTTTCTTAAAGGAAAACCGGATTTCGAACGTCTATTCCCATAATGGCAGATCGCTCCACATGGACCGAATGGTTGAGAGAGTATGGACCCCGTCTCATTCTCTACGCCCGCCAACAGACCCGTTCCGAGGCGGACGCGGAAGACGTCTTGCAGAACGCGCTGCTCAAAACCTGGAAAAGCCACGGGGACCGGCCCAGGGAGGAATTGCTGGGCCTCATCTACACGAACATCCGCCGCTGCGCCATCGACCTGGCCCGTTCGCATGATCGCCGGGAGTTGCGCGAGCAGAGTGCCGTTGCCGAGTTTGGCCCCCCCGTGGCCTGGTTCGAGTTGCCCGAGGACGACGAGACCCGCGCCCTGCAAGTGGCCTTATCGGCGATCCCGGAAAAATTCCGCGAAGTCATCACTCTGAAACTCTGGGGCGAGCTGACCTTCGCCCAGATCGGCGAAGCGCTCGAAATTTCCCAGAACACCGCCGCCTCCCGCTATCGCTACGGCCTCGAGGCGCTCCGTTCCCAACTGGCCAGCGAAGCGAGTCCTTTGCGCTGATTCTCGGGGCAATCCTTCGTTTTTCGTCGATTCAACGCCTTTTCAGCGCCTCTGGCCAATCGGACTACGAACCCGCGTCGCGCCTCCATCCCATTGGTCCACATCGACTGACTTTCGACTTTTCTTGATACCTGACCGCGCGTGCGATAGCGGGATCAATATCGATAGGAAAATTCATACGGGGATGAATTTTTTTATTGTAATTATGATTTTTGTCGTAAATATTGGACGCGTTCCCAAATGAAAGCGTCGTTTCGCACTCCCATTGCATCAACACGGGGCTTGACTCTCATCGAAGTGACCGTCGTCGTGGCTGTCCTGCTGTCCATGATATCGGTCCTTTTCCTGGGCGTCGCCGCCTACAAGAAGGGCTCGGATCGCTCCCTCTGCATCCAGAACATCGCTTCGGTGCAGAAGGCGGTCCGCTCTTACTCGAATCTCTATGCCTACGGCACCGGAGAAACCGTCGCCAATCTCAAGGACGAGATCATCGGCCCCGGTAAATTCTTCGAGACCGATCCGGTCTGCCGATCCGGGGGCACCTATACCTACGGCGGGGATGTCATTCCCTCGCCCAGCGTCGCCTACCTGTCCTGCAGCATCAGCGATCACGTGCCGACCACGGTCTCCGGTTGGTGATGAGCCCGTTTCACGGCCATCGCCACTATCTCGTCACCACAGGTTTGAAATAATTTGAATTTCCATAATTTTCAGATACAACTATCCGCATGTCCTCCTCCCTCCAAACTCAAAGGGGACTTCGCGGATTCAGTCTCATCGAAGTCACTCTCGTTATCTCCGTACTCCTCGGTCTCACCTCGGTGCTGTTTCTCGGAGCCACCGCCTACAAAAAAGGTGCGGACCGCGCCCACTGCATTCAGAACATCGCCGCCATTCAGAAGGCGCTCCGTTCTCATTGCAATCTCATCGGCGTCTCTCCGGGCGCCCATGTTCCCAACCTGAAGGACGCGCTCATCGGCGCCGACAAATTCGTTCCCATGGAACCAGTCTGTCCCTCCGGGGGGATCTACAGCTTTGGCGACGATTTTGTCCCCGTGGCCGGTATCGCCTGGCTCACCTGCAGCCTGCCGAAGCACGAGCCCAAGGAAACCGCCGCCTGGTGAGCGAACTGATTTCCCGGCGGGTAAGCGGGAACAAGCCTCACGCCCGGTCTCCGTACCCGTGGGGATGGCGCTGGTGCCAGCTCCAGGCACTCTCGACGATGGCTTTGAGCGTGGGATAGGCGGGCTCCCAGCCGAGTTCGCGGCGAATGGTGCCACTGTCGGCCACGAGTGTGGCGGGATCGCCGGGACGACGGGGATCGATGATGGCGGGAATGTCGTGACCGGTGATCTCCCGGGCCACCTCGATGACCTCCTTCACGCTGAATCCGTTGCCGTTGCCGAGATTGTAGCGCAGCGCCGATTTTTCCGACAGGGCCTCGAGGGCGAGGATGTGCGCCCGGGCCAGATCGGCGATGTGGATGTAATCGCGGACACAGGTGCCGTCCGGCGTGGGATAGTCGTCGCCGAAAATGCGGATGTTCTCCCTCTGTCCCAACGCCACCTGAAGCACCAGCGGGATCAGGTGCATCTCGGGGAAATGATCCTCGCCGCGCTCCTCGGTCGCGCCCGAGGCGTTGAAATAGCGCAAGCAGGCATAGCGCAGGCCTTTCGTTATCTGGAGCCAGTGGAGGAAGCGTTCGATCAGGTATTTCGACTCGCCGTAGGGACTGCCCGGCACGATGCGCTCCGTCTCGGCGATGGGAATGCGCTCCGGATCATCGAACAAGTTCGCCGTGGAGGAGAGAATGAAGCGCTCGGTCCCGTATTCGACCGCCAGCTCCAGCAGGTTCAGGGCATTGCGGACATTCTCGCCGAGATAGAGAAAGGGCTCCGCCATCGACTCGCCCACCAGGGTGCGGGAAGCGAAGTGCATGATGCCGCGCGGTCTGTGCTCGCGGAAAACCCCCTCCACCGCCGCTTTGTCCGCCAGGTCCGCCTCGACAAAGGCCGCCTCCGGATGCACGGCCGCGCGGTGACCTTGAAACAGATTGTCGAGCACCACGACTTCGTAACCGCTCCGGATCAGCACCTCCGTGGTAATGCTGCCAATGTAGCCGGCGCCGCCGGTGACCAGGATTTTCATGGCGCCTAATGTGGACCGGAGGCGGGCGAGCGCAAGCGATGGGGGAGCGGCTCTTGGCTTTTCGCGGTTAGTGCCGTTTTTCGATGACGAGAAGTCTTGGGGGCTTGTTCGCTTGATTGAGAAATTCATACCGCGCCACGCCGACTAGCGCCGTATCCAGGGTCGCCGCCCAATGCTCCACCGCCGCGGCCTCCTCGTCGCCGCCGGGGTGGCCGGGATACACCACCACGGTCATCCGTCCGCCGGGCATCATGAGCCTCAGTGCCGATGCCAGCGCCGCCAGGGTGGTATCGGCGCGGGTGATGGTTTCCATGTCGCCGCCGGGCAGATAGCCGAGATTGAACATCACCGCCCCGACGCCGTACTCCGCCACTTCCCCCATCCGGGAATGGCATTGCCCGAAAAGCTCCACCCGATCCGCCACTCCCGCCGACTCCAGCCGCGCCCGGGTCGCTTCGATCGCCTCCGGCTGAACATCGAAGGCATACACCTGCCCCTCCGCGCCCACCAGCCCGGCCAGGAACAGCGTGTCGTGCCCGTTGCCCGCCGTGGCGTCGATGGCGAGATCGCCGGGCCCCAGGCATTCGCCGATGAAGCGGTGCGCCATCTCGGTGGCGCGGGGCAGTCGCTGTGGTTTCCGTGATTCCATCAGCCCGTAGCTCAGAGATTTCTCCTCAAGTCCACCTCCGCCTCCAGCGGCACGCCTTTCACCAGATGATCCGCCAACTGAGCGGCGAAGTAGGGGCCGTTGAGCACGCCCTTGGAACCCAGGCCGTTGAAAAATCCCACCCGGTTGGCCAACTCCCCCGCCGGATGCGTGCCGATCAGCGCCCGACTCTCGCGGATCACAGGTCGCACCGCCGCGCCCTGTCCGGTGACGACGAAGGGAACCCGGAGCATGCCGCGCAACTTCTCCTCCACCTCGACCCTGCCCCCGGGTGTGGCCCGCGTCGCCGCGTCGTCGGAAAAATCCCACTCGTAGGTCGCGCCCGCCCGGAACTTCCCCCCGCCCAGCGGCAGCAGCCAACCGGCACGATTGATGATCCGTGTCTCCGTCATCGCCGCCGGGCATTCCAGGTCGAGGATCTGCCCCTTGGCGCTGCGGAACGGTACCCAGTCGAAGAAGCGGTTCCGATTTCCCTCCCATCCTTGGCAAAAAACGACCCGCCCCGCGTCGATGTTCTTCCAGCGCACGCCCTTTGGGCCGACCTCGATCTCGTCGGCGTCGACTTTCCCGATGGCGTAGCCGAGCCGTTCCAGCAGATGCATCCGCGTCGCTTCCAGAAAAGCGGGCACGTCGAGCCAGCCCGCCGCCGGCATCTCAAAACCGCCACGCTCCGCGTGAAAGATCGCCGCGTCGATCTCCAGCGGCACGGTCCCCGTCGGCAGTCGTCCCTCGCCCCGGTCCGCCACGGCTTCCGCGCGCTTCTTTTCCCAGCGCCGCTCCTCGTCGTCGGACGCCAGCAGACGCGCAATAGGCGCCGGATGGAAAAACCACCGTCCGCACCGGTTCTCGATCCGTCGATAGGCGGAGGTGGCGTAACGCCAGAACTCGTCTCCCCGCCAGGTGGGCGCCAGGCGTTTCCCGGTGATGGGCGTCACGATCCCGGCGGCGACCTTTGACGAAGTCACCTCCTCATCGCGATCCACCACCAGCAAGCGTTGGCCGCGATCCAGCAGCTCCCAGGCGAGCAACGAACCGGCCAAGCCCTGGCCCACGATGAGGGTATCGACTTTCATTCCGGCAAAAACGGAATCCTACCCGCGCCCCGTGCCGACGTCCACCGCCGGCACCTCCCGCACCGCGAGATCGGCGATCTCGAAGTAGTCCCAGTTTCCCAGGTTCATCGATCCGGCGATGAGGCTGGAGGGAAACATCTCGATGCGGTTGTTGAGGTCGCGAACGTTGGCGTTGTAGAAGCGGCGCGCCGCCTGGATTCGATCCTCGGTGTTGACCAGTTCGCGCTGGAGATGGAGAAAATTCCGGTCGGCCTTCAGTTCGGGATAGCCCTCCGCCAGGGCGAAGAGATGTCCGACCTCCCGCGACAGCGCGGACTCGTCGCCGGCCTGGTCGCGCACCCGGTCGTGGGGCGCCTCGGCACGATCCCGGGCGGCGATGACGCGTGCGAAGGTCTGCCGCTCGTGGGCGGCATAGGCTTTCACCGTCTCGACGAGATTGGGTATGAGGTCGTGCCGACGCTTCAACTCGGTGTCGATGTCCGACCACGATTCCCGGCAATGGTTCCGCAGGCGGACGAGGCCGTTGAAGGTTCCGACCACCCAGAGCAGGACGATCAGGCCGAAACCGGCGACGATGAGGAGAATGAGGGGAGCGCCTTCCATGACGAGTCGAAGAAAAAGGAAAACAGGCGAAAAGTAGATTCATTCGGACCCGCGGGCAAAATCCGGGATGCCGCGAAGCAGGGTCTCGCCCATTTCGAGGGATTTCGAGAATTCCCAGGGCTCGAATCGTGACCGCCCCTTCACCGCCACCTGGTTCCGGGAAAAATGGATCTCGTGCCGAGGACATTCCAGGAGGTAGGCGATCGACCGTGGGTGAAGCACGTCGAAAGCCCAGCGCCGGTCCGGCGCCTTGACGTGGAACTCCCGGCTGAACTCGGCGCTCTCGAAATCGATGTCGTCCCAGCCGAAGGCCGCCGAGAGCTTGTCGAAGATGCCCTCGGGCCGGATGCACAGTTCCTTCAGCGGAAACGGAGCGGTCAGCACCGCCACGGAAAAGCGGTGATGCTGGGTCTTTCGCTTTCCGTCGGAGTCGGTGGAGTGGGTTTCGTAATGGTAGTCGAAGGCCTCGATCTCGAACTCGTCCAGCTTGCCGGCAAGGATGTTGTGGGCGTAGCGATTGCTGCCCCGGTCGAGAAAATCGAACTGGAGATACTTGGCTTCGAAACCGCGCACCTTTTCCGGCTCGAAATACCACTGCCGAGCGGCCGCGAACTGCCGGAGCTTTTCCTGGCGCTCCTTCTCCGCGCGGTGGCTGAACACCGCCATGACGATCACCAGCACCAGGAATCCACCGAAGAGAAAGAAAGGAAACAAAATCTCCATGAGCGGCGGCAGGATAGGAGAATGCACCAAGTCCCGCGATTACAAAAACGGGAAACGATTGCAGGCAGCCTTCCGCGAGAATCCTCCCTCCTGCTCGTCACGCCTGCCGGGCGAAGTCGGGTATGCCGTCGAGCAGGTGGTAACCGGTTTCGAGGACCCGGCCCAGTTCCGCCGCATCGAGCCGATCCCTGGTTTTCACCACGAGGTGCCGACCGTGAAGGCTGATGGGGTGGCGGGGCGACCGGAGCAGGTGATCTATGGTGCGCGGGTGGAGCACGTCGTAGGCCCAGCGGCGGTCGTCGGCGCTGACGTGGAATTTGCGACTGAACTCCGCGCTCTCGAAATTGATGTCGTCCCAACCGAAGGCCGCGGACACCTTGTCGAGCAGGCCTTCCGGCCGGATGGCGAGGCGCGCCAGGGGAAAGGGGGCTTCTAATAACAGGACGGAGAATCGGTGGTGATCGGTGGAGGTATTCCCCTCGGCGTCGGTCGAATAGGTCTCGTAGTGGTAGTCGAAGGTCTCCACCCCGAACTCTCCCATCTGCCCGTGAATGACGTTTTCCGCGTAGCGATTGCTCCCCTTGCGCAGGAAACCGTAGTTCGGGTAGCGACGATCGAACTTGCGGAGGCGACCGCGGGAAAATTCCAGGCCGAGCCGCGCGGCGAGCGCCGCCAGAGCCTCGCGCCGCTTTCTCTCCTCAAAAAAGCCAACGATCATCGCGATCACCACGATCACGAAGACCAGACCGAAGATTCCGAGGAACCAGGGAAAACCCTCTCCGTTCATGAGGCCGACCCTAGCGAACCTCCCGAAGCGGGGCGACTACAAAAGCCCGAAGCGATTGCAACGGATGGACCGAACAGGGTATGATGTCGGACCCGACCCTCTTTGGTCGGGCCGTTTCTTCCTTTCCCATTCCTCCCATGCCCATGCCCCGCGTCTTTTCCCTGGCCACGACGGTCCTCGGTGCGGCGTGGGCTGGAGTGGCGTGGGGCGCGGAAAAGGCGCCGCCTCCCCCGCCGCTGCCCTGCCTGGCGGAGCTGGTGGAGCAGGCGCGGTCGGGCGAGGGGCCGCTGGCTTTTGAGGAGGCGTTTTTCGACGGACCCTTCACGCGCGTTGAGGGTGATGATCTGATCGGGCGGGGCCACGACCTGCTCCACGGCTTCTGGCACGCGGAGGCGGAGCGCTGTTTCCGGGAGGTCTGGCGGCGCGATCCGGAGTCCATCGAGGCGCTGCTCGGGCTGACGTTGACGAATCTGGATAGACCGCGCCGTTTCGAGACCTTTCTCGCCAAAGCGGAAGCCGCCGCGCGGGGCCGGAGACGCCTGGATGAGGAAACCGGCTGGTGGCTGAAAACCTTGCGAACGGCGGATGAAACGACCCGGCGGCGCCTGATGGAGGCCCGGGCCGCGACCCGGCCGGAGGAATCGTTGCCCGCTCTGTGGCTGGCTCGGGAGACAATCCTCGGTTTTCACCGCGACCGCTCCGGCATCGGGAGTCGGGCGGCCTGGGATCGGCTGCTGGCGGCGGTCGACGCGCCCGCCGCCGCGACCTACCGGCGTCTGCTCTGGGTCAATGATCCGCCACCGGGCGATCTGCCGAACCTGAGCCCGCCAACCGCGACATCGACGGCCGACGCCTGGCGCATCGCCGGGGAATACGAGAAAGGCCGAGGTCGACTGGAGGCGGCGCTGCATTTCCACATCGAATCGGTGCGCTCCGATCTCGCCTGGCTGGATGGCCGGATCGCCATGCCCGACGAAGCGCAGAACCTCGGGGCCAACTCGGCGGCGTTGGCGTTGTTGTTGGCTGATCTTGGGCGTTATGAAGAGTCGGCGCGCGTCGCCCGTCGTTTTCATCGATTGCCTCATCATCCCGGCGCGGCGGGAACGACCCAGCCCTGGCGTCGTCCCGGGGACACGTGTCGGCAAGCCAACGAGGCGGCACTCGGCGAGTTGGAATCACGCGCCGCCCGCCGCGAGTCGATACGCCGGGCCGTGGACGGGGGCGAGCTCGACGCGGCCCTGGCGATGGCGCGCGAGGCTCGGGCGGCCCGTCCCCGCGCCTTCGACGCGGCGGCGATGGAGATCGAGATCCTCTGGCGAATGGGCGATCGCAAGGCGGCGCTGTTCGGGTTCGACCAGACCTTCCGACGGCGACTGGCGGGGGTGGACGAGGGCTGGCTGGCGATGGAAATTTTCAACGAGATGAGCGCCGCGACGGGGATGACGGGGGAGAAGAACTCGGCGCCCGAGTCCGGGATGTTGGACGGGCTGGTGTGGCGAGCCCCGCCCGCCCCGATGATCCCGGTGAAGGACGGCGCGGGAAACTCACACGCGCTCGGTGGCAAGCATGACCGCGCGACCTTGGCGATTTTCTTTCTCGGCGCCGGTTGTCCGCGCTGCGTCGAGCAGTTGACGACCTTCCTCCCCCACGTGGAGGCATTCGCCGAGGTCGGGATCGACGTCATCGGCATCAGCACCGACGCCCCCGGCGAAACAGCGGTGGAGTTTCCCATCCCCCTGTATTCCGACGCCGAGGCGCGCCTTTTCCGGGCCTGCGGCGCCTACGATGAATTCGCCGACCGACCGCTTCACGGTACCTTCCTGATCGACGCCTCCGGAGCGGTGCGCTGGAGGGAGGTGGGCAACGCGGCCTTTCTCGACATCGACCTGCTTTTCGGTGAGTGGGAGAATTTTCTCAAAGAAGCCGAATAGCGTTGACTCTCAAAGCGTTTTCGGGGCCTAATCCACGCAAAATTTCCCGCCGAACCCCTGGATGGGAGCCACTCGCGACGGATCGTGACGGCCTACCCACGGTATTCGGCCTCTCCCTATCGGATCCCGCCCCCAGTTACCGAGTTTCCGCCGTCATGAATCGCCGCATTTTCCGTCTCCACCTCGGCTGCTGTCTGCTCATCGCCGCCTCCGCCTCCGCGTCCGATCTGGATCTCGACGGCAACGGCCTCGACGATGTCTGGGAGGAGCGCTATCAGGCCTCCGGTCTCGTCGCCCACGAGGACAGTGATCAGGACGGCGAGGACAACGCCGCCGAGTCCCGGGCCGGCACCGACCCGCTGAATCGGCTCTCGCGTCTCGGGGCGCCCGCGATTTCCTTCTCCGGGTCCGGGGTCACGCTCACGTTTCCCAGTCAAGATGGAAAACAGTATCGCCTTCGCGGGGGGACCACACCGGACGCATCGACCTTCACCGAGCTGGCCACGGCCACTGGCGATGGCACCGACCTCGCGGTGACGCTCGATCCCAAGCCTGTGGGGGTGAATTTTTTCCAGGTCACGGTGGAGGATGTCGATAGTGACGGCGACGGACTGTGGGACTGGTCCGAGAGGCAGCTCGACGGCTACGATCCCGCCGTGCCCAACAGCCGAAATCCGGCGAGCAATGATCGCGACACCCTGATCGACCAGTTGCAGGGGAACACCGGCACGGTACACCTCGCGGCGATCACGCCGGAGATGTTCGAGATCGGGCCGGACGGCGACCCCACCACGGGGAAAGTCCGGCTATCGCGCGTGGGCGGACTGGCGGCGCTGACGGTGTTCTATCAGGTCGCGGGGTCGACCAATCCGGATCATGAACCGGCCACGGCGGCGGACTATACCCCCGCCCCGTCCGGCGTGGCGATCTTCGGTTTTGGCCAGAGCGCCATCGACATCGAGATCACGGCGGTGGCGGACACGGATCCGGAGTATCCCAACACCGTGGTTTTCACCATCCAGCCGCACAGCGACTACCTGATCGGCAATGGAAGCGCCGAAGTGACGATCTACGACGCGACTGACGATCCGGAGAACCAGACCGACTTCGTGGCATTGATGTCCTCCGAGCGGGGGGCGCTGACCTCGGCGAGCGGCTATGGCTGGCTGAAGCTGAACGGGAAGAAAAATCGCGCCCTGGTGACGATGCAGTTCGGCGGCCTGACCACCACGCAGACCGCGGCGCATGTGCACCACGCCAACCTGGCTGGCGACGGCATCACCATCACCAACGGTCCGGTGGTGGAAAGCCTTCCTCTCGGCCAGTTCACCGATCAGGCCTGGGACATTCGCCGCACCGGCGCCTACAGCGCGCAGAATCTGATCGACTCGCTCTTCCGACGCAACAGCCAGCTGCCGCTCTATGTGAACGCCCACTCCATGCAGTATCCGGGCGGTGAGATCTGGGGATTTTTCGAGCGCAGCACCGGCACCACGGAGTTTGTGACGCCCGAGGCGCCGCCCGCCATCGAGCCGCTCACCGGCCACGACCTGCGGCGCGACGTGGCCCGTTTTCTCACCCAGGCAACCTTCGGTCCGACCCAGGCGGAGATCGACGCGCTCACCGACGCCATTGAGAATGACCACGGTGGTGACCGTATCGCGGGGTATTCGGCCTGGATCGACGCGCAGTTTGCCCTCGATCAGACGCGGTTCTACGATCTGACCTACTACGCCGACGAGCAGGAGTGGGATCTCTACGGCACCAACCGGCTGAACCCTGGCGCCGATCCTCAGCCGCGGGAAAACAACCGTCGCTCGGCCTATTGGCACATCGCCTGTCAGGCCCACGACCAACTGCGGCAGCGCGCGGCCTTCGCCCTCAGCCAGATCCTGGTGGTGTCGGAGCTGGACGCGCTCATCAGCACGCGTCACTACGGCACCGCGAAATACTACGACATGCTGGCCGATCACACCGACGGAAATTACCTCAACATCCTCCGCGACGTGTCGAAAAGCCCGATCATGGGCCAGTACCTCAGCTCCCTGAAAAACGGCAAGGCGGTGCTCGACGGTCAGGGAAACATCATCATCGCGCCGGATGAGAACTACGCCCGCGAGATCATGCAGCTGTTCTCCATCGGCCTGCTGTTCCGCCATCCCGACGGCTCACTGGTGCTCAACGAGAGCGGTCTGCCCATCCAGACCTACGACAACGAAGACATCACCGAACTGGCGCGGGTGTTCACCGGCTGGAGCTTCAGCCGACGGGTGGGCTCCCTGGCCCAGGGTTACCCGACCCAGACCAACAACGACTTCAACTACTACGGCGGTCCGCTGTATTTCCAGGCTTCGTGGGAGTACCCGATGAAGAACTTCAGCGCCCAGCACGACACCGGCGCCAAGAACGTCCTCGGCACCGCGATCCCCGGCGGTCAGAACGGCGATCAGGATCTCAATGCGGCGACAAGCGTCCTGTTCAATCATCAGAACACCGGCCCCTTCATCGCGCGGCTGCTCATCCAGCGCCTCGTCACCTCGAACCCCAGCGCCGGCTACATCTACCGTGTCGGCCAGGCCTTCGATACCCGTCGCGGGAGCGCCACGCAAATGAGGGAGGTCTTCCGCGCCATCCTGCTGGACTACGAGGCCCGCAGCCTGACCCAGCTCGACAACATCGGCTTCGGCAAACAGAAGGAGCCCCTTGTCCGCTACACCCAACTGATGCGCGCCTACGGCGCAAAATCCGAACTGCCCCTGTCCGAGCTGGCCGGTTATGGTTATCCGGCGTCGCAGTTGGACAATTTCCCCCCCGACGCCACCATGCTGCGCTGGACCACGCAAGGTCACAGCTGGTGGAATCAATCGCACCTGCGCTCGCCCACGGTTTTCAACTGGTTCCTTCCCGATCATCAGGTCGGCGGCGCCATGCAGCAGGCCGGGCTGGTGGCGCCGGAATTCTCCCTGACCAACGAGTATCAGGCGTTGCTGTGGGTGAACTACGCCCTCTCCCTCAGCAACAACACCTGGCTGGGAGCCAGGGAGATGCCGCTGCAACGTGATCCGGTCTCCAGCGGTGGACGGGGCGACACCAACGGGGAACTCGACAACATCCGCGCCTTTCATTATGTCGACGCGCTCGAGGCCAAAGTGCAGGGCTACATCAACGCCGGCGACAGCGAGAGAGTCGCATTTGAAAAACTGCTCGACGAACTGGACCTGCTGTTCTGCTCGGGAAATCTCAAAGCCCGCTACGGCGGAGTAGCCGCGCCCAATCCACGCGAGTCCATCCTCGAGCAGGCCACCTACGTCTACAATCCCGGCAACCTGCCGGGCAGCAATGACCGCGCGGTGAAAGACCTCCTCTACCTCCTGACCACCTCGCCGGAGTACATCATCCAGAAGTGACTCCCACCCCGTTCCGCGACCTTCCAATCCCCATCCCCCGATGAGACAACGCGACCAAGACCACCTGTGCCGTCGGCATTTCCTGCGCTCCGCCGCCTGCGCCCAGCTCGGCTACGCCGGACTCGTCAACGCGCTGACCCAGATGCGCCTTTTCACCGCCGCGGCCAATGCCCAGACGGGCGGCTCCGGCGATTACAAGGCGCTGGTGTGCCTGTTCCTGTTCGGGGGGAACGATTCCAACAACACCCTCATCCCTTTCAGCGGCACCCACCGCACCCGCTACCAGAGCGCCCGCGGCATTCTCGCCATCCCGCCGCAGGATCTCCCCCGCATCCATCCCGACAACGACCCCGACGCGTGGGGATTGCATCCCAGTTGCGCGGGCATGGCCACGCTGTTCAACGCCGGCAAACTCGCCATGATCCGGAACGTCGGCACCCTGGCCTATCCCGTGGCCAACCGCGCCGAATACCTCAGCGGCAACGTGCCCCTGCCACCGCAACTTTTCTCCCACTCCGATCAGCAGATCCAGTGGCAGAGTTCCGTGCCGGACAAACCCTACGAGACCGGCTGGGGCGGCCGCCTCGCCGATCTGGTGAACGCCGGGTACAACAGTGAGGGTAACGTGTCCATGTCCATTTCCCTCTCCGGCATCAACAGCTTCCAGGTCGGGCGCGAGGTCATCCAGTATGTGGTCAACAAGGACGGCGCCACCTCCCTGTGGGGCTATGGTCCGGCCGACAATCGCTACCGCGACGCCCTCAACGCCGACGGCAGCTACAAGACCACCTGGCAAGGCAGCCGCTTGCGGCGTTTCGAGGAGATCATGAACTACTCCCACGCCAATCTCCAGGAGGAAGCTTACAGCCAGGTCATCCGCCGGGCGCGCGACTACGAGGGCACCATCGGCAGCGCGGTCTCCGACGCCACCGCCACCGGCGTGGATTTCGACACGCTCTTCGCCGGCGCCCAGACCAATCTCGGCGATCAGCTGAAAATGATCGCCAAACTCATTGCCGGACGGGAATCCTCCGGCAACCAGCGACAGGTCTTCTTCTGCTCCGTGGGCGGTTACGACACCCACGCCACCCAGCTGCCGAGCCACGCGAATCTGATGAACGAACTCAGCACCGGTCTGAAGGCGTTTCAGGACAGCATCGACGCCCTCGGACTCACCGACAACGTGCTGCTCTTCGAGGCCTCCGACTTCACCCGCACCTTCACCCCCAACGGCAGCAGCGCCACCGCGTCCGGCTCCGACCACGGCTGGGGCGGACACAAAATCGTGATGGGTGGCCCGGTGCGCGGGAAAAATCTCTACGGTCACTACCCCGACACCACCCCCGGCGGACCGGACGACGCGGGAGGCACCCGCGGACGCTGGATTCCGTCCACCTCGGTCGATCAATACGGCGCCGTCATCGCCAAATGGTTCGGCGTCGACAGCAACGCCATGGAAACCATTTTCCCCAACCTCGGCCGCTTCGACAGTCCCTTCGACGTGGCCTCCGCCAACCTGGATTTCATCGACCTACCCTGACCACCCTGCTCCCCCGCGTCATGGACGAAAACACCAAAGCCCGACTCGCGCTCGCCCTGCCCTTCACGGCATTGGTGATCGCCATCGGCGCGGGCTGGTGGCTACGTCCCGGCGCCGGGAATTCGATGAATGATATCGGCAAAGTCGAGCCGCCACCGGTCGACCACACCAGACAGGCTCCGTCCGCCGTTCCACCGACCGCGACGGTTTCCACCGATCTGGAAGTGATCACCCCGGCCCTCTCGATACCGCTCGGAAACGGCAAAGCCAAAGTCATCGAAGTGCCCGAGCCGACACCCGCACCCATCGCCGCCGCCAGCCTCGACGCCCTGCCCGGGAGCGACCAACCGGCGGAGGCCGATCTCGCCTTCATCCAGGATCTGCTGAAAACCTACCGCGCCGCTTATCGCGAAAACCCTTTCGGCGGAGAAAACGAGGAGATCGTCGCCGGCCTCACCGGTCGCAACGCCCGCGGCCTCGTGGTCCTGCCCCCGGAGCATCCCTCCATCAACGAACGCGGCCAACTGCTCGACCGCTGGGGCACTCCCTACCACTTTCACGCCCTCAGCCGCGAGATCATGGAAGTGACCTCCGCCGGCCCCGATCTCCAGCTTTTCACCGATGACGATGTCCGCTTGTCCCTACCCGACAGCGAGTGAGACTCGACAGATTACCCCCACATGAGAACGCGCTCATTACCCTTCCTGCTCGCCGCGATGATCGCCCCGGTCACCCTCGGCCAGACGACTTCCGACACCGCCGCCTCCTCCGTGGTGGGCTACCTGGAGATCCCCTGCCCCGGAGGCTCCGACACGGTGGTGGGTATTCCCTTCGAGCGTCCCGCCGACTACCGCGGCCGGCTGGGCGCGCTGACTCCAGGCTCCGAATCGGTGATCACTCTGGCCGACGGCGATCCCGGCTTCGGGGAAAACGCCCTCGTCGGCGGCCATTTCCTGCGGTTCACCAGCGGTCCCGCCGCCGGTCGGCAATACCCCGTCGTCGCAAATATCGGCGCCGAAATCCGGGTCGTCGTCCCGGAGGGCCACCCGCCCCTCGATGCCCAGCCCGGCGACGGCGTCGATCTGGTGCCGCACTGGACCCCGGCCACCCTGTTTCCGCCCGCGAGCCAGACCGCGCTCCATCCCTCGGGAGGTCTGCTACCCAACCAACGCGGCAGTGAACTGCTCGTCTACCCCTCCGGCCCCGTGGCGGAGAATGCCTCGCCCGAACGGGTCTACTTTCTCACCTCGGGTGGATCCTGGCGCGAGGTCGCGACAGACCTCCCCCCCGCCGCCGACGCCGCCCTGCCACCGCACGCCGTGCTGGTCATCCGTCATCCCGCCGGAGCCACCGACACCGTGTTTCAGCCCGCCTCGCTCGTAAACGCGACGCCCAGCGGCGTGCCGCTCAATTCCCGGCGCGGAGCCCCGCTCGATCATTTCATCGCCCTCCATCATCCGACTACCACAGTGCTGAGCCAACACACCGGCCTGGAGCGTGGTCTCACCCCCAGCCCCGGACTCAATCCGGCCCAGAGGCGCGATCTGCTGCTGGTGTTCGACAATGCGGGCGCCGCGCATGATCGCGAGCCCGGCGCGACCTACTTCCGCCATCATGGTGACTGGTATGAGGCCGTCGGGAATGGACAACCGCCCCGGCTGGCGAACGACGCCACCCTCACTCCGGGTGCCGCGATCGTCATTCGCAAAGCCGCCACTCTCACTCCCCAGGTCACCGTCTGGACCCAGGATCCGAACCTCTGATTTTCGCCACGCCGATTTCCTCACCGCCGCGTCCACCCGACCCTCTTGCCTCCATGAGTCAACCCTCTTTGATCCCCGCGCACCGACCCCGACGACCGCGCTCGCTCGCCATGGCACTGATCGGCGCGTGTTTCATCACCCGTATCGTCTCGGCCAGCCCCACCATCCAGATCTATCTCGGCGGCGATCTCGACGTCCCCGCGGACACCGTCGGCGTGCTGGTGGTGGACCGGGCCGGGAACGGCTTTCACCCCCTCAACCATGTCACCAGCATCGGCACTCGCCTGGCCGTGGGCGAGCCGGTGGGGCTCAGTGACGACGTCATCGTGGGCGTACTGAGCGCCGGTGACGGGGGATTCGCCGGACCGGGGCGCGGTTTTGCCGGCATCCTGAGAAATCTGCCCTACCCGCCGCATCAGCTATCGCCCGGCATGCCGCTGATGCTCTACTGGTTTCCCGGTCACCAGGCGCCCGGCGCCGCGCTGGCGAATGGTGACGCCTTCGAGGCCTTCCGGGCGGACAGTCCCGATGGCGGCAGCGGGGGTAATCTGGGCTTCTATCTTCCGGAGCGTCGCGGGGTGCACACCCTGTCCTTCCTCAACCCGACCGATGGCGGCGGTGTGTCCTTGACGGCGCCCGGAGCGGCGGGGACTCATCTGAGCGGGCAGGTGGGCACCTCGACCACGCCTCCGGGCGGCGGCGGTCCCGTCGACCTGCCGGGCTCGGGCACACCCACGATCACCCACACGGACAGCGGCCTGCTCCCAGATCATCCCGGCGCCTATGTCGGACTCATCAGCGCGGCGGGTTCCCGATTTTCCGGCGAGATCAGCGCCTATCTTTCGCCCCAGGGCCAGGCCACCCTGATCCTGTATCTCGACGGTCGTCGTCATGTGGTGCGCGGGACCTTTGATCCGAACACCGGTGTTTTCACCGAGACCACACCGGCCGCCGATTTCACCATCGATCTGCAATTGGCGGTGGCCAGCACCGGCGGGACGGCCATCACCGGCAACCTGACCTCCGCGGAGGAAACCCGCGACCTGGTCCTGAACCACGCGGCCACACCCGGGAACGCCTCCGGCACCGCCCACCCCGGTCTCCACACCCTCCTGCTGCCGACGGATCCCTCGGTCGACCCCGCCATCATCCCCGGCGGCAGCGGCATCGGCGTGGTCAGCGTCCTGTCCAGCGGCCGCATCCTCGCCCGGCTCACTCTCGGCGACGGCACCCCGGTGACGGACGCCACCCAACTCGACGCCAACGGCTGCTGGAATCTCTTCCAACCCGTTTACGGCGGTCGGGGCGGCGGGTTCGTGGCGGGACATCTGCTGTTCCACGATGTGGAGAATATCAGCGACATCGACGGCGCCGTGCATTGGAAAAAGAATCCCGAGACCAGGCCGGGAAGATTGAGCCGATACCCGAACGGATTCGAACTGACGACGCACGCGGTGGGATCCCGCTACGAGTCACCCGGCCTCGGAGAGCGCGTCCTCAGCCAGGTGCCGGACGGCGAAGACAACGCCCAATGGACCATCGGGGACACCCTGCTCTCTCCCGCCCCCGGAGTCATTCCCCTGAACTGGCTACCCAACAACATCATCCCACCCTTCAACGACGGTGTCGAACGACTCCAGGTAGTGCTGTCGCCCGCCACCGGCGAGGTGCTCACCATCCACCAGCAGGCGACGACCGACCTTGGCGGACGACCGCTGCTCCGCCGAGTCGTCACCCGCGGCGTCGCTCTCCAGAAACAGGGACTCATCGCGGGCCTGACTTTCCTGCCCACCGCCACCGATCATTTCTCGATTCAGCCCTCCGCCCTGCCCCTCCTCACCGTCACCGACGGGGGCGGCGCGGGTCTGGCCCCCGAAGCCACCCTGAGCTTTGGCGACATCGGGGTCGATGGCGGCGTCGGCGAGCGTCTGGTGGAAATTACCAACACCGGCGACGGAAATCTCCTGCTCCCCTCGGCTCCCGCCGTGGCGGGCGCGGGCTTTTCGCTGGTGGCTGATCGCGCGGGCTATCTGGCTCCGGGGGAATCCTCGAGCCTGCGCCTGCGTTTCACCCCCACCGTCGCGGGACCGGCCGCCGGCACGCTGATCATCGCCTCCAATGATCGCTCCCATCATCCTTTCATGCTCAACCTGATCGGCAACGGCCTCGCGGCCTCCTCCCAGTCCAACATCGAGGGCGGCGATGACACGCTGCTCTCCCTGAGGGTGGATCTGGCCTCCACTCCGGCGGGGACTTTCGATCCCTCCACCCACGCGGGATGGTATCGCGGCGCGGTGATCTCGACGGATGGCGGCGAGTTGGCGCTGTTTCTCAACGTCGGGGGCGCCTTTTCCGGCACCGCCAGCATTGGCGGGAAGTTCGGGCGCTACCGCGGGTCGGTGAATCCCGACGGCTCCCTGACGCTCGCCGATTTCGGCGGGCCTCTGGCGATTTCTCATCTGCTCTCGGGCCTCAACCTGGCCCAACTGGACGGGAGCGGCGCCCCGGCCATCGTCGGCCTGGTCGAAGAGACCGGGTCGGGCGCGGCCCTGGCCTTCACCCTGGTGCGGGCCACTGATCGGAGCGAACTCGACGCGACCGCGGTCGGGAAGTTCACCATGGTGCTGCCCGCGATGGAGAATCTCGGGACCGGCTACCCGACGGGCGACGGCATCGCCACGGTGTCCATCAATCCCGCCGGAGCGGTGAACGTCCGCCTGTTGCTGGCGGATCGGCAGCGGCGCGGCTTTTCCACCCGGATCGACGGATCCGGCGCCGAACTGGGATGGGGGTTTCATCAGCGCTGGCCGCTGGGAGAAATCACCGGCCGGGTGCGATTCGCCGTCTCGGGCGCGGCGGACTTCCAGGGCACCGCGATCTGGCGACGCTTTGCCCATGCGAGACAGACGCGCTATCCCGATGGTTTCACCGTCGAGACGCCGGTTCTCGGTGCCGTTTTCCAAGCGCCCCCGGGCGCACGCTTGCTACCGCTCCCGACCGACGAGTCCACCGCCGTGACCGCGAACCTGACCGGCGAGTTCGACCCCGCCGTCGCTCCCCAGGGGCTTCAATGGCTGGTGAACAACGCTTTCACCGACGACTCGGTCGATGATGGAAATCTCCGCCTCACCGCCAACCGCGGCAATGGCTGGATTTCGGGAGTCTATCTCAAGACCCATGTCGATGATCGCGGGCGCACCCGGCGTCAGCGGATCCTGGTCGACGGGGTCGTGTTTCAGAAGCAGGCGCTCATCACCGGCAACGCCGACGACGGACTCGCCTCGGGAGCCTTCAGCGTGGATGTGCCCGACTGAGCCGAAGTCAGGGCGCGGGGATCTCGTTGAGCGTGTAGTAGGCGACATCGTGCAGGAGCGGACGCGCACCCTCCCGGGAGCGGAGGCCCTTGGCGCGCAACTCGTGGACGTGCCCCCTGGTCATCGGCTCCACCTTCAGGGTCAGTGATTTTCCGTCATCGGACACGGAGGAAACGGCGACTTTCGGGCGCACCTGATCGACTTCCGGACTGCCGTAGGCTTTCTGATAAATGTAGGTGTATGCCTCCATCTCGAAGGCGGCGTCCACCGCCGACGCGGCGTCCACCGGCTCGGTGAAGGTCAGCTCGAAGCCGTCGGATCGTGCCCGCATTTCATGGATCTCGAATGGCACCCGGCCCGTCCAGTTCACCCGCTCGAAGCTCCAGTTGCGCGTGCCGCGCGCGCCCCAGCCGCGGTTCGATCCACTGGTGAACAGCACCCCTTCCCGAGTCAGCAGCAGGCCGATGTTCCCGGAGTCAAAGCCCTCCAGAAAGGGAAACATCGCCCCCTGATAGACGCCGTTCACCTGTTCGAGGAAGACGCGATGCACTTTCGAGTGGGTCTGCTCGCCGACAAAAAGCTGACCGGCGAATGGCCCGAACTTTCCGCCGGAGAGATCGGGCTCGATCCCGGTGGGCGAGTTGCCCACCTTTCCGTGCGGCAGCACCACGGCCGGCGCCACGTAGGTGGGGAGATTCCCGCGCTCCACCACGCTGCGGCTGCCCTCCTCGGTCAGCGGCGGATTGGGCGGGCGATCCCCGATGGCGCCCCCGGCGAGGTCGAACCAGATGTTGCCGTTCGGATTTCCCTGGAATGACCCGGGTTTGACCCATTTGAGCGAGCTGGAGCCATTCCAGGCACCCTGGTTGTCGGTGTAGAAAAGGTCGCCCGCGGGATTGAATCCGATCCCGCCGGGTGAACGCACCCCACAGGCGTGGGGCACCATTTTTCCCTCCGGCGTGATCTTCAGCACCCAACCACGAAAGGGCGCCTCGGAGGTGAATGAGCCTGTCAGACAGAGGACCGCGTAGAGATTGCCCTCGGCGTCGAATCTGGAGCCGAAGGTGTACTCGTGGTAGTTGCCGGTGATGCCCCAGTCGTCGGAGACCGTCTCGAAGACATCGGCGCGACCGTCGCCGTCCTCGTCTTTCATCCGGGTCACCTCCGGCCGCTGGACGGCGTAGAGCCAACCGTCTTTCCACGCCAGGCCGAGCGGCTCGTGGAGATACTCCGCGAACAGAATCCATTTCGCCGGCTTGGCCGGGTGATCGAAGGCGTTCTCCACCATCCAGATCTGGCCGCGCCGGGTGCAGACCGCCACCCGACCGTCGGGCAACAACTCGAGGGCTCCCCCCTCAACCACCGTGTCCGCGACCGGCGCCTCGAAGGTGGTGATGGTGTAGTAGTCGGACTCCTTCGGCGTCTCTTCCGCCGTGATCGGGTGACCGCCGAAACTCGCCGCCGCGAGGACGGTGGCCAACCTGAGAGTGAAGTCGAAATGGTGCGTCGTTATCATCGCGTGAAGTCGGGTGGAAATTCTTGCGCTCCGGAGGACATCAACGGGGGTCGACCCGGCCGCCGATTCTGGTCTGCCAGGCGTAGGTGATCTTCAGTGTCCGCTGTTTGTCGCCCGCCTCCAGGGGAACCAGCAGTTCCCTCTTTCCCTCGATACTCCGTGTCACCGGCTCCTCGGCGGCGCCCTCGATCCGCACCCACAGCTTGTCATCGACGGGATGCCAGCCGGTCTCGTTTTTCTCCAATGAGCCGCGATCCGCGACCCGGAACCAGAGATTTTCCGGGAGCTCGCCACCCACGGTCAGCGTGCGCTCCAGCGCCTCGCGGCCATCGATCTCCGCGGGCGCGAAACGATCCTCGACCTCCGCGCCCAGATAGGCGTAGCGGAAGGTCGGATAACGATTCTTCGGATCGAGCCGATAACCATGAAACGCGTAGTCGGGATGCTTCACGTGAAAAGTGATCTCCTTGGTCGGCTCGGCCACGTCCCGCTCATACTTGATGCTCGCCTTGGAAACCGTCAGCCAGGGCTCGTCCAGACTCCCCAGCCGCTGGAATGGAAAGCCCGGTCCCGGCTGGATCTGATCATAACCGGAGATCCGGCTCCCCGAGCCGCGTCCCTCCCAATGCGAGGCCACATTTAGAAATCCCCCCCGCCAGACGAGCGCCACGTTGAGGACATCGGCGTCCCAGGCGAGATTCACCCCGCCCGGATACCCCACCGCGATGCCGCGCGGATTCACCCCGGGCAGAAAGGCGCGGTGGGTGATGGCCTCCCCGTCGCGGGGCGTCAGCAGAATCGGTTCCGGCTCCGCCTTCTTCGCTTTCCCTCTGGAGGGCTCCACCGAGAGATCCTGCCAACCGAGACTCTTGGATCGCGCCGCCACCGAGAGTCCGCGCTGGCCACTTTTCTCGAAATACGCCACCCGCAGCGAATGCGTCCCCTCCTGCAGCCGTATCATCGCCTCCTTGGGATTACCCATCGGATGAATGCCGTCATTGTCGATGAGCCCCTCCCCGTCGATGATCAGCCGGGAACCGTCGTCCGAAGCGAGGTAAAAACGGTAGTCCTCCTCGGCGGCCAGGTTCAGCGTGCCTTCGAACACGATGCCGAAGCCGCCTTTCAGGTCCTTGGCCACGCCGATATCGATGCGGTTGTCCGGCAGCTTCCCGGTCTTCACCGGTTTCAAGGTGGAGAAATCCGGCAATTTGTCCCACTGCCCCTCGTAGATCGCGTAGGTCAGGTCGGTCAGCACCTCCACCGCCGGTCGCACCCGCAACAGGCCACGCATGAGCAGGGAATGGCCCGGCACCGTGCAGACGAAGGGATACTCCCCCGGCTCCCCGGGCGCGACGAAGTAGATGGCCTCGGCCCCGTGGGGGTCCAGCAGGCTCGTCGCCGCCAGCACGCGGGGATCATCGCGCGGCACCCATCCGTTGGCGATGGCCTGGTCGCCCAATTTGGTGAACACCTCCTGAGCAAACTTCTGGCCGTCCCTGTCGCCGGGATCCGCCCCCAGCAACACGAGGTTGTGCTGCAAGTCGTCGGGATTCTCCAGGGTCAGCTTCACCCGCGCTCCCGGCTCCGCGAAGAGTTCGGCCACATCGTAGCGCATCATGCCGGGCAGGGTCTTGATGACGAGATTGGCGTCCGGATTTCCCGACCATGAGGGGGGCTCCGCCCGGCTCGTGGATGGGAGAGCCGCCGCCATGAACATGCCGACGGCGAGAGCTGTGAAGACACGGGAAACCTCGATTTTCATGGGACCCGTTTTTTCGCCCCCATCGCCGGCTTCCGCAAGCTCGGATACGCGCGGCCCGGCGGAGGCGCTACCGGCCCAGAAATGCCCGCGCCAGGCAGCCGAGCATCTCCGTTTTCGGGAGCCGATAGCGGGTTTCGAATACCCGGTATCCGTCGGCTTTCATCCGCCCCAGTATCCGCGAGTAGATGACCCGCATCAACTCCGCGGACCGCATGGATCGACGGTCGATATCCGGCAGATGGGCCAGGGCCGCGGCGTAGAATGCCTCCGCGCGCGCGCACTCGAACGCCATCAACCGGTCAAACCTCTCGTCGTGCCGACGCTCGAGTATCTCCCGCTCCGTCAGCCCGAAGCGCTCCAGATCCTCGAGCGGCAGATAGACTCGCCCCGCCGCCGCGTCTTCGCCCACATCTCGCAGGATGTTCGTCATCTGCAGCGCGTAACCCAGTTGCTCGGCATAATCGCGGCATCCCGGATCGCGATAGCCGAACAGCTCGATGCTCACGAGACCCACGGCGCTGGCCACGCCGTGACAGTAGCCGCGCAGATCCTCGAAGGTCGCGAAGCGGGCGGCCGCCAGGTCCATGGCCACACCGTCGATGATCTCCAGCAGATGCTCGCGGGGCAGGGAACGGCGCCGACACAGCTCCCGCATCTCGCATTCCAGTCCGGGGCGGGGCGGCCGGTCCGCGGGCTCGCTCTCGCATACCAGCGCCCGCCAGCGATCCAGGGCCGCACCTTTCGCCTCGGCGGGCGAGCCTTCCGCGTCGACTATGTCGTCAATCACCCGGCAGAAGGCGTAGAACACCCGCATGTCAGCGCGCCGGGAGCGGGGCAGCACCGCGAGCGCGAAGGCGAGATTCGATCCCGCCGCGCGAACGATCTCCGCGGCGGGCGCGGGGGCGGCGGTCGGACTCATCACAGATCGCGCGTGTGGCCGGAGGGATGCCGCTCAGCGAATCAGCCCGAAATGGTGGCCGAAAGGCAAATAGACGCAAAAGGCCCGGCCCACGATGTTCTTCCGGGGCACATGCCCCCAGGTGCGGCTGTCGGAGCTGTGATAGCTGTTGTCACCGAGAGCGAAATACTGGTCGGCGTTGAGATTCACGTCGCGGTGGCTGCCCTGGTTCGAGTAGCCGCGATAGCCTCCCTCGCCCGACATCACACGTTGAAATCCGGCTTCCTTCGCTACCTCGCCATCGATGAACAACTTGCCGTCCCTGACCTCCAGATGATCGCCCGGCTTGCCCGCGAGCCGCTTGATGTAGTGCTGGGAGCCCATCTCAGGGGGATCGAGCCCCGCCTGGATGTAGGGAATGTCGTTGGTGGTGAAAACGAAAACGTCACCCCGCTTCGGACGCACCCAGTGGTAGCTGAACTTGTCGACGATGACCTGGTCGCCCGTGTCGACATAGCCCCGCGCGATGACATCGCCTTTTCTGACCACCGGGTTGTGATAGATCCTCGGGTTGATCACATCCTGCACCTTGGTGATCGTGCCCGGCACCCGGTGGGTCTTCCCCCCCTGCAGCGGGATGTAGGTGCCGGTGAAAAACTTGAAGTGGGTTTTCTCCACATACCCGTTCTGGGGTCGCAGCAGCACCACATCATCCTGTTCGGCGACGATGTTCACCCAGGTCCGGCCGTACCAGACACGATCCCAGACGCGGCGCAGCATGCCGGGCATCTGCTCCTCGGTGGAGTATTCGTGGTTCGGATTGATGGAGGCGTCGGGATGCCCGATGATCCCGTTGAGGGTCGGCTGCATCGAGCCGGTGGGGATCTTGAACGGCTGCGCGAAATAGGCGCGGATCCCCATGGCGATGACCACCGCGACGAAGATCACCTCGATGTTCTCCTTCATCGCCGAGGGCCGCTGGTAAGCTCGCACGGACTTCTCGCAAACCTCGGTCAGCTCGCCCGCCAGCTTCTCGAGATCCCTCACCATCACCCCCGGCACCGCCATGGCCTCGCGAAAGGCGGATTCCCGCTCGCGGATGAGCGCCCTGCGCTCGTCGGTGACGAGGTCGTCGTTGTAGCGGAGGAATTTCGCCACCCCCTTGAGCAGCAGCTTCGCTTCCTTGAGATGCCTGGCGGTCGCCGGCCCTTCGGGAACCTTGCCGCCGGTTTTCTTGTCCTTCTGCGCGTCCGTGGCCATAACGAGGGTATTTGGAAATGTCGGAATCGGTGCCCGCCGGGCTTAGTTGCTCGTTTTCAGCACCTGAATGAAAGCCTCCTGGGGAATGTTCACCTTGCCGATGGCTTTCATCCGCTTCTTCCCCTCCTTCTGCTTCTCCAGCAGTTTCCGTTTTCGGGTGATGTCGCCGCCGTAGCACTTGGCGGTGACGTTTTTCCGCATCGCGCGGATGGTCTCGCGGGCGATGATCTTGCCGCCGATGGTGGCCTGGATCGCCACCACGAACATCTGCTGGGGGATCACCTCTTTCAGCTTGGCGGCGAGATGGCGTCCGCGGGCCTCGGCCTTGTCGCGATGCACGATGGTGGAAAAGGCGTCCACCGGCTCGCCGCTGATCAGCATCTCCATCTTCACCAGCTTGGCGGCGCGGTAGCCGGCGTGCTCGTAGTCCATGCTCCCGTAGCCGCGGGTCACGCTCTTGAGCTTGTCGTTGAAATCCACCAGAATCTCGTTGAGCGGCAGGATGGCCCGCAGCATCACGCGGCTGTTGTCGATGGTCTCGGTGTTCTCCAGTTCGCCGCGCTTCTCCGCCACCAACTGCATCATGTCGCCGATGTTGTCATTGGGCACCATGATGAACACCCGCACCACCGGCTCGCGGATCTCGTCGATGTGCTGCGGCTCCGGCAGGTAGCTGGGATTGTCCACCTCGATCTCGGCGCCGTCCGTCATCCGCACCTTGTAGATCACCCCCGGATACGTGGAGATGACATCCATGTCGAACTCGCGACGCAGCCGCTCCTGGACGATCTCCATGTGCAGCAGGCCGAGAAAGCCGCAGCGAAAGCCGAAACCGAGCGCCGCCGAGCTTTCGGCCTGGTAGGTGAAGGCCGCGTCGTTGATCTGGAGCTTGCCCATCGCGAGCTTCAACTGCTCGAAATCGTCCGAGCTCACCGGGTAGATGCCGGCGAAGACCATCGGCTGGATCTCCTTGAATCCCGGCAGCGGCTCCGAGCAGGGAAACCGGGAGTCGGTGATGGTGTCGCCGATCTTCACCTCCGTCGACGTCTTCATGTTGGCGATCAGATAGCCCACGTCTCCGGAGACGAGCCGATCACGCACCTGCATCTTCGGGGTGAACACCCCCGTCTCCTTCACCTCGTAGGTCTTCCCGGTGCTGATCATCTTGATGGGCGTGCCCCGGCGGATCTCCCCGGACACCACCCGCACGTAGCTGACCACGCCCCGGTAGGTGTCGAACACCGAGTCGAACACCAGCGCCCGCAGCTTGTCATCCCGCGGCTCCTCCGGCGGCGGCACCCGCTCGACGATGGCCTCGAGGATGTCCTCGATCCCGATGCCCATCTTGGCGCTGGCCTGGATGGCTTCCTCGGCGGGTATGGCGATGATGTCCTCGATCTGTTTCTTCACGTTCGGCACATCCGCCGCCGGCAGGTCGATCTTGTTGATCACCGGGATCACCGTGAGATTCTGCTTGTTCGCCAGATGGACGTTGGCCACCGTCTGCGCCTCCACCCCCTGGGCCGCGTCCACCAGCAGCAGCGCGCCCTCGCAGGCGGCCAGGCTGCGGCTCACCTCGTAGGAGAAATCGACGTGGCCGGGCGTGTCCAGCAGATTGAGCTGATAGTCTTTCCCGTCCTTGGCCCGGTAGAGCATCGTCACCGGATGGCTCTTGATGGTGATGCCACGCTCCCGCTCCAGATCCATGGAGTCGAGCAACTGATCCTGTTTCTGCCGCTGGGTGATGGTCTGGGTCGACTCCAGCAGGCGGTCCGAGAGCGTGGTCTTCCCGTGATCAATGTGGGCAATGATCGAAAAATTGCGGGTCAGTTCAGTCGACATGGAGAAACGGGAGGAGGGCCTCTGGAGAGCGGGCCGATCCGGCGCGCGGGCCGGAAACTACGTGGCTACACCGGGAAAGTAAAGTGGCAGGTGCCCCGGAATGGCGGGCTCTCACTCCCCCTCCGCGGGCAGCCTCACGCGCCACTCGGGCGCGGCCAGACTCCCCCGCCCCTCCACCCCGATCTCCAGGCCCGGCCAGCCCTGGATGCCCGCCTTCATTTCGAAATCCAGCGTCCGTGCCGCGGCCTCGATCACTCCCCCGCCCCGCAGCGTCAGCGCCTCCACCGTAGCCCGCATCTCCCCCACCGTCAGGCGTCCCCCGCCCAGCGCCAGCCTCATCGTGGCGCCGGATTTCAGCGTCCCCGCATCGGAGTCGGCCTCCGGAACGGGCACCCGACCCTCCAGCGCACTCCTCGCCTTTTGCAGATCGCCAATCACCGGGGAAAACACCGGCATCGCCAGCAGATTGCCCTCCCGTAGCGTGGCGGCCCCCTCGCCGGTGAGAGATCGCGGCTCTCCCAGTCGCCCGCTCCAGACCATTTCCCCGCTCCACTCGCCCCCGGCCCGGCGTTCGCTGTTGCCGTAAAGCCTCATCAGATCATCGAAAGCCACCGCGTCCACCGCGATGCCCGCCCGGTAGGCCCGCCCCCTCTCCACCCGGTCAGTATCGAACGTCGCCGAGGCTTTCCCCCCGAACAGCTCCGCCTCAAATTCGCTCAACCGCAGCATGCCCCGCTCCGCCACCACCTTCCCCGACGGCGCGCCCAGCGGCAGCGGACGCCCGAGAAAATCCAGCGTCGCCCCCTGATCACTGCCGAACTCCAGCGTGAAATCATGCCGCGCCACCCCGCCCGCCGAATCGTCCGAACTCTCCCGCGAGTCGATGAGCCCGTCCAGCCTCACCTCCGGCGCCTGGCTGAACTGGAAAGCCTCCAGCGACTTCATCAGCGCGGGCGACACCGCCCGCAGCATGTCCATCAGATCCAGCGTGCTCTGCAGATCCCGCGCCTCCCAGAGCCGCTCCTCCGCGTCGTGCCGCACCAGCTCCGCCGTCAGGACGCCCTCCGGCCGCTCCACCGCCAGATTGCGGAACCAATGCTCCGCCCCCCGCGACTCATACTCGGTCTCCAGATGATCAAACATCACCCCCAGCCGACGAAACCGCCGCAGATCGATCAATCCCTCCGTCTCCCAGGTCCCCGGGTCCAGCGAGGTGCCCATCCCCAGCGCCGCCAGATACACCGCCGAACTTTCATCGAACTGCCAACCGGAGAGAAACCGCTTCGTCCGCTCCGAGGCCACAAACGGCAACAACACCGCCGGATCCAGCTTGATCTCACTCTGAAAACGAAACCGATCCTCCACCCGCGATGGCTCATACATCAGATTCGCCAGCATGATCCCCGACTTGTGGTCCAGCCGCAGATTGCGCACATAATAGCGATCCCCCGACACCGCGAACTGCAACTCCATCCCGTCGAACACCGCGCCCCGGCTGCCGAACCGCTCACTGCGCAGCTCACCCATCATCTCCAGCGGTAGCCGCGGCCACGCCGATTTCTCGATCTCCTCCAGCCGCAGCGTGCCCTCCGCCCTCACCCGAGGAGCCGAGAAAAACACCACCTCGCCCAGCCGCGGATCCGGCCAGATCGTCGCCGCCAGCGCCGAGAGATCCGCCGACGACTCCAGATCAAAATCCACCACCTTCTCCGCCACCGACCATTCCCCCCGCAGCCGGAGATCCCCCGCCCCGTCCCGCATCACCCACTCCTTCAGGATTCCCCGCTGGTTCGCCCCGTCATACTCCGCCTGCGCCACCAGATGGCTCACCCCGTAGGCGCCCCGGCGGAAATCCCGGGCCGTCAGGCGCACATTCGCGTGCAGATGCGCCAGATCCGCCAGGTCGCCGGCGAATTCGATCTCCAGACGCGGCGGATTCTCCGCCGAAAACTCGAACCGCTCCAACTCGTCCAACACCCTCCGCACCCGCACCAGCCGACGGCGGATCTCCAGCAGCTGCAGCCGCTGCACCTCCGCCTGCGCCGCCGCCTCCTCCTCGCTCAGTTGCGGGATCACCACATCCCGCGGCGGGCGGAACAGCGAGCCCTCCATCGACACCGCCACCCCCGCCACCTCGGCCTGCGCGCGCACCACCTCGATCTGGCTCTCCGTCACCACCAGTCGCGCCGAGAAACGATCCACCACCAGCAGCTCACTATCCCTCCGCCCCGGAGTCAGCGGCAGCGCCAGCTTCGCGTCCTGCACATCCAGCGTGTTGACCGACAGATTGCGATTGAGCACATCACTCAGATCCAGATCCAGGATCACATTGTCCACAAACGCCAGCTCCCTCCGCCGCTGCGGATCCTGAAAAAACCGCACATCCTCCGCCACCAGCCCCTGGAAAGGCCCCAGCGTCAGCTTGCCGATGTCCACATAGTAGCCCCGGTGGGAAAACTCCTCCTCCACCAGCTCGCGCCACGTGCGGGTGAACCCCTTCTCCTGCGCGTAGATCGCCGCCCACACCGCCACACCGAGCAGCAGCAGGACGGAGACCAGAAACAGGCGGCGCAGAAAACGGATCACGGCAGCGCCAAGCCTCGCGCCATCCCCCGCCCCATGCAAGCGGCACCGCGCCCGCGCCCGCGCCCGACCCGCCCGCGTGATGCCATCCCGCTCCTCCCGCGTCAATCAAGCGCGATTCCTCCTTGCCCTCCCGCCGACGGGGAGCAGTGCGGCTCGAAAATTCATTCACCTTTCATGCAATACTTCTCCGCATGAGGTTTTCGGATTCCGGCAATACCCGATTCCACTGAGCGATTGCGGATTGCGGATTGCGGATTGCGGATTGCGGACGCGGCGCGGCGCGGCGTGGCGCGGCGTGGCGCGGCGGGGCGCGGCGGGGCGCGGCGGGGCGGGGCGCGGCGGGGCGCGTGATACGGTCGGGCTGTCCCGGGATATATTTCTCACCGGTAGATTGGGCAACCACGGA
>CAYTNL010000012.1:106836-108264 GCA_964439145.1 uncultured Verrucomicrobiales bacterium
AGGCACGGAAGGCACGGAAGGCACGGAAGGCACGGAAGGCACGGAAGGCACGGAAGGCACGGAATACACGGAATACACGGAATACACGGAATACACGGAAAAGGCGGTGCGTAAGGGGGTGAATGGCGATGCCGGAGGCATCGAAGCGGGTAGCCGGTGGTTGAGCGAGGCACGAGCGACACCACCGGATACCGGCGGAAATTAGGTTCAGCATCCCGGAGGGATGCCAGAAGATGGCCGCCGGGATGCCGAATCGAGCGGAGCGAGATAGCCCGCCCGCAGGGCAGAATGAATCAATTCCGACGCATACGCCGCGCCCAACAGCATTTTGGAGACTCCCGAAGTCGTTTCGGTGACTCCCAAAAGAGCTTTGGGAGTCACCGAGAGAGCTTTGGGAGTCACCGAGAGAGTTTTGGGAGCCACCGAGAAAGCTTTGGGAGTCACCGAGAAAGCTTTGGGAGTCACCGAGAGAGCTTTGGGGACTCCCAAAATCGTTCCGGGAACTCCCGGCTGTTCCTTGGCACCGGGAAGGAGTTCCCCGCCAGTGGGATGCCCATTCCCGTGAAAGCCCCCCCAATAACCACAGAGCCAAGAGGGTAGAGTCCCCGACACAACCCTCTTGGGTCCCCGATCCGACCCTGTTGCCTCACCTCCGCCCCGCCGTCACCAGCGCCGCGATATCCCCCGGCGCCACACGCCCGAATCCCCACTCCCCACCACCACCCGGATAGACGCACGCGCCCCGGAATTTTCCTTGCTGGATCAGGGATCATTCCCCATGCTCACTCCACGTCGCCTGCCGGATATCACTCCGGGAGATGCTACGAATAAAGACTGTTCGGCTAAGAAAAAATGCAAGGAATCGCACCTGAGCCATCACCAGATGCTGTCTTGTGGCGTTATATGTCGTTCGCAAAATTTGTCGGGATGTTGACCCAAAAGGGGCTCTACATGCGCCGGGCAGATGGGTTTGCCGACAGGTGGGAGGCCGCAATCGGTCCTGCAGAGCTCAGGCCACAATACGAGGAGGCGATGAAAGGAGCGATGCAGGAGCTGATTGATAGCGACGAAGAAGCCGCATCGGAACTTTCGCCTGAACAACGAGCGGAGTTTGCCTCGGATCTCGTAAATCAGGTTGCCGAACTTAACCGCAAAGTCCGAATCAACACTTTCATTTCTTGCTGGCACGAAGCCGAGCATGAATCGGAGGCGATGTGGAAACTTTACAGTTTCGACAGCACTGAAGGAGTGGCCGTCGTTACCGATTGCCGGACCCTCAAAAAAGCGATACCAAAGAAGTATTCCGTGGAAATCGGAACGGTTCAGTATCGGGATCCGGGAGTCGGACCATCGGGCCCGTTGCATCGATTCTTTGTAAGCGTCTCATACGCAGCATCTATCGAAGCGATGGGTGATCGCTACACTTCG
>CAYTNL010000013.1:0-103391 GCA_964439145.1 uncultured Verrucomicrobiales bacterium
CACATGAACGTGCTCCTCGCCGAGGCCGACGTGCCCTACGAGCAGCTCTGCGAGATGGACGATGTCAATCCGACGATGGAAACCGTGGACGTGGCCATCGTCATTGGGGCGAATGATGTGGTCAATCCCGCCGCCGCCGAGGACCCGAGCAGCCCGATTTACGGCATGCCCATCATCAACGTCCACCACGCCCGCAACGTCTTCGCCCTCAAGCGCGGCCAGGGCGCCGGTTTCTCCGGTCTGGTGAACACCCTCTTCTTCCGCGACAACTGCCGCATGATCTACGGCGACGCCAAGGAAACGATCACCGGCCTGGCGGCGCAGTTCAAGGATTGAGGGGAAAGGCGAGATTCTGATTGAAAGGGGGAGGACGATCTGTGGCAAAGACGGGCAAGAACTGGCCGCAGAAAGTCATCGCCAGTTTTGCCCGGAGCTGGGGACGAACGGCTATCGCGTTGGCCCTGATCGGCATCTCAGGACATCTCGTCCAGCCGAACTTCTGGGACTTTATTCTCTGGTGCGCGTCGGTCGCGGTCGCTCTGACGACCGACGCACCCATCACGGCGTATCAATTTACCGATCCTACTTTTGGCGACAAACTACTGGCATTGGCCATCATCGTGGTCACGTTGGGCTGGCACAGCTATATGAGTTTCCTGGATCACAAAACGGCAATGGAAGAGGCCAAGGCGCTGGCCAAAACGATTGAAGTCGATGATGAAGCGGAAGCGCTCATCATCGGTGGTGAATCTCTTCAAAGGAAGAACGCCATTTCCAAGGAAGCCCGAAAGCGGTTGGATGAAATCAGCGCCGACGATGTTGTCGAGCTACTTCGCCAAAAAATTGAAGAAGAGAACGGAGTTGATCAATCTGCGGAGGATTGACGCATTCTTTTCCGGCGAACCATTTCGAAGACGTCCTCGTTTTGAATTGCCTCGATCACTACCGCCTTGACGTAGTCTCCCAGAGTCATGCCCGACTCGGTCGCCAAACGCTTCAATTCCGCCTTTTCCTCCTCCGGAATGTGCAGGGAGAGATTTCGAGGCTCTCGCTTCGCCTTCGTCGCTGGTTTTTCGATGGTGGCACTCATGTCACAAAAATTGTAACACGATTTGCGCCTTAACAACTCTAAAAAATCTCAAACAGCCCTGAAAAGGCTCTAATTGGGGACGATAGAGGAAAATAAGGGACGATCAGGGGTAAGCCGATTCTTTACTGCCGCGCATTAGGATTTGTGATTTCCCACAGATTCAGAGCGACCGCAGAATTCTCTTCCGATGCGGGCAATCCGTGGGCTTTCTGAATCTGCGGGACCAATCGGATTATCAAAAAAGATGATGACTGCGGGTATACGACTGCTGCCGCACCGCCTCGTAGAGCACGATGCCGACGGCGGTCGCGAGGTTCAGGCTGCGGACTTTTTCGGATAACTGCGGGATGGTGAGGCATTGCGGCTCGTTTGCCGCGAGGAGACTCTCGGGCAGGCCGCGGGTTTCGGAGCCGAAGACGAGGTAATCGCCGTCGCGAAACTCCGCCGACCAATGGGACCGCCCGGTCTTGGTGGTGAGGTAAAAAAATCGCGCCGCCTCGCCGGCGTCGCGCTGGAGATCGGCCAGCGAATCCCACTCGCGCACGTCGACCTCGGGCCAGTAGTCGAGGCCGGCGCGTTTCAGGGCCCTGTCATCCAGCGAGAAACCCAGGGGACCGACCAGGTGCAGCCGCGCGCCGGTGGCCAGGCAAAGGCGACCGATGTTGCCCGTGTTGGGCGGGATCTCCGGGGCGACGAGGACGACATGAAACACCCGACACCAGAGGCGAGATCGGCGCCGGTTTCAAATCCGACCTGCCGCCAGGGCGGGCGCGGAGGACGATTTCCCCGCTGGCAATCCGGCCGCGGATGAATAGGGTGCGGTCCTCCCGTCTGTCGCCCCCGGGCAACCCTCTTGGGTCGGCGACTTGACCCTCTTCCATCCATCCACTTTCCCACCCATGGCCAAAGGACCCCAGAACGCCATCAGCCCCACTCGCGAAGCAGATTTTCCGGAGTGGTATCAGCAAGTCGTCCGCGCCGCCGATCTGGCGGAGAACTCGGAGGTGCGCGGTTGCATGGTCATCAAGCCGTGGGGCTACGGACTCTGGGAGCAGATCCAGCGGCATCTGGACGTGATGTTCAAGGAGACGGGACACAAGAACGCGTATTTCCCGCTGCTGATTCCGGTGAGCTATCTGGAGAAGGAGGCGACCCATGTCGAGGGCTTCGCCACGGAATGCGCGGTGGTCACGCATCACCGGCTGGAGTTGAAGGATGGCAAGATGGTCCCGTCCGGCGAGTTGACCGAGCCCTATGTGATCCGACCGACGTCGGAGACCATCATCGGCGCCGCGTTCGCCCGCTGGGTGCAAAGTCATCGCGACCTGCCGCTGCTGATCAACCAGTGGGCGAATGTGATGCGCTGGGAGATGCGTCCGCGCCTCTTCCTGCGCACGGCGGAGTTCCTCTGGCAGGAGGGACACACCGCGCACGAGACGGCGGAGGAGGCGATGGCGGAGACCACGCTGATGCACGGTGTCTACGAGACTTTCCTCCGCGACTACCTCGCCATCCCGGCGGTGCCGGGGGAAAAATCGGAGGCGGAGAGGTTCCCGGGCGCGCTGAACACCTTCACGGTCGAGGCCATGGTGCAGGACCGGAAGGCGATCCAGGCGGGCACCTCGCATTTCCTGGGGCAGAATTTCTCAAAGGCGGCGGGCATCGAGTTCGAGGGCCGCGAGGGGCGCCGCGAGCATGCCTGGACGACCAGCTGGGGGGTCAGCACGCGACTCATCGGCACGCTGATCATGGCGCATGGCGACGATGACGGGGTCGTCATGCCCCCGCGCGTGGCTCCCTCGCAGGTGGTCATCCTCCCGGTGACGCCGAAGCCGGAATCCCGCGAGGCGGTGCTGGCGGCCTGTCGTCAACTGGCCGGTGATCTCAAGGCTCAGTCGTTTCACGGTGACCCGATCCGGGTGGAGGTGGACGACCGAGATCTGGGCGGCGGGGTGAAGAACTGGGAATGGATCAAGAAAGGGGTGCCGGTGCGGATCGAGATCGGTCCGCGCGATCTGGAGCAGGGCACGGTGGCGGTGGCGCGTCGCGACCAGTCGCCGAAGGACAAGGCGTTCCTCCCCGCCGACGAGGTGGTGGGAACCATCGCGGAAACGCTCCGATCGATCCAGGAAGGTCTGCTGGAGCGGGCGCTGAAGTTTCGCGAGGCGAACACGGTGGAGATCGAGTCCATGGACGCATTGCGCGCGTTTTTCGCCGAGGATCAGCCGGGGGGATTCGCCCTCGCGCATTGGGCTGGATCGCCCGCGGACGAGGACGCCTTGGCGAAGGATCTCAAGATCACGGTGCGCTGCCTACCCAAGGACGCGGCGCTGCGCGGCGAACCCGGCGTCTGCATCGGCACGGGCGCCCCGGCCGAGGGGCGGGTGGTCTTTTCCCGCGCCTACTGATCCTCACGCATTTTTCCCGACTTTTTTCTCCCATGAGTGATTCCTCCTCCCCGACACTGAGAGTCTACATCAAGCCGGGTTGTCCCTGGTGTGTGGACGCCGTCGCCTGGCTGAAGCGCGAGGGTTATGATTTCGAGACCATCGATGTCATCGCCGACAGCGCGGCATTCGACGAGATGCTCCGGATCTCCGGTCAGTCGAGGGCGCCCACGATGACGGTGGGCGACCTGTTGCTGGCCGACTTCGGCGTCGACGAGTTGGAGGTGTTTCTGGAGGAGCACGAGATCCATCCCTGATGGCCATGGTTGTCAATTGGGGTCGGGGCCGCTAGGCTTGACCGTCCCGCACCGCGATGATTGGCGACGAACTGGCCATCTATTTTGAAAACCCCGCCCGAGACGCGCTCGGCTATGAGCACGTGTCGGGCTGTCTGCGTTTCGGGCGCGACGAGGTGGAGCTGACTTTCGATGAGAAGGACCGCGCCTTTCGGAAAACTCCGCCGGTGACGGTGGTATTCGCCTACGCCGAGGTCATCGGGGTGGAGTACGTGAGTCGCTGGTTTCAGCCGAAACGGCTGCGTTTCCAGACGAGATCGCCGGAAAAGCTGGCGGACTTCCCCGGCGCGGAGGTGGGGCAGGTGACCCTGGTGGTGAGGCCAGAGTCGCGGTCGGCGGCGTCCAAGGCGCCGGAACTGGTGGAGTTCAAGCGCTCGGAGGCCTGGCTCGCGGAGTCGGAGGCGCGCCTGCGGGCGCAACGCGAAGACGCGGAGGCGGGATCATGAGTGACTCGACGAGGGATCTCTCCGTCGCCGCCGCCCGTCGTCGGCCTAGCTGGTGCGCGTGGGCGGGCTTTGGTGGTTTTTTGCTCTGCTTTGTCTGGCTGTGGTTCTTTTTCGGCACCCACCTGATTCATCAGACGAATCAGGACCGGCTGAACTGGGATCAGCAGCACAACATCGTGATGTCGCTGCGCGGTCTGGAGCGGGAAAAATTGCCGATCGGTCCGGGGGAGAGTGTGACGGCGGCGCTGTGGCGATCCTTCCCGCATCATACCGACGGGGTGGTGAATCCGCTGTGGCCCTGGGTGGCGTCGAGATTTGCCACCGAGGATCACGAGACCTTCTTCGTGCGGGGGAAATGGTTCAACCTGGTGATGACGGGTGGATTCCTGGTGATGCTGGGACTGGTGACGGCGCGGGCGTTTTCGATACCCTCGGCGGTGTCGCTGATGCTGGTGACAGGATTTGGGGCGCTGTTGCCGAGAGCGACCTACTTCCAGCCCGAGCCGCTCTACTATCTCCTGTTTTTCCTCGCCTGGGTCTGCGCGCTGTCGTTGTTGCGGCGGAATTCGCTGTGGATCTACGGGGTGCTGGGTTTCCTGCTCGGGCTGGCGTATCTGGCCAAGACCTCGATCCAGGCCTTCCTGCTGGTCTTTGTGGGGGTGACGACACTGCGCATGCTGACGGAAGGGTGGCGGTCCCGGACCCGTCCCGCGACGGCGACCCTGGCGGGCGCGGCTACGGATGAGCGCTGGAGTCTGCCGAATCATTTCATCGGACTGGCGGTGATGGCGATGACCTTTCTGGCGGCGGCGGGGCCCCGCCTGAGCTACGCGAACGAGGCCTTCGGCTCGCCGTTTCACAGCTATCCGGGATACTGGATGTGGATGGATGATTTCCAGGAGGGTGCGGCCTTCATGCAGCGTTACCCGAACGCCGAGGCCTTCGCCCAACTGCCGGAGGCGGAGAGACCGTCGGTGATGAATTACCTGCGCTCCCATACCCGCGAGGAGGTGGTGGAGCGGATGCGCCACGGGGTGACCAAGAAGCTGAAAGAGTTTCTCAGCCCCAGCGAATGGCGCAAGAGCGGGCGCGAGCTGTTGCCGATGCGCGGTTGGCTGCTGGGGGGCTTTTACCTCATTCTGGGTGTCATGGGCTACCTGCGCTACCGCGCGTTCCGTCTGCGGGACTGGGAAAGCTGGGTCTGGCCGGTGAAGCCGGAGAGCGCGCGATGGATGCTGCTGTTCGCCGTGGGCGTGTTCGCGGTCTCGACGGCGGCCTTCGGATTTTACGAGCCCATCGGCAAAGGGGACCGCTTCCTGCTCTCGCTCTACCTGCCGATGGCGGTGACGCCGCTGTGGATCGCGGAGCGGTTTCGTCGTCAGCTGGGCTCGACCGCCCTCGCCCGGCGGGCGAACCTGGTCTTTTTCGGTTTGAACGGTCTCATCGCCCTCATCGTGGTGGCGCGGCTGTTTCAGTTGTTGCTGGACCCGGTGTTTCAGAGCGGGCTGTCGTGATGGAAGAAAAAAAGGCCGCCCGCGAGCGAGTCGGGGCGGCCTTGGGGGAAAAACCGGGTCTTGCCCGTCGGGATCAGCCCACTTCCGGCACCACGTAGGGTTCGCGGTAGTTGGGGCGGGCCAGCTGGTTGGCCTTCGCGTCGAGATCGCCGTTGCCCTCGAACCATTCCGTGTCGGGATTGAACTTGAGCATGGGTCCCAGCACGATGGTTTCGCTGTCGAGATTGACGCCGTTCTGCCCGAGATGATCCGCCATGGCGGCGTAGCGCTCGGTGAGCAGAGCGTCGCTCTTGATCTGGTCGCGCACCTCGCCGTCGTGCATGCCGGCGCCGAGCTGGTGGGAGATGAGACCGGTGTGGCAGAGGGCGCTGGAGTAGTGGGTCTCCTCGCAGTCGGCGTAGAGCCCGTCGCTCTTGCCGGCTTTGACCGCCTTCATGAAGTTGACGAAGATGTCGTCGGTTTTGAAAGCCTCGGGAGCCTCCATTTCCTTGCCCTTCTTGTCGGTGACTTTCACCTTGCCCCCGGCGCTGACGTAGACGTTGCCGCCCTCGCAGACGACGACCACGGCGATGCCGCTCTCGCCTTCGAACTCTTCGGGCGAGTTCATGTTCTTGCCCCAGTTGTTTTCCTGGGAGGCCTTGTCCTTGGGCAGGCCGCGGGTTTCGAAGATGAGCGGCGCTTTCTCGTAGTCGTGATACACGATCTGGGTGTTGGGCGTCTCGCCGTCGTCATCGTAGCCGAGGCGACCGCCGATGCTGAGGGTGCGCGGGGCGATCTTGCCCTCGCCGAGAAACCAGCGGGCCACATCCATCTGGTGGATGCCCTGTTTGCCCATGTCGCCGTTGCCGTAGGCGTAGAACCAGTGCCAGTCGTAGTGGAATTTCTGACGGCGCAGAGGTTGCTCGATCGGTTTCGGGCCGCACCAGATGTCATAGTCGACTCCGGCCGGGATCTTGCCGCCGCCGCCCTTGCCGATCGATTGGCGGGGCTTGTAGCAGAGACCTTTGACGTACTCGATCTTGCCGAGGCCGCCGTCCTGCACCCATTTCACCGCCGCCTGGATGCCGCCCATGGATCGGCTCTGGGTGCCGCCCTGGCAGACGCGGTTGAGTTTGCGGGCCAGCTTCACCAGTTGGCGGCCTTCCCAGACATTGTGGGAAATGGGTTTCTCCACGTAGGCGTCCTTGCCCGCCTGGAGCGCCCAGACGCCGGTGAGCGTGTGCCAGTGGTTCGGGGTGGCGCTGGTGAGCACATCGATGTCGCCTTTTTCCAGCATCTCGCGGATGTCGGCGAACCCGTTCACCGCGTAGTCCACGCTGTCGGAGAGCTTGCTGACGCGGGCGTCGAGCACACTGGGATCGACGTCGCAGAGCGCGGTGAGGCGGACGCCGTCCATCTTGGAAAACGCGCCCATGTGGGACTGGCCGCGGCCGTTGACGCCGACCACGCCGACACGGACGTCGCCGTTGGCGCCGAGGACTTTCGAGCCCGGCCAGGCCAGCGCGAGGCCGAAACCGGCTCCGTATTTCAGGATCTGCCGACGTGAACTGACCGCCGGGTCAGCCTGTGTGGGGGGAGATGAGGGTTTTTCGGGTTGAGTCATTCCGGGAGCCTAGTAAAAAAAGGCCCGCGCCGCAATCGGCGAATTCAGGGCGAGATCACGTCCCCGGACAGGACCGGCGAGGCTCTCCCTAGGCGAGCAAAGTGCCTGTGCCGCGCATCGCTTCAGAGCCTCCGTTTCCCATTCGGCGAATTGCCATCTCCATCCCGCGCATCAATCTCGGAGCACTCGCGCTCTGAGAGACGGTTGAAAAACCCTGAAACGAAAAATCCATGGTGAAAAGAACAGGGAAGTTTGCGGCTTCGCCGAGAGTGGTTTTCGAAGACCCTGCGGACCGCGGGTCCTTTTGTTCGCTGGCTTCGTTGCGATTCAGTCAGCTAGCCGGGCTACCTTCCTTCACCGCGCCTCGCCAGCGATCAAAATGACTCGCGGTTTGTCATTCCAGCCTTTTTCAACAGTCTCCTAATGGGCGATGGGCGAGTCTGAAGACGTAAAGTGGTCTCGTAGGAGCGCTACAATCTGGTATGAACCGCGTTGATGTAATAAATTCCACGGAAAACTCGTGATTTGTAATTGTTTTGAGACGATTGTAATAAAAATGGCTGATCTGAAGCGATCGCTGGCGCAAAATAATAATATCCGCACTCATGGCTCGATCTGTAATTCTTTCCGTAGTAAGGTAATCAAATCCGCATGGACACCCGCGAAAGCAAGCCCCTCGGATACGCCTGGCTGGCGGAACACTTCGGCCTCGTCACGATGCCCCATTGGAAGGAAAGTCGATCACTTTCGAAGGGCGCGCGCCGCATCGTCGAGCGGGATGGTCGGGTGATCGAGTATCTGCCCGCCTCCCAGGGGCCGGGCGACGATGTCTTCGAGCAACTGGAGTTCGCGCTCCGACGCGAGGGGCTCCATCTGGAGTTGCTCCGGAAGCTCCTGAAACGGATGATCGATCCCAATGATCTGACCGATTACGTGCGAACGCGGCCGACGGGGCGTTTCGCCCGGACTCTCTGGTTCCTTTACGAAGGTTTCAACGGCGAACGCTTGGATCTCCCGGACTTGAAGCAGGGGAATTACTTCGATTTGCTCGATCCAGAGATTTACGTGACCGGGCCGGTCCGTAAACAGAAGCGCCAACGAATCAACGCCAACCTCCTCGGTACTCGGCATTTTTCGCCATTCGTGCGATGGAAGGGGCTTCCCAAGTGGGATGAGGACGAAATGAAGCAGCGTTGCGCGTCGATCATCGGGGAATACTCGCCAGAAATTTTCGAACGTGCCGTCCGATACCTTTACGCGAAGGAAAGCAAAAGCAGCTACGAGATCGAACGGGAAACCCCGAGCCAAAAGCGGGCGGAAGTGTTCATTGGACTCTTGGAGCAGGCATGGCACCGGAAGTTCCTGAACAAGGAAGCACTCGTTGAACTGCAGCAAGCCATTGTGGACCCTCGGTTCGCGAACGTCGGATGGCGAAGTGATATCGGCGAACAAATCTACGTCGGCGAGAGTCTCGCTCCCGATGTCGAACGGGTCCATTTCGCGGGACCGAAGCCGGACGATCTGGATGAGTTGATGCGGGAGTTCTTAAAGATGGCGAATCTTCTCGTCGATCAGATTCTAAAGGTGAAGCTGCTTGGGAATGATCGCGCTTTCCGAAAGTCCACGGGGGTTTCGGCTTTGGTTTCCGCTACTGTCATCTCCTTCGCTTTCAACTTCCTCCATCCCTTCAGCGACGGGAACGGCCGCATCCATCGTTTCCTTCTCCACCATGTCCTCGCGCAAAATCAATTTGGTCCCGAAGGTATCATCCTTCCTATATCCGCTGTGATCCTCAACCACCCGCGCGAATACGACCAAGCGCTCGAAAGTTTCTCGAAACCCTTGATGGAGCGTGTCGACTACACCCTCGATGAGCGCATGAGGATGACGGTGACGAATGACACGGCCGACTTTTATCGCTACATCGACCTCACCGAAGCGACACGGACCATGATCGAATTCATTCGGGAAACGATCGAGACCGAGCTGCCGACCGAGTTGCGTTTCCTGACGGCCTATGATGAAATCCGCGGGGAAATGCGCGACGTGGTCGAGCTTCCCGACCGCATCGCCGATCTCTTCGTGAAGCTTTGCCGACAAAATGGCGGGACCCTCTCGAAACGGAAGCGGGAATTGCCCGAGTTTTCCCCTCTCACGGATGCCGAAATCGCGGCCCTCGAATCGGTCGTGCGAGAAGGCTTAGGTTCGGAAGTTTGAAAAACTCAGCCCCGCCGCCGTCCGTTCGACAGCGGCCTTCAGTGACGTCCCCGGCTCTGATCAACCCAGGGCAATGCGGGCCGATTCGCTGAGTCCGTGGGCGGTCTCCTCCAGGGTGAGGTCGGTGGTGTTGATCTCCTCGTCGGCGCAGGCGCGGTAGAGCTCGACCCGCGAGGCGTAGAGATCCCGGATGGTGGCCAGGGGATCCGCGGTCTGGAGCAGGGGTCGCTCCCGATTCCGCGCCACGCGGCTGAGGACGGTCTCCGGGTCCGCCTTCAGCCACACCACGTGGCCGGCCCGGTGGAGCAGCTCGTGGTTGCCGCCCTGGGTGACGATGCCGCCGCCGGTGGCGATCACCTGGCCGCCTTTTTCCGCGCATCGCTTCAGGGCCTCCGTCTCCCATTCGCGGAATCGCGCCTCGCCATCCCGCGCGAATATCTCGGGTATGCTCTTGCCCGCCAGCTGCACCACGATCTGGTCGGTATCCACAAATTCGAAGCCGAGGCTTTCGGCCACACGCCGCCCGACGCTGGTTTTGCCCGTGCCCATGAATCCGATGAGCACGAGATTTCTCCCCGGCGCTGTCGCCGCCGGGGCGACCGCGCGGGCGCTGGTTTCCGAGTCCGTCTTGTCCATGATTCTCTCGCCTCTCCTTCCTACGGGTCACGTTGAGCATAGGAAACGCGGCCGCTCACCGCAAAGCCCGATTCTTGCCAAGCGCCGAAATTTTCCCCGCCGCGAGTTCGCTGGATTCGGATGACATCGCCCGCTTCCCGTCTAGGTTTGTCATTTTCCGCCGCGCCCGCTCCCCATGTTCACCGAGATCGCCCAGACCGACACCGACCAGGCCACGAAGGCGGCGGTAAACCGCGCCGTCTCCCTGTTGCAGAGTGGCGAGGCGGTCGCGCTGCCCACCGAGACGGTCTATGGGCTGGCGGCCGACGCGCTCGATCCCGCCGCGGTGGCGAAGATCTACGAGGCCAAGGAACGCCCGGCGTTCGATCCGCTCATCGTCCATCTGCCGGGTCGCGGCGCCTTGCGTGGAGTCGCCGAAATTCCCGCCGATCTCGAGGCGGACATCACCCGTCTCATCGAGGCTTTCTGGCCGGGACCCTTGACCCTGATCCTGCCGAAAACCGCCGCCGTGCCGGACATCGTCACCTCCGGCCTGCCCACGGTGGGCGTGCGGATGAGCGATCACCCGATCTTCAAGAAAATCGCCCGCGCCTTCGACCGGCCGCTCGCGGCACCGAGCGCGAACCGCTTTGGCCGCATCAGTCCGACCTCGGCCGGGGCGGTGAGTGATGAACTCGACGGCCGCATCCCGCTCATCGTCGATGGCGGCGCCTGCGCCCGCGGGCTGGAGTCCACCATCATCCGCCTGGAGAAAGCGCGCGGCCCGAAGCCGCTCATCCACATCCTGCGCGCCGGCCCCGTCACCGACGACGAGCTGAAAAAGTTCGGCAAGATCGTCCGCGAGACGCACAACGCCGACGTCGAGGCCAACGCCCCCGAGGCCCCCGGCATGCTGGCCAGCCACTACGCGCCGCGCACTCCGTTGCGATTGCTTGCCGATCCCCGCGAGTTTGAGCCGGAGCCGGGGCGGCGCTACGCGCTGCTCAGCTATCGGGGCGAGAAAAAGGACGGCTACCTCGGCCTGGCCGATTGGGTGGAGACGCTGGTGCTGAGTCCCGGCTCGGGAAAGCTGCCCGAGGCCGGTATTCGCTTCTTTCACCTGCTGCGCCAGTTGGACAAGCTCGAGGGGGTCGATGAGATTATCGCCGAGCCCGTGCCCGACCGCGGCGTGGGCGCCGCCATCATGGAGAGATTGCGAAAGGCCGCGGCGGCCCCGGGCGTATGAGACTCAACCCTGTCAGGTCCGCGACCCTACCCTGTTGAGTCCCCCCTGATCCCGTTTCACCAAGATGCTGCGCCACCTTTTCACCATCAGCGGGCTGACGATGATCAGTCGCATCCTCGGGCTGATCCGCGACATGATGGTTTCCCATTTTCTGGGCACATCGGCCGCGGCCGAGGCCTGGGTGGTGGCGTTCCGCTTTCCCAACCTGTTCCGGCGGGTTTTCGGGGAGGGGGCGTTCAATTCCGCCTTTGTCCCCATGTACAGCCGTCGACTGGAGGAGTCGGGCGATGCCGAGGCGGACGCCTTCGGCTCGAAGACGCTCTCGCTGATGTTCGTGATCCTGGCGTCCATCTTCGTGGTGGCATTCCTGTTCATGGAGCCCATCACGCGGGTGATGGTGGTGGCCTGGGAGGGTGAGCAGTTCGATCTCGCGGTGGATCTCTCGCGGATCACCGTGGTGTATCTGGTGTTTGTCTGCCTGATGGCGGCTTTCAGCGGCATTCTCAACAGCCGTCGCAGTTTCGCCCCGCCCGCCTTCGCCTATGTGCTGCTGAATGTGGTCTTCATCGCCGGTCTCGGTCTGGTGGCGACGCGGGTGGGACACGCGGAGTATGTGCTCGCCTGGTGCGTGGCCATCGCCGGGGTGTTGCAACTGGGCATCGTGGTGGCGGCCGCGCGGCGCCAAGGCGCCCGTCTGCGACCGGTGCGGCCGCAGCTCGACGGGGACATGAAACGCCTCGGTCTGCTGATGGTGCCGGGGCTGGTCAGCGCGGGGGTGCAACAGCTGAATCTGATCGTGGGGCAGTCGGTGGCATCCTACCAGGAGGGCGCCCAGATGCTGCTCTACAACGCGGATCGGGTGAATCAGTTGCCGCTCGGCATCATCGGCATCGCCTTCGGGGTGGTGTTGCTGCCGGAGATCAGCCGTCATCTGCGCGGCGGGCGCGAGACCCAGGCGCGTCGCAGCATGGCTCAGGGGATCGAGTTTTCCCTCCTCATCAGCCTGCCGGCGATGGTGGCGCTCGTGGTGATCCCGGACGCCATCATCAACGGGCTGTTCCGCAGCGGCGAGTTCACGGACGAGGATGTGCGCCAGACGGGGATGGCATTGGCGGCATTCGCCCTGGGCACTCCGGCCTACATCCTGGCGCGGGTGTTGCAGCCCGGTTACTATGCCCGGGAAGACACGGCCACGCCGATGAGATACACCATCGTGACCGCGGTGGTGAACATCGTGCTCTGCGTGCCCCTGTTCCTGCTCATGCGGCATGTCGGCTGCGCGCTGGCGACTTCCGTGGCCGGCTGGGTGAATGTGGCCCTGTTGCTGGTGGGTTTGAGCAGGATGGGATTCATCGAAATGCGCCCCGGATTCACCGGCAGACTCCTGCGCATGCTGCTCTCCAGTGTGCTGATGGGCGCGGCGGTCTGGGGCATCGCCCGGCTGGCGGCTCCGTGGCTCTATGCCGACGGGCGGGCGCCGCGACTTGTCGCGGTGGTGGCGGTGGCCGGGGCGGGCCTGGTCATTTACCTCATTTGCATCCTCGCGACGCGGGTGACTTCCGTCGCCGAGCTGAAATCGCGGTTCCGCCGGGCTCCGAAAACGGCGGAAAGTTGAGGTCGGCGCGAGATTTTGCGGTGTAACCCGATCGCGGGCCGCGTAGTCTATGGCAGTGGAGACGTCGATCTCCCCACCCCCGCCCATCCCCCGACCACCATGCTCGATACCCGAAATTCCCCGCTGCTGAAGGCGGGCCTGATCCTGCTCTGTCTCTGGGCGTTGGTCTGGGGCGGCCTCAGGTATTTCGGATCGATGACGCCGACGCCGGAAAAACTAGTGGCTTATGTCGAAGGGAATCCGCTCGACGAGATCGACGACGCGGACAAACGCCGGGAGGTCATCGGCCGGGTGGCGGACATGCTCAACCAGATGGAGCCGGGCGATGTGCGTCGGCTGGCGGAGGAGAGGGAGACCGATCCGCGGCGCGGCTTTTTCGAGGGGATGACCGGCGAGGAGCAGCGCTATTTCATGGAGAAACGCGTCGGCAAGGCCTTCGACCAGATGATGCAGGCTTTCAACGAGATGGAGCGCGAGGAGCGCCATCGGGTCGTGGAGCGCACGCTCCGGCAGATGAGGCAGGACGGCGAACGGAGCGGGGGGATAGGGCGTCTGGAGGAGAGTGACCCCGAGATGGCGGAGAAGATCGTCAACGAGGGTCTGCGCGCCTATTATCAGGAGGCCGACGCGGACACCAAGCTGGACCTGGCTCCGGTGCTGGAGCAGATGCAGCTGAATATCGGCGGGGGAGGAGGGCGCCCACGGTGAGGAAGTCGCGACAACGGAATCGACGTCGGCGGGGTTACACCCTGACGGAGGTGATGGTGGCCTTGGCCATCGTGTCCCTGCTCGCCGGGGTGGGCTTTCCCGCCTACAAGCGGATGAAGGGGATCGCCCGGTCCACCCACTGCGTCTCCAACTTGCGGCAGATCGGCATTGCCCTGAGCAGTCACCTCGCCGACCACGGCATGCGCTTGCCCACCCTGGTCCCGGCGCGGGACGATGTGAACGAGGAGATCGATCTCAACGGTGACGGCACCACCGACGCGCTGGAAGTGGCCCTGCGGACGTACCTCAGTGATGAGCTGTGCTTTCAGTGTCCCGCCGACCATGAGCGGCTGTGGGAGCGCACCGGCACGAGCTATTTCTGGAACAGCGCCCTCAACGGACAGGATCTCGCGGCCATCAACTTTCTCGGCATCTCGAAAAACACCGCCGGCATTCCCATCGTCGCCGACAAGGAGAACTTCCACGTCAATGTGGGCGACGAGGTCAATGTGCTCTACGTCGACGGGCATGTGACGCGGGAGCTGCGATTCATCGTCGATCCGTGAACGAGGTTGGGCGGTTCAGGGTTCAAGGTATTCGGTTTTTTCCTTCATCATGCTCACGGCTTCCGGATTGAAGAAACGTTTCGATCGCAAGGCGCCGCCGGCGCTGGACGACGTCAGCTTCGCCGTGTCGGAGGGCGAAATCTACGGCTTGCTCGGGCATAACGGCGCCGGGAAGAGTACGGCGCTGGGGATCATGCTCGGGATGGTGTATCCGGACGAGGGCGAGGTCGTCATCGGTGGAAAGTCGGTGCAGCGCGAACGCGAGGCGGCCCTCTCCCAGGTCGGCGCGATCTTCGAGGCGCCGGCTTTCTACGAATACCTCTCGGGTTGGCAGAACCTGAAAGTATTGACCGCCTTCTCGGGCGGCGTCGACCGGGCGACGATGGAGGAAGTGGTCGAGTGGGTGGGGCTGACGAAGCGCATCCGCCACCGTGTCGGCACCTACAGCCACGGCATGCGCCAGCGTCTCGCGCTCGCCCAAGCCCTGCTGCCGAAGCCGAAGGTGCTCATCCTCGACGAACCCACCGACGGGCTCGATCCGGAGGGCATCGTGGAATTCCGAGAGCAACTGTTCGAGTTGCGGGAAAATTCCGGTGTGACCATCCTGCTCAGCTCCCACCTGCTGGCGGAGGTCGAGCAGGTCTGTGACCGCGTCGCCATCCTCCAGGCCGGGCGCAAGGTTTACGAGGGCGGCACCCGCGGACTCGGCGGCGAGGGTCAGCTCCATCGTGTCGAGATGGAGTCCGACGCGGATCGGGAAAAGGCACGGGCGCTCGCGGCAGCGCATGCCATCGTTCCCGGGCCGGGCAACGATCTCTTCGTGCTGCCGCCGGACGCCGATGCCGCCGCCTTTCTCGCCGAACTGGTGAAGGCCAACGTGCGCGTGAGGCAGTTCGTTCGCCTCGAGTCGACTCTCGAGGATCTCTACCTCGAAGTCAGCCAGATCCGCCGCGATCGCAACCCGGAGTCGATAGCCCCGTCCGCATGAGCCTGTTCCTGAAACAACTCGGCTGGGAGCTGTTCCGCATGTTTGCCCGGAAGCGGACCTACATCGGCTTCGGGGTTTTCGTGGCGGTGGAACTGGTGATCTACACCCTCCTGACCCTCGACCGATCCGAGCGCAACATGGAGCGCTGGATCGAGCGTGTCGCCGGCGGGTTCGATCACTACTTTTCCGCCCTCACCCTGGCCTTCATGATCGTGGCCTTCACCATGCTGCTGCTGGGGGCGGTGTTCGTTTCGCTGGTTACCGGGGACATTGTGGCCAAAGAGACCGAGGACGGGAACCTGCGCCTGCTGCTGGTGCGGCCGGTGTCACGGATCCGGTTGCTGTTGGTGAAATTCCTCGCCTGCCAAATCTACGCCATCGGTCTGTTCTGGTTCGTGGGCCTGACCGCCTTCCTCGTCGGACTCACCGAGCGCGGCTGGGGCGGCGGGATGTTCGTGTGGACGCCGGAGCTGCCACGGGTGTCGATCTTCGAATGGAACGAGGGATTGCTGCGCTACTTCATGGCGGTGACGGCCTTTGTGATCGCCTACCTGCCCATCACCGGCATCGCCTTCGCGTTGAGCTGCCTGAAAATCAAGCCGGCGGCCGCCACCATCGTGACCATCGCCTACATCCTGGCCGACTCGATTCTTTCCAGGATTCCGCTCCCGATTTTCGAGGACTATCAGCATTGGTTCATCACGCCCAAGATGCAGTCATGGTCCCTGCTCCTCTACCAGGACATCCCCTGGCCGCGGGTGCTGGAATCCTGGATGTGGCTCATCGGATTCGGCGTGACCGGCTTCGTGGTCGGCTGGGTGATCTTCGAGCGGCGCGACGTGAAGTCGTGAACGAAGAAGCGGACGTTTTCTTTGGAACGCAGAGGCGCCGAGAGGCAGAGTTTCGCGGAGAATAGGGTCTTCTTTTTGATCTCCAAACTCTGCGCGCCTCTGCCATTCCGCGCCTCCGCGTTGAAGAAGAGCCTTCCGGCCCTCACCGCCACCCGCCATTCTCCACGCCGCCCTCGCCGTCGAGGTGATCGAACCAGTGCGCGAGGAAGAAACGCTTCTCGTCGGCGAAGAACCGATCCGACTCCCCGATGAGGGGACGTAAGGTGGTGCTCATCTGCAAGGTTACCACCGTGAAGATCGCTGCCCAGATGGTGAGGTGGAAGCGGCGTTTCACTCCCAGCAGCAACGAGGCCCGGAAGATGAGGCCGAGTCCGAACCACAGGCCCACGATCCAGAAACAGAGCACGAGGAACCCGAAGAAGGCGATGTGTTCGGTCGATTGGGCGAAGATCCACGCCACCGGCGCCAGTCCCAGCAGCAGCAAAGACAGCAGGCACACCGCCGCCGCCATGACGCCACCGACCGAGCGCGCGGTGATGTCGAGTCCGTTGAGGCAGCTGAATATATAGAGACTGGGCAAGGTGATCAGCGCCGAGCCCAGCACTCCGAGCACCACTTTCAGTGGCGCGGCCCAGAGTTGGTGTCCCCCGGAGTAGAAGCCGAGCACCAGCCCGAAGATCGCGAGGCAACCGATCGTGGTCAGCGCGAGGTTGCGCAGCAGGCGCCCGGGATCGCCCTTCCCGTGATGGAGTGAATAGAGCACGGCCCCCGGCTTCTTGAGCAGGGTGTCGAAGGTGTTGGCGAGAGTGGGCTCTGCCTCCATCGGCTCAAAAAGATCGCGGCTCAGGTCGGATGAAGATTCGGGCGCGGGATTGGCGGTGGTGGTGTTCATGAGGATTAGGTGTTTGGGTGATTCAGAGATGGGTGATCGCCCACCAGACGCTCTCGTAGAAATTGCCCTCGAAGGCGTCGGGACGGAGAAAGGCGATCTCGAGACCGGGAGTCCCGAAAATGGGGCGAAAGAGGAATCCGATCTGCGCTCCGGCGAAGAGATTCCCCGCCAGCCAGGCGAGCAGGGTTCGCCAGGCGGCGACGCGACTGCCGGAGAAATGGTGGAGGATGCCGTGGAGTTGTCTTACGGCGACGATGCCCGCGAAGGCGATGAGAAGCGTGTGCGTCACCAGGAGCTGTCGATGGACGGCGCCGGCTCCGGGCGCGTCCGGCGGCGGCGCGTTCCAGGCGAGGAACACGGTGACGGGACTGAGCGAACCCACAATGAGGGCGAAGACGGTGAAGGCCATCAGGAGGGATTCCGTGGTCTGTCGGAACGAGAGCCCGCCGCCCAGGAGTTGCGCGAGCAGTCCGTTGATCAGCGCGTTCGTCAGGAGGGTGGCGAAGATGATGAGCGGCAGTTTCATGCCGACGTAGAGAGCCATCAGCGGACCGTGCCAGAGTCCGATGGTCGCGCCGTAGAGGCCGACACCGAGGCAGATCGTCAGCACACAGAGCCCGCGCCGATTTGGCTCTGATCGACCGCTCAACCAAGCCGAGAGTCGATCGCTTTCACCACGGGCCAGCGTTTCCCAGTCCGCTAGGATTTCGGAGGTGGTGTGGTTCATGATGGGGGCAATTTGCGCAGCGGCTCGATGATGGTCACGGCCCACCAGGGACCTCGTTTCCCGCGAAAGGAGGCGTCCCAGAACCAGGCCGACACGTCGGTCCACGTGGTCGCGGGGTCCGCGTCGGTCCAGAGGCGTTCCCGCACCCGGAAGGCCGCGCCATTCTCCGGGTGATACGCGGTCCAGGTGGCCCATCTTTCGTCGTCAGAGCGGATCTCCCACTCGCGTTCCAGTTCAAAGCCCTCGGCGCGGAGGCAATCGGCGCTGGAATGAAGCTTCCGGGTCGGGGAGGTGATCCAGCGAACGATCAGGCGCCGCGACCACCTACCCTCGGTGGTGCGAAAGACGGCGAGATCGCCGGGAAAGTTCTTGGCGAAGGCCCGCTCGTGATCGGCGAGTTCGACCGGCACCAGGTCGCAGCCGTCCCAGGATGTCGGCCAGGCCGGGAGAGCATCGCTTTCCGACGCGGTGTTCTCGCCATCGTGGGCGGCACCGGCCAGCCACGGGGCTGCGGCGGCGGCGATGACGCCGAGCAGCGCGATTCTCCAAGGGAGGACTGCGGGGGTGGCGCGAGGTGCCGGGGTAAGTTTGATCGTTGGGACAGACCGGCGATGAATCGCGGCGAGGAGGCTGAGCAGCCCGGCGAAGACGACGAGACCGATGCCGGGATGAGCCCAATCGGGGAGCGGGATGGCGTCACTTTCCTGAAAGAACAGCAGGGTCGCCCGCGCCACATTGGCGGCGATGATCAGCCCCATGACCAGCGGCGTCAGCCAACAGGCGCGGCGCCATCCCGCGCGGTTGAGCGCGAGAAACGCGGCGTGCATGAAGAGACCGGTCCACAGCATGCGCACACCGGAGCAGGGCGCGTCGACATGCACCGGAGTGCCCCGCCACCAGAGCACGGTGCCTTCGCGCGTCAGATCGGACAGCCCCGCGAGTCGTAGCAGTATCTCGGAACCGATCGCGGTGAGTGTTCGCAGGGGCCAGCCCAGATAGAACTGCGCGGTGGCGATGACCGGCAACGACAACAGGAGCAGCAGGCAGATCCCCGGCCCGGCTTTGGGCAACCGAAAGGCGAGAGCGATCACCCCCAGAGCGACGACCGCCCGGGGCAGCGGCGAGAGCCAGGGATAAGCGGTCGCGTAGGCGAAAAGTCCCCCAGTGGCCAGGATGATGGTCAGGCGATCAACTCCCAATCCCTCGCGTTGCCACCACAGAAACCAGCCCGCCGTGGCCAGGGCCGCCAATCCCATGGGTTCGTCGGAGCCGTCGTCGAGCCGGAGAACATACCATCGCCACACCGGCCAGAAGGCGAGGGCGAGTCCCAGGGCGACCCAGAACGCGGCCGGTGGCCGTGATCGAACGACCCCGGTCCGGATCGATTCGGATAGCGTGGCGGCAGTCATCATGGCGTGAATCCAGTCCGGGTGAACATTCCCAGCAAGTCCGTCAGGCTTCACGGCGACGACCGCGCAGTCGCTGCCAGAAAAGCGATCCCATGCCGGTGAGCCAGAGCAGGATGGTCATCGGCTCGGGCGAGGTTCCACCGCCGACCGCGGTCATCGGCATGCCCTGGGGGAGCGGCAGCGGCTGCTTGCTGGTCTGCTTTTCCGTGCCCGGGGCCGCCGGTCGCGTCTCGGTGTCGACGGCGATGAAGGAGGTGAACCGCGTCAGCAGACCATAGGTCAGCCCGAGGTTGGTGACCTCCGATTTCGCTTCGTCGTCATCGGTCAGTTCGAAATCGTCCGCACGCGCCGCGATGCGCTCGCGCGCCCACAGGTAGGCCAGCGCGGGATTCTCGCGTTCTTCCCCGCTCTTCACCGGTAGGTCGAGGCTGAGCCGCTCCTTTCCCGACACCCCGCTCACTGTCACTTTTCCGCCCGGCTCGCCCCGATACTTTCCGCGGATGGTCAAAGGGCGGTCAGCGAACACATCGGCGTAACCAGAGGGCTCGATATCATAGACTTCGAATTCCTTCCCGAAGTCGATCCGCACATCCGTCAGCACCGGGGCGGCGATCATCTCACGGAGCCGGTCGGCGACACCGCGCGCCTCGGAGGGATCGAGCACGATGAAAGGCTCCCCTTGTCCCGCCCGGGCGAGGCCCTCGATGAGGAATCGATTCACCGAACTGCCGATCCCGAAGGCGAAGAGGTTGCCGTCGCCGATCCTCTCACGCACCAATTGAAAGACCTCGCGCTCGAAATCGACCATCCCGTCGGTGATCACGATGACGTTGCGCGAAGTCCCGTCGTCGGCCTGAAGATCGAAGGCCCCCTCCAGCGCCTTGCCGAGTTCGGTGCCGCCTCCGCCACGCTGACCCTGGAGAAAGTCGATGGCGCGGTCTAGATTGGCATTGTTTGCGACCAGCGAGCGGTTCGCCATCCACCGCGATCCGCCGGCGAAGACCATGACGTTGAACCGATCCGTGGGCCGCAAGTCGCGGAAGAGATCGCGCAGCAATTCCTTGGCGGTATCGAGTGGAAAGCCGCTCATCGAGCCCGAGACATCGACGACGAAAACGTATTCCCGCCCGGGGATGTCGGCGGCCTTGACCCGATTCGGCGGCTGGACCGTGAGGAGGAAGAAGTTCTCCCGCCTTTCCCCGTCCTCGTGCAGCAGCAGTCCGGTATCGATCTGTTTCCCGGCGAGGCGATAGCGGAGAACAAAATCGCGATCCCCGCCGCGCTCCTCGCTTCCATCAAGGGTGACGCGGGCGCGCTCCCCGCCTTCGTAATCGATCCGCACTGGATGGCTGGCGCAGATCACCTCCTTCAGCGGCAACCCGGCGGCGAGATCGACCGTGATGTCGAAAATCGGCGCCGCCAGTTTCTGCGCGCCGGGTTCGAGGAAAGGATTCGCCACCCAGCCGTCCCCGGCGGCGGCGGACGCATCGGCGGGGCGGTTCGAGTAGCGCGGGCCGACCACGGTGGGAAACACGAACTCATAGACGCGATCAGTCGGCACCAGCAGTTCCGTGTAGCGCAGAGTTACCGCGACATCGTCACCGGGCAGGATGTGGCCGACGCTCATGCGAAAGACGTTCGGTCGTTCCTGCTCCAGCAACGCGGCCGTCTGGCCGGCGGCCTTGGCCTCCTCGTATTCCTGTTTCGCGGCTTCCTTCTCGGCGATTCGCGCCTCGATGCTTCGCTCCCCGACCCGCATCGTCAGCCCGTGAACGGCGGCACGGGTCGATCCGGGGAAGACGTAGATCGCCTCCAGGACCTGGTCACCGGTGTTGCGATACATCTGGCGCAGTTCTATCTCGGCGATGACGCCGGCGATGCGGACCCTGGCGTCGGTTTTCTTGAGCGGGAGAGCCTCGGTTTTCCCCTCCTCGTGGCCGAGGACGACGAAGTAGGGAGAGAGCGTTTTCGCGGTGTTCGCCGATTCGGCGGGATCGGGGCCCGGCACGGCGCGGGAGCTTTCCGTTCCCGGACCCGCGAGCAGGCAGGCCAGTAGGGAGGACAGGATGAGGGACTTCGGTTTCATGAGCGATCGGTGATGCGTATGGTTTCGACAACGCCCCGATCCTGCCTCCCGAATGTGAAGGCCGTTTGAAGGTTGGATGAAAAGATGATGAAATTTGGCGGGGATGCGGATTTCCCTTTCGGCTCGTGATCGGATAGAAGACCGCTGTGAATCACCGATTTTCTCTCCGTCCGGCCATTCTGATCGCGGTGGCCGGTTTTTTCCCGGTCGCTCCCGCGGGTTGGACTCAACAGGGTCAGGTCGCGGACCCTACCCTGTTGAATGAGGAAAAAATCTCGGTCGTGGTCGAAGCGGACAATGCGGCGGGCCGCCGGGAGATCGGGGAGATCACCGGGTTTTCGGTCACGGTGACGCAGGGAGATCAGCCGCTGGATGTCGGCAGCGTGGTCTACACGCTCAGTGACGACGGTTACGCGCCCATCGAGTCGGAGTCTCTGGCGCTGACGGGCAAGCCCCTCACGATCACGGGGAAGCTGGAGCGGCCGGGTTTTCTCCGCTGCGAGGTGCGGGTGACGCGTCCCGATGGCCGACCCGTGGAGGGCGCGCGAGCCATGGCGGCGGTGGCGGTGGCGCCGGACAAGATCACTCCCAGCCGGGAGGAGCCGATTGATTTCGAGGCGTTCTGGTCCGAGCAGAAACAGCGACTGGCGGCGGTGCCGATGGAAGCGGAATGGGTGACGGTGGAGACGGGGGAAAAAGGAGTGGAGTTGTTCGACGTCAAGGTGCGCACGGAGTCGGAGTGGCCGGTGTCGGGCTATTTTGCGCGGCCCGCGGGCGCGGCGTCGGGATCCCTGTCGGCGGTACTCTGGGTGCATGGGGCGGGGGTGCGGAGCGCCAGTTCGCCGAAGGCGTTGTCGGGGGCGAAGGAAGGATTTCTCTCCCTGGATATCAATGCCCACGGCATCGAGAATGGTCAGCCGGAGGCCTATTACCGGATGCTGGAGGGCGATGGCGGGCGGCTGAAAGATTATCGCCATCAGGGTCGGGAGAACCGCGACGGCATGTATTTCCGCGGGATGTTTTTGCGGCTGGTGCGGGCGATCGATTTTCTCGCGTCACAGCCAGAGTGGGATGGGCGGGTGATGGCGGTGATGGGGCACAGTCAGGGCGGGGCGCAGGCGTTGGTGGCGGGTGGCCTCGATGACCGGGTGACTTTCGTGGGCGCGGGAGTGCCGGCGATGTGCGACCACACCGGGATGTTGCGCCGCCGGATCGCGGGCTGGCCCAAGCTGGTGCCGACGCAGCCGGACGGGCGCCCGGATCCGGTGGTGGCCGAGGTGGCCAGTTACTATGACGCGGTGAATTTCGCGGCCCGCTGCCACGCGGACGCGGTGGTGAGCGTGGGCTTCATCGACACGGTCTGCCCGCCGACGAGCTGCTACGCGGCATTCAATCAACTGCGCGGCGAGGTGGAAATCCTCAACGAGCCCACGATGGGACACGCGGCGCCGAGCGAGATCCAGGCCCGCTTCCTGGAGGCGTTGAAGAGTCACGCCGAGCGACGTCGCGCGAGCGCGGCGGCGGATCGGGCGGACGCGGAGTGAGGCTCGCGGACCTGATCAGGCCGCGCTGGTGATGGCCCGCTCGGTGAGCTTTTGCCAGAGGTCGCGGGCGAGGGAGTCGGGGATCTCCACATCGTGGACGCTGAGACGCTGTCCGCGCGAGATGCGGCGGGTGACGCGGGCGCCGGTGAGGAGGCCGACGGGGATGTGATCGGGCTCCGCGGCGATCTGCACCGCCTCGCCCCGGATGTCGAAAGAGCCGATGCCGCGCTCGATGAGATGACCCGCGGGCAGGTCGCGCTTGGCGATGGCCGCCACGCCCACGGAGGGGGTGGTGGTGTTGTTCATGAGAATGCCGTCCGCGCCGAAGCGGAGCACCTCTTTGACGGTCTTGATGACTTCCAGGTGGCAGAGGTGGTAGTTTCTCGTCAGGGTGTAGTAGGGACCGTCGCCCATCTTCATGTAGCTGAGGTAGGGACGGTGGAAACGGTCGTGACGGGCGGCGATGAAGACCGCGCCGGAGCCGGGCAGGATGATGTAGTCGCTGATGGGCGCGCCGTGCATGTCCGCCACTCCGGCGAGAGTTTCGGCGCCGTCCTCAATGCTCTCGGCGGTGGGGCCGAGGAGTCCGGAGCGGTAGATGTCGACATCGAAGGCGTTGGCGACGAAGGCCTGCTCGATCTGGAGTTTGGTCCCGTCGGTAAAGGAGGTGGTCTGCTCCACGCTGATGCCCTGCTTGGCGGAGAAATACTCCATGTCCGAGCGGGTGGGATGGTGGTTGAGGAAACCTTTCACATTGCCGTAGACCAGGGGCTCGAAACCCATGGCCAGGGCCTCGCGGCGAAGAGCGGCGAGACATCCGGGCTGGTCGCCTTCTCCCTCGGTGAGGATGCCTTTGTCGGCGAACCAGGAACCGGTGGTGACGTGAAACTCGGAGTTCATGGTCACCACGGGCAGACCGGCCTCGAGGGCAAGGGCGACGACGTTGGTGGCGTGAACGGGATCTCCGGAGCATTCTATGACCAGGTCACACTGCTCGATCACGGCTTCCGCCTCGTTGGTGAACTCGACGGGGCAGGGAAAGTGAAAATTGGTTTCCAGTGGGCGCCGGGTCAGGACGGGCCCCACCCGCATGCCGGCGGCATTGACCGACTGGGCCACCCCCCGGGCCATGAATCCAGAACCAACGATCCCGATTCGGGAGCTTGCGTAGGGGGTATTGTCTGAAGCCATGAGTGGTGAGTGGTCTGGATGATGGAGTGGGTCTGAAGGGCTCCGGAATGCTCGACTCAAAATAGTTTGGGAAAATTTATTATCAAAATATATTTATGAAATTTAGATTCATTTCAGTCGGCGGGTTCCCTCTGGTTTTTCCAACGCTGTATCAACTCACCAGTCGTGAGATCTCGCAAGTCGAGAAATTGTCACCGCGGTTGCGCAGAAATTCCTCTTTTTCAGGCATTTGAGCGCGGCGATGATGGGGGTGATGAATGTGGCCGTGTTCCCCCGTCTCTCGAAGGTCCCGTGGTTTTTCGGGTTGACCCTGTGTCTGCTGGCCATGGGGCCGGGGCTGGCGGCGGGAGAGGAATCGGGGCCGCGGGTGACGCTGGAGTTGGGTCCGACGGCGGATAATCCCCGGAACAGCGAGGGGGATTTCATCCGTCTGCGCGGCGGTCGTCTGCTGTTGGTCTACACCCATTTCACCGGAGGCGGCGCGGACAACGCGGCGGCGCACCTGGTCTCGCGTCATTCCGATGATGAGGGGCTGACCTGGTCGGCCAGTGATGAGCCGGTGGTGGCGAACGAGGGGGGTGAAAACGTGATGTCGGTCTCGCTGCTGCGCCTGGCGGACGGGCGGATCGCGCTGCTCTATCTGCGAAAAAACTCCTGGGACGATTGTCGGCCCTGGTTGCGGTTTTCCGAAGATGAGGCCGCGACCTGGTCGGAGCCGGTGGAGATCATCCCCCGGAGCCAGATGGGCTACTATGTGGTGAACAACGACCGGCTGGTGCAGTTGGCGGATGGTCGGCTCATCATACCCGCCGCGAGGCACAAGGATGCGACGATGGAAAAATTCTCCGGCCAGGGGGTGTTGGTCTGCTATATCTCGGATGACGGTGGCCGTGTCTGGCGCAAGTCCCGCTCGGAGTGGGATGGCAGCCCGGACCCGCAGAACGATGTCGCGGGGGGACGCACCACGCTCCAGGAACCGGGGATCGTTGAGAGGCGCGACGGGTCGTTGCTGATGTTCGCCCGGACCAATGGCGGCTCCCAATACTTTTCGGAATCCCGTGACGGTGGCGACACCTGGACACGTCCCGAGCCGTCGTCGCTGATCTCTCCGGTGAGTCCGGCGACCATCGAGCGCCTGCCCGGATCCGGCGAGTTGGCCGTATTCTGGAACGACCACGCGGGCATTGATTCCGGGTTGATCGGAAAACGCACGCCGTTCTCCGTGGCGACATCGCCGGATGACGGGGTGACGTGGCGCCCCTCGCGCACGATTTTTGAGTCGGTCACGGGCTGGTATTGCTACACGGCCATGATGCCGACGGAGGATGATCATGTGCTGCTGGCTCATTGCGCCGGTGATCGCTCGCGGGGCAATGGGCTGGAACGCTTGCGGGTGACCCGGGTGCCGCTTGCGTGGATTCACGCGCTGGCCGCCGAGGAACGCTGAACCGACTGGTTGCGAGCGGTTTTTGGCATCGAACTTGTCAGATGCGCGATGCCACAGCGGTGACTATACTGAGGGTCCATTCAATGACTTCTCCGCGCCGCTTCCGGCGCCCGCCCCTATCCCACCATGAGTGACCCAGACCGCATCGAACTCTCCGCCCAAGACCTGATGCCGAGTTGGGTCACCAACATCGAGAAATCGATCAGCGACCGCGGCTCCGAATCCCGGCGCGATGATCGGGAGGACGCGGACCGGGATCGTGGCCGCAAGCGGGATGGTGGTGGCGGTGGCAGGGGACCGCGCCGGGATGGTGACCGGAGTTTTGGAAATCGGGACTCTCGCGGGGGCGGTTTTCGCCGGGATCGCGATGATCGTGATCGCGGAGGCCCGCGCGGGGGTGGGGGACGAAACAGGGAAGGGAATCGCGATCAACGCGGAGGGCGTGACCGGGGGCCTCGACAGGTGGAGGAGCCGCTCCCGACCGGCATCACCCTCTCGCTGGAACCCTCACCGGGAGCGGCGGACGCCCTGGCCCGCCACATCAAGGGGACGGGACGCACCTATGCCGTGGCTGATCTGGCCCGCATGGTCCTCGGGGCGCGGGATCGCTATCGGATCCGTTTTCAAACCGACTCGCTGGAGGAGCGGCCGCTCTATGCCTGCGGCGCCGATCACAGCGTGTGGTTGTCCCGCGAGGAGGCCATCGCTCACCTGCTCCACAGTCCCGGCATGTTGGACCGCTATTATCAGGTGGAGGAGGTCACGGTGGAACCGCCGACGGGAAATTATTCCGTGGTGGCGGTTTGCGGATTCACCGGACAGCTCCTGGGGCCGCCGAATCATCACGAATACCAGATGAATGTGGCGAGGCTGCATCGCGAGCGTTTTTCCGACATGTCTCTGGAGCGTTTCAAATCGCGCATCGAGATGAAGCGTGACGAGGAGACCATTGAGAAATGGAAAGAGCAGGTGAGCACGCGGCGACAGTATCGGGTCAGACCCGAGCCGCTCAGTGCCGAGGCGCCCGCCACCCCGGCGCCAGCGCCGGCTGAACAAACGGAAACCGGGAGCGAATCCGGGGAGTCGCCCGCCATCGACGCGCCGGTCGAGGAGTCGGGCGAAGAGGCCCCGGTGAGCGAAGCGCCGAGCGTGGAAACCGAATCGGTCCCCGAGGAAGCCGGCGAGATCGCGACCGAAGCGACGGAGGAAAGCGACGATGCCGAGGGGGAAGAGGAAGCGGCGAGCGAAGAGACGACGGAGGCCGAGGCGGACAATCCGGAGCCCGAGGCGGACGCCCCCGCCGCGGATTCGCCGTCCGGCGAGATTCTCACCAGCGAGGAGGCCCTGGAGCGTCATTTCCGCAAGACCTACGCCGACTTGGCGGTTGAGGCGGTCGGCGACGCGGTGGTTCCGGGCGAAATCCCCGGACGCTGCCTGTCACGCCCCCTGTTGAACCTGCTGAAAAGCGAGGTGGATCGCGGTCGCAAAGCCTTTCCCCTCGGCATGATACAGCATCTCTGCCGCGAGTTTGAGAAAGCGGGCCTGAAATTCTTCAAGCGGGGGAAGAAAGCGCTCCAAGTTTCCGTGACCCGTCCGCGAGCGATTCCCAACGAGTCGGATCTGTCGGACCGGGTGCGGGCGATCGTGGCGTTTGTCCGTGAACACCCGAAGAAGAAAGTGGTGGATCTGCTAGACGCGCTCGTCTCCGACTATCAGAAGCCCGTCAAGGGCGAGACATTCGAAGAGCATCAGCTGACCGAGGCCGAGCGCGGGGTATTGGCCGATCTCCGGTGGCTGACGATGGAAGGTTATGTGATCGAGTTTCCCGGTACCGAACTGCTGCTTGGCCGCGCCGAGGCGGTGGCGCCCGGTGGCGATGTCGTGACCGAAGGCGCCCGGCCGAAACGCAGGAAGAAGGCGCGCCGGAAAGCGGAGTCCACCGGACAACCCGTCGCCAGCGAAGCAGACACGGAGGAAACAACGACGCCCGCAGTGGACGAATCTCCCGAGCCCGCTCGCGTGCCGGAGCCGACCACGGAGGAAACCGGGGCTCCCGCCAGCGAAGCGGCTCCCGAATCCGCCCCGGAGGAAACAACGGCGCCGGCGGTTGCCGAATCTCCCGAGCCTGCTCCCGAGCCGGAGCCGGCCGCGGAGAATCCCGTCGAGTTGGAAACGGCCGCGGCCGAGGATTCCGAACTCACGCCGTCACCGGAGGAGGAGAAGGCGGAGCCGGTCAACGACAACGAGTCAGCGACATGACGGCGAACGCGGTGCCGTAAGGCTGGTGGTAGGTGTAGAAAGGGAAATCCCACCAGGAGCCGTCTTTTTCCTGCAGTGACAGCAGCACGCCCGCGAGCATGCCGCGATGGCGTCCGGCCGCGGGCTCCGGCAGATCCTCGACACAGAGCGCGGCGTAGTAGTGGCCGTAATAGAAAAAGTAGCCCGCCACTTGGAACCAGGCCTCGTGGGGAATGGGTCGCTTTCTGCCGATGCTCAGCCAACCGTTGCGATCCCGCAGGCGGTCCAGCCACTCTTCCAGCACGGCGTCGGTCACGGTATCATCGCCCCAGTAACGCAGGGCGATGCTGCAGGCCTGGGTGCGGCCGAGCGAGCCTCCCGGGCGGTTGATTCCATACATGGGGCGGGCTTTCAGGTATTCGCCGTAGAGATAGCTCTGGTCGGATTTGCGCTGCCGATTGATGGAGCGGATGGCGCGCTCAACGAGGTCGTCGGGCACGTCGAGGCCCGGTACGCGGGTCTCCGCCTCGTGGAAAGCCACCAGCATCGTCGCGGTGGTGAAGCTGATGGAACTGGAGGCGGGACGCTGGGTGCCGGCCCGGAAATCATAGTAGCCCCAGCCGCCATCGATGGACTCGTAGCGGCCCAGCATCACGATTTGCTGATCGATGAGCCTCCGGATCTGATTCGCCCGCTCGTCTTCGCCGGCGGCGACGGCCCGCTCGTGGAGGCGCACCAAAGCCTGGATGCCATAGCCATGGGTCCACACATTGTAGATGGCATCGGCGGTGGCCCGGCGGACTTTGGGCAGAGCCTCCAGCAACCAACTCTCCGCCCGTCGCAGTGCCGCGTCCGCGAGGGGATCAGTGTCGGGGCGACCGGACTCGATCAGCGCGCTGACGCTCATGGCGGTGACGGCGGCGCGAAAGGCGTCGTGCGCTCCGGGAGCCGGCGCGTAGATGTTGAGTCCTTTGGTTTGACGCGCCGAACCCCAAGAGCCGTTGGGATTCTGATCCGCGATCAGGAACGCGATCCCCCGATCAATGGCCGCCTCGATGGACTCCCCCGTCGGCGCCGGTGGAGTGGTCGCGGCACTGGTGGTGTCATCGGCCCGGCTCGTGACGACGGTCACGATGGCGAGAGCGAGCGGGAGGACGGGGAGGTTTTTCACGGGAGCGACTGCTGGGGGGAGGGGAATCAGGGCAGCTTGATTTCCTCCCCCTCCTTCAACCCGGTGAGAATCTCGTAAGCATCGTCGTTGGCTTTGCCGACCGTGACATCCCGGCGACTGCCGTCCTTCATATGCACGTAATGGCCCTTGGCGTCCTTGTGGACGGCCTTCTTAGGGGCGGTGAGGGCGTTGGCGGCGGTGTAGAGATCGAGCCGGATCTTCGCCGTCATGCCGGGGAAAAGCGCGGGCCCCTCGGGATCGGAGGCGGGAACGGTGAAAATCGCGTCGTGGGTGTTGTCGGCGTGGGGAACGAAGGAGAGCGACTGGAGCCGGGTCTTGAATTCCGCGTCCGCGTCGTACGACGGCCAGGCGTGGCCGTTCAGACCGGGCTTCAGGTGGCGGAGCTTCGCCTCGGGCACGGTGACATGCAGCCGTAGCGGGGAGGGTTTTGCCAGAGTGAGAAACACCTCGTGTGCCGCGAGTTTTCCGCCCGGCACCAGTTTGCGTTCCACCGTGGCGGCGGTGACCCATTTCCCACGGCTGCTGGCGCCGTAGTAGACCACGCCATCGTGGGGCGCCCGCACTGTCAGAAGGGAGAGATCATTCTCCAGATCCGCCAGCCTTCGGGTGTTTTTGGCGGCGGCGCGCTCCTGGGCCTCGACTTCGAGCCGCTTCTTTCTGAGGGCATCCGGCAGACCTTGCTCCGCTTGCCGCCAGGCGAGGGCGAGCTTTTCGACATTCCTCCGCATGGAGTCGTGTTCGCGGGGGATGGTGGTGTTCAGGCTGCGCGCCGACCTTTCGCGGGTCTGTATCAACAGCCACTCGTAATAGGCCACGTCATTGCGGGCTCGCTTGAGGATGATCTCCTCGGTTTCTTCCGTGAGATCGTCGGCCTGGTACATTTTCTCCAACTGGTTCAGCTCTTCCTGGGCGTAGGAGAGAGATTGCTCGATGCGGCGCACATCCTCCTTGGTATCGCGCTCCCGCAGGGCACGGGTGACATCCTCGTAGTAGGCGAGATCCTGCTCGGACTCCGTCTTGTCGCGCCGGGCGGTCTCCAGGGAGAGAGGGGTGGTTTTCTCCAGCGATGCCAGTTCCTGCCGGGCCAATTTCAGCGTCAACTCGGCGAGCGGTGCCTGTTTCTTCAGTTCGGCGATCTCCTCCTTGAGTTTCGCGGTGTCGAATCGGAGCAGCACTTCCCCCTTTTTCACCTGAGTGCCGTGGGCCACCACATCGACCACGGTCAGGTCGCTCCAAGCCTCGGGCGCGACGGAGAGCGGGGTCTCCTGAACCGACTGGAAGACGCCGTCGAGCTCCACCTTCAACTCGAATTCCCCGCGCGTGATCTTGTGCGGCACCGGTCCCGCCGACTTGTCGGATTTCTCTCCCTCGACTTCCTCGCCATTTTTTTCGGCTTTCGGCTTGGCGATCGCTTTCTTCTCCGCGGGAGCGGGTGATTTCTCCTCAGCCGAAACTGTGGGCGCGGACGCGAAAAGCGACGCGGCGAGGGCGATGATCGCCAGGAGTTTGCAGTGGGATGTTTTCATAAAATATCGGCCGGTAGCAGGATGCTTTGGAGAGCTAAATGATCAGGATATTAAAATAACCATAATTATAATCAATTTCTGAATAACAAGCAATCTCTCATTCTGTCAGGGCGTCGCCCGATTCGTGGCGACCCGCTCCGGGCGACCGGGGGGGAATCACGGGTTCAAAAAGAACGCCGCCGAGGCGGTATAGCCGTGGATGAAATTCTGGCCACCGACAGGACCGATCTCTCCATTGCAGAAAAAACCGCTCAGCGGCACTTTGCCGAACACATCCTCGATGATGCCCGCGTCGTGGTTGGGTGTCTCGAACATGCGGGCGCCCCGGCCCGCGCAGGAAAACAGCAGAGCCGCGAAAGGTTCGCCATAGCGGGTCTGGGCTCCCGCGCACTGGATCAGGAGGTCCTCATCGGCGGTGTCCCGGTCGCGAAGCTGGAACTGGAGCGTCTGACCCACCCGCGGGTAGGCGCCCAGCGCGAGGACACCCGCCGTGGGATCGCCTCCCAGGATGTTACGGACCAGGAAATCCCCGCGTCGAAGTTCGTCCTTGTATTCGTTCATCGCCAAACCGGCGAAGATGTTGCCACGAGCGCCGGCCTGTTCACTGGCCTCCAGCGATTCGAAGGCCTCCTCCAGCACCTCGTAGGCGCGTCGTTGACCGATGGTGACCACCACATTGTCATCGACCTCCGTGATGGTGTAGGGCTCCCCGATGGGGCGGCAGCCTTGGCTGACCACGCCCCCGAGCCGGACTCCGCCGGAGAGATGCGATAGCAGCAACGCCGAGTCGGAGAGTCCCTTTTCGGTGAAAAGAAACAGGCTCTCGGGATTCGGCCCTCCACTGCAGAGGCCGCCGTAGACCGCCTCTCCCGGATAGGCGGTGTTCCACTGTCGCAGCCATACCTCCGAGCGCATGCGCATGGGATTCGCCAGCGCCAGCCAGCCCCCGAAATCATCCGGCGCCACTCCCGTGATCGATGGCCAGGGCAGTCCCGACTCCGCGTCCGCCAGATCGCCCTCGTCGATCTCCATACGTCGCACTTCAGTGCCCGGGAGCCGGAGAAAAAGCAGCGACATGCCACTGACATTCTCATCCTCCTGACCCACGCCCATCAGCCCGTAGCCGGAGCTGCCGATGATGCTGGCCGCGTGCCCCTCCACCTGAACGATCTCCACGAATTCCCGCAGATGCGGCTCCCAATCAGCGCTGACGAACGCGAAGACCAGCGTGGGCGCGCCGCCGATCCGTTGGCGGCAATCCCGCACCGTTTCCACCACCACCCGCTCGTCGAAAGTGGTTCGCACCAGCGCCGAGGCGGCTCGGTTGGCGGAATCATCGGCGGAACTCATGGGCGAAATCAGAAGCGCTCAAACTCAGGCTATCGCGAGCGTACCAGAGACAGGACTCGAACCTGCACACCCGAAGGCACTTGATCCTAAGTCAAGCGTGTCTACCAATTCCACCACTCTGGCATCGATAGCTCGATGGGAACGTCTACACTGCCACCGACCCTCGCACCGCGCAAGCACCACACCTCACCCCATGAAATGGACCCTCTACACCATCGGCAAGCCAGCCCTGGACCACGCCCGCGCCGGCGTGGCGGAGTACGAGAAACGGCTCTCGCGTCACGGCGGAGTCGAGATCGTGTCCTTCAAGGAAGCCGGGCGGGAGGAAAACTCCCGCCGTCTCCTCGAGGCCAGCGCCGAGTGCGACCTGCGTATTGTGCTTGATGAGCGGGGCGCGCTTCCCACCACCGCCGAACTGGTGGAGAAAGTCGCCGCCTGGGAGATGGATCGCATCAAGCGCGCCGCCGTGCTCATTGGCGGCGCCGACGGACATGGGGACGATGTGCGCCGGAGCGCCGACCTCGTCATCGCCCTGAGCCGACTCACCCTCCAGCACGAAATGGCCCTCGTCCTCTTCCTCGAGCAACTCTACCGGGTCGGCACCATCCGCAGGGGCGAGCCCTATCACCGGTGATCGCCAGTTGAAGCCAGCGGGCTCCCGTGGCATCCTGCCCTCCCGTTATCCACTCTATCGACCCATGAGCCATCATCTAGCCACACTCACCTGGAGCCGCGGCGACGCCGGTTTCGGCTACAAGGAGTATCCGCGCGACCACACCTGGACCTTCCCCCGCAGCGGCCAGAGCCTGAAAGCCGCCGCCGCGCCGGATTTTCTCGGCGGCCCCGATTGCGTCGATCCCGAGGAGGCCTTCACCGCCGCGCTCGCCAGTTGCCACATGCTCACCTTCCTCGCCATCGCCAGCATGAGCGGCTATGTGGTCGACCATTACGAGGACGAACCCATCGGCCATCTCGAGAAAGCCGAGGATGGCAAACCCTGGCTCTCCCGGGTGATCATGCGTCCCAGGGTTACCTTTTCCGGCAACAAACAACCGACCACCGAGCAGTTGCGCCAACTCCACGAAAAAGCCCACAAAGAGTGCTTCCTCGCCCGCTCGGTGAAGACCGACATCACTTGGGAGGCCTAAAAACGCAAGATCCGCCGAGAAAGCTCCCGGTCTTTTCCCTAATTTTCCCATCACCCCAGACAATTCTCATCATCCCATGGACCTCACACGCACTTGCTATGGCACCTGGAGCGGCGGCCGCTTCATGCACTTCGGAGAACAACTCGACGAGGCGCGCTGCGTCTCCCTCTTTCAACACGCCTACGAACAAGGCGTGCGCACCTTCATCACCGCCGATGTCTACGGAGTCGGCCGCGCCGACGAGATGCTGGGCAAGGCCATGGAAGGCATTGATCGCGACAGCTACTGCCTTGTCGGCATCGTCGGGCACGACATCTATCACGGCACCCGCGAAGGCTCCAAAGGCTACGCCCGCTTCACCCATCCCGATCTGCGCGGACCCGAGGGCTACGCCGATTACCTGAAAATGGCGACCGAGAAATCCCTCGAGCGCTGTCGGAGCGACCGTTTCGACCTCGTCATGCTGCACAATCCCGACTCCATCGGATACACCCATCCCGCCGTGTGGGAGGGGATGCGGAATCTGAAAGACACCGGACTCACCGAGATGACCGGCGTAGCTCCCGGACCCGCCAACGGCTTCGCCATCGATCTCGCCTACTGTTTCGAGAATTTCGCCGAGGACATGGACTGGGCCATGATCATCCTCAATCCCAACGAGCCCTGGCCCGGTCGCTACGTCCTGGGACCTGCGGTGGAGAACGAGGTCAAGATCGTCACCCGTGTCGTGGATTACGGCGGGCTTTTTCACGACGACGTCAAGCCCGGTCACGTATTCCGCGATGGCGATCACCGCACCTTCCGTCCCGAGGGTTGGGTGGAGCATGGCACCGAAAAAATCGAACAGATGCGCCCCATCGCCGAGCGGCATGGACTCACCATGTTGCAGTTGGCATGTCAGTGGGATCTCGCCCACGAGCCCGTGATGAGCGTGGCGCCAACCTTCATTCAGGAGGCGGGCGAGGGCGCCAAGCCCATCGAGGACAAGATCACCGACATGGCGCGACTCCCGGAAGAGAATCTGCTCACCGGCGAGGAAGTCGAGACCATTTACCGCATCGGTAACAACGAGGGCTGCATGGTGCTGAAAGGCGCCAGCTCCCGGCACGAGGGCAAGGATCCGCTGCCCGACCAGTGGCCCATGAGTCCCGAGTTGGTGCCCTTCGCCGCCAAATGGGGCATGAACCCGACCTGGTGAGTCGAAGTCAACAGGGTTGGGTCCCGGACCCTACCCTGTTAAGTGGGAGACCTATTCGGTCGCTGCCACCCCGGTCTTGACGAAGGGCGGGATGGGGCAGCCGATGGCGTCGGCGATGGCGCGGATGAGTTCGGCTTCGTCGCTGGTCACACGGCCGTCGGCCATCACGGATTTTCCGCAGGCGAACACCAACTGCCGCTTCACCAGTGGGGTGGCTTCGGAGAAACGATCCAGCGCCTGGTCGATGCGGTCCAGTCCACACCGCTCCGGCGGGACGGGATCGAGCGTGGCGAAGGTGTGCCCCTCGATCTGTCCGGCACCGTGGCGAAAGGCGGCGGTGGCGGCGGCGGGATCGCCCCGATGCCCGAGTGCCGCCAGGGTGGAGATCAGCACGGCGGCGTCCTCCTGCAGGGCGTCGATTTTCCGATACCGGATGCGGAGGGGATTCTGGTAGCCGTGATAGATGTCGAGGTGACGGCGGATGACTTTCTGCAGGGTGAACTCGAAGAGATCGATCTGTCGGTCGCTGGCCATGAGGTGGCGGATCAAGGCGCGGAAACGCTCGTATTCCTCGGGCGATAGGTGCCGCAGGGAGGGGATGGAAAGATCGACGAGCGCCAGTTTCGCGGCCGAGTGGAGACCGGCAATCTCTCGATGGAGTTTCACCGCCGCGAGGTAGGTGTGCTCGTCGGTGGCGGCGCGCAGTTGGCTGAGTTCCTGCCCGCGGAGTTCGTCGTCCTGCGCCAGCAGCAGGGCGAAGAGCAGAGCCTGGGCGCCGGACTCGCTGTGGGCGGCGGCCATCCAGTGGCGGGGAAATTCCTCGTGGAGGCGTTGTCCGAAATCGACCTGCTCGGGATGGAGTCGGTCGAGACTGGCGAAGGCCTCGTCTTCTGTCAGCTCGATCACTTCGCCACCCGCCTGGTTGCTGAGTCCACTGGTCAGGGCTGCGGCGCTTTCGCTTCCACGTTGTTCGCGGCGGGTGTCGTCGGCGCCCGGGGTGATGGCGGGCAGTTTGGAGGCGGAGAATTTGCCATCCCAGCTCGGCACCAGGCGCTTGATGCGCTGAGCCAGTGGCGGGTGGGTGGCCATGAGCGAGGCTCCCATCGCATTGCCGAAGAACAGGTGGCTGGCCTCTTCGGCCATGGGGTTCCTGATGCGCGATCCGTGGGCGAGTCCGCCGATTTTCCTCAGCGCGCCGGCGATACCGTCGGGGTTGCGGGTAAATTGCACGGCGGAGGCGTCGGCGAGGAATTCCCGCTGCCGGGAGACGGCGGCCTTGATGAGTTTCCCGAAAAAGAGGCCGACATAGCCGATCAGCATGATGGCCAGACCGATGAGGAGAAGGAAGAGCGCGCCGCCGCCGCTCTCTTTGCTGCGAGAGTAGCGGGCGCCGTTCGCCGCCCCGCGGAGCAGCATCTGGCCGATCATGGCGATGAACAGGATGCCGAAGAGCAGGCCGATGAGGCGCAGGTTCAGTCGCATGTCGCCGTTGAGGATGTGGGAGAACTCGTGGGCGATGACGCCCTGGAGCTCGTCGCGGGTAAGCAGCTTCATGCAGCCGCGGGTCACTCCGATGACGGCGTCGCTGGTGGATTTCCCGGCGGCGAAGGCGTTGATGGAGTTCTCGTCGTCCATCACATAGACCTCCGGCACGGGCACCCCGGAGGCGATGGCCATTTCCTCGACCACATTGATCAGGCGCCGTTCGTGGAAGTCGGTGGTGTTGCTGTCGAGCTTGCGCCCGCCGAGATCCTTGGCCACCGCGGAACCACCGGCGCTGAGTTGGAGCGTCTTGTAGCCGCTGCCCACCAGGATGATGCCTCCCGTGCCGATGGCGGCCAGGAGGAACAGCTCGGGATCCCAGAGCGAGACCGGTGGCTGTCCGTTTTTCTCGTCGCTGAAGACCATCACCCCGACGATCACCGCGTAGATCGAGACGATGATGCCGAGGATGGCGAGGAGGAAATAGAAAACCAGGACCCCGGATTTCCGGCGTGCCTGTTCCTGGTGTTCGAAGAAGTCCATTCCGGGTCGAGTGTTGAGTGCCGAGGAGTCGGTAAATAGTCCGAACGATGTTTGATCGGCGCAGGAAGGCGGGGCGATGACTCCACTAATTACTTTTCACTGTTTACTCACCTCTGACCCGTAGACTATACCCTCAGAACTCCACCTTAACCGACTCGCGCTCGGAGTCGTCACTGACCTCGAAGAGCGTCGCGGGCACGAAGCTGAACACACCGGCGATAAGGTTCGAGGGGAACATCTCGATCTTGTTGTTGTAGTTCATGACCGAGTCGTTGTAGGCCTGCCGGGCAAAGGCGACCTTGGACTCCGTGGAGGTAAGTTCCTCCTGGAGCTGGAGCATGTTCTGGTTGCTCTTGAGATCGGGATAACTTTCCGACAGGGCGAAGAGCCGCCCGAGGGTGCCGCCGAGTCCGGACTCGGCCTGGGCGAGCCCCTGAATGGAGGCGGCGTCGCCCACATTGACGTTGGCCTGCTGGCGGGCGCTCTCGGCGGCGTTGCGGGCCTGGATGACGGCTTCGAGGGTTTCCCGCTCGTGCTTCATGAAGCCCTTGGCCGTTTCCACGAGATTGGGGATAAGTTCGTGGCGGCGTTTCAGTTGCACATCGATCTGGGCGAAGGCGTTTTTGTAGCGGTTGCGCAACTGAACGAGACCGTTGTAGGCGGCGATCACGAAGATCACCAAGACCACCGGAACGGCGATCAGGAGGATGAGAATGGTGGTACCCATGGTATGGTGGCTAGGTTGGATTTGGCGGGCTCCCGGAACCGGAGCCGGAGGACGCCATTCAACACCAAGATGCATCGGTTTTCGATTACAAAAGACCGGCCACTTTGCAGTCGGGGCGATCGCCGCATTCCTATCGGAGTATTGGCGGTCTGCCTGACGATTGCGCCTCTGCTGAGCAAGGAAAATACGCTTTGGAGGAATCTGGCGGGTGACGAGGCGCCGACAGTACCGGAGCCGCGCCGGGAATTTCGCGGGGTCTGGGTCGCCACGGTCTACAATCTCGACTGGCCCTCGAAACCGGGGTTGCCGGTCGAGACCCAGAAAGCCGAGCTGCTGGACATTCTCGACCGCGCCGCCGCGCTGCATCTCAACGCGGTGGTCCTCCAGGTGCGGACCATGTGCGACGCGCTCTACGACTCGCCCATCGAGCCTTGGTCCTACTACCTGACCGGCGAGGTGGGAAAAGCGCCGGAGCCGTTCTGGGATCCACTGGCTTACGCGGTCGATGCCGCCCATCGGCGGGGTCTGGAGCTGCACGCGTGGTTCAATCCCTTTCGCGCCGCCACGGCGGAGTATGGCGGTTCATTGTCCGCCGACCACATCGCCAGGCAGTATCCCTGGGTGACGAAAAAGTCCGGCTCCCATCTCTGGCTCGATCCTTCCTCCGAGTTTGTGCGGGACCGCATGCGCACGGTGATCTTCGATGTCATCCAGCGTTACGATATCGACGCGGTGCATCTGGACGACTATTTCTATCCCTATCCAGCGAAGGGCGAGGAACCGGGACTGGATGACGAGGAGAACTGGCGCCGCTACCGCTATGGCGAAGCCCTTGCCCGGGGCGAAGAACCGCTCGACCGGAACGCCTGGCGACGCGAGATGGTGAACCATCTGGTCAGGGACCTCTACGCCGACATCAAGCGGGCAAAGCCGTCGGTGAAGCTGGGCATCAGTCCCTTTGGCATCTGGCGTCCGGGCCATCCGGAAGGGGTGAGTGGGATGGATGCCCACGCATTCATCTTCGCCGACTCCCGCAAATGGCTGCGGGAAGGGTGGGCGGACTATTTTTCCCCCCAGCTTTACTGGAAGCTGGATGGGCCGCAGAGTTTTTCGGCACTCTATCGATGGTGGCAGGATCAAAACATTCAAGGCAGACATCTTTGGCCGGGCATCGCCGCCAGTCGTCTCGGTGGCGGTGGCGAGGGAGCCCGATGGGGCATCATGGAGGTGGTAGGTCAGATCGAAACCACCCGCGCCCATCTCGGGAAATCGCCGGCAAGTGGACAACTGTTCTGGCATTGGGAGGCGTTTGTGACGAATCGGGCGGGAATCTCGAAGCTGATCACCGAAAAACGCTATGTGGACCGGGCTCTGCCCCCGCCCAGTCCCTGGCTGCTGACGGAGGATGCCGACATCGCCCTGCCGGTGGCGGCGAGTATCGGGGTGCGGGAGATCGAGACGTCTCATGACGAGTCCGACGAGGACAAGTCGGGGAAAACCTGGCGTCTGAGTTGGGACGCTGACGCGGGCAAACCCGACGCCGCGCGTTGGTGGACGGTGCAGGTCGGTGAGCGCGCGGAAGGGGCGAATGGCGAAAATGGCGAATGGGTCTGGCGAACCCGCTGGATCACGCCCGGGGACAGGCGTTGGATCGATCTCGACAGCCTCGAGGGAATCGACTGTCTCGCCGTTCGCTCAGCGGATCGCGTCGGTCGGTTGGGCAAAGTCCGGGTGATAAGGCGAGACGACTCGGGGGATGATTGATCATGCCAGAATCCCCTTCACCAGATGACCATGGATGTCGGTCAGGCGGAACTGGCGACCCTGGTAGCGGAAGGTGAGGCGCTCGTGGTCGATGCCGAGGAGGTGGAGGATGGTGGCGTTGAAATCGTGCAGGTGAACGCCGTCTTCGACGATGCCGTATCCGAGCTCGTCGGTCACGCCGTGGACATGCCCGCTCTTCACTCCACCGCCGGCCATCCAGACGGTGTAGGCTTCCTTGTGGTGATCACGGCCCGCCTTGGTCATCTCCCCGCTCCCGTTCTGGCCCTGGGCCATGGGGGTGCGACCGAACTCGGCTGACCAGACCACGAGGGTGTCGTCGAGGAGGCCGCGCATCCGGAGATCCTTGATGAGGGCGGCGACGGGTTGATCAACCTCCTCCGCCTTCTTGGGCAGCGAGCCGAAGACATTGCCGTGATGATCCCAGCCCTGGTCGAAGAGCTGGACGAATCGCACGCCGCGCTCGACGAGGCGGCGGGCGAGCAGGCAGTTGTTGGCGAAGCTGGTCTTGCCCGGCTCGGTCCCGTACATCCGGTGGACGGCCTCGGGTTCCGAGGCGATGTCCATCAGCTCGGGCACCGATGTCTGCATCCGGTAGGCCATTTCATACTGGCCAATCCGGGTGGCGATCTCGGGATCGCGGACATCGGCGAGTTGGATCTGGTTGAGGGCGTTGACCGTGTCCACGACCTCGCGGCGTCCGGCGGGATCGATACCGCCCGGGTTGGAGAGGAAAAGAACGGGATCGCCCTGGCCGCGGAACTCGATGCCCTGGTGGATGGTGGGGAGGAAACCGCTGCCCCAGGCGCTGTTTCCCGCGCCGAGCACCTGGCCGGTGATGAGCACCACGAAGCCGGGGAGATTCTCGTTGGCGCTGCCGATGCCGTAGTTCACCCACGAACCGATGCTCGGCCTGCCGAATCGTTCGAAGCCGGTCAGGGCGAACATCTGGGCCGGGGCGTGGTTGAACTGATCGGTGTGGAGCGTGCGGATGAAGCAGATTTCATCGGCCACGCCCTGGAGATGGGGCAAGAGGTTGGAGATCTCGATCCCCGAATCGCCGCAGGGCTTGAAGGCGAAGCGCTCGTCCTTGGGCGTGCCCATCAGTTGGGGACGGCTGCGGATGAAGGCGAGGCGCTTTCCCTCGAACATGTGCTCGGGGCAGAGTTCACCGTTCCGCTTCTGAAGCTCCGGCTTGTGGTCGAAGAGATCGAGGTGCGAGGGCGCGCCGACGAGGTGGATGTAGATGATGTTCTTCGCGCGCGGCTGGTGATGGATGCCCCGTCTGGACAGGGGCGCGGCACTCTCCGATCCCGAGGCGGCGAAACCCTCCTCGGCGAAAAGCGACGCGAGCGCGGCTCCTCCGATGCCGAGTCCGGCATGCTGAAAGAGGTGACGTCGGGTCAGATGGGTGGCTTCAGCCTTTGGTGACGGTCTCATCGAGGTTCAGGAGGGTGTTGGCGATGAAAAACCAGGCCGCCAGCTCGGCCGGGTCTGCAGCGGACCGGGGGGTGAAAAATCCCCGGGTGGAATCGAGGACCGACTTCGCGCCGGCGGCATCGGCTTGGTAAAGGGCGAGACGCCGGTCCAGCAGAGCGGTCAGCGTGGCGCGTTCGGATTCTCTGATGCCCCGGGCCAGCACCAGCTGGAAGGCGTGGTCGAGTCGTGCCGCGGTATCGGCTTCGGGCTTTTCGCGGAGAATGCGATCAGCCAGGGCGACGGCCATTTCGACATGGGCGGGATCGTTGAGCAGGGTGAGCGCCTGGAGGGGAGTGTTGGTGCGGGGGCGTTCCACCACGCAGGCGCTGCGGTCGGGCCCGTCGAAATTGACGAAGCTCGGATACGGAGCCGCCCGTCGCCAGACGATATAGACACCGCGGCGCCAGCGGTTCTCGTCCTCGGCCTCGACCCACTTCGGTTCGTTGCGTCCCACCTGGCGCCAGATGTTCGGCGGTTGGTGGGGCATGATGGGCGGTCCGTGCATCCGGGTCGAGAGCAGGCCGGACGCCGCCAGGCCGTTGTCGCGAATCATTTCGGCGCTGAGCCGGAAGCGCGGCCCCCGCGCGTAGAGGCGATTCTCCGGATCGATGGAAGCCAGCTCGCTGGTCAGGCGGGAGTCGAGCCGGTAGGTCTCCGACATGACGATCTCTTTGAGGACGTGCTTCATGTCCCAGCCGGAGTCCATGAATTCCACCGCCAGCCAGTCGAGCAACTCGGGATGACTTGGAGGATCCGACTGGGTGCCGAAGTCTTCGAGAGTCCGCACGATGCCGTGGCCGAACAGGCGAGCCCACCAGCGGTTCACCGTGACACGGGCCACGAGCGGATTCTCCCGATCCATCAGCCATTTCGCGAAACCGAGCCGGTTCTTGGGCAAGGCGGGATCGAGCAGGTGCAATCGCGCTGGAGTGCCGGGCTCCACCTTCTCCTTCGGGCTGAGATAGTGGCCGCGGTCCATGATGTGGGTCTCGCGGGGCTCCTCCATCTCGACCATGACCAATGTGCTGGGCGGTTCGATGCTCTTCAGTTCCCGGTTCACCCCGGCGATGCGGGCATCGAGCCGCTTCAGGCGCGGGTTGGCGTCGCTCCAGGCGGTGTCGAGAACCTTCCGGTCGCGAGTGGAGCGCTTGGACTCGGGTTTCGCGACGATGGTCAGGAGATCGGAGTCGGCGTCCTGATCTGTGGGGACCTGATCCGTCACGGACACCCGCAGTCGACCGATGACGCGTCCGCCTCCGTAGTCCTGATCGATGGAGAAAGTCAGTTCCGTCCCGCCATTCTCGCCGCTGATCGGCTCAGCGGTTTCGAACACCGCCCAGTGATCCTTTCCAAACTGGGGATTGATCGCCCAGCCCGTCTTCGGGTCGCCATCGATGGCTCCGGAGACATCCCAGTTTGTCTGGGAAAAACCCGCGCGGGCCGAGTGCAGGGTGACGGGTGTGGGCTTTTCGGCCACCGCCGCGACGAGCCGAGCCTCGGTAACGATGGCGTTGGGCCGGTCGCCGTTCCCGCGGGCGGGACCTTTTGCGGGGAGCGACTCGTGGGTCAGCATCTCGAGGCGGATCGCGCGAATACCCTTCAATTGGGCGCGGGCCTTCAGCGTGTAGCTGGTGGTATCGGGCACCTCGCCGGTGACGAGAAGCGACCCGTCGTCGAGCGGTTGGCAGCTCTCTCCCTCGCGGCCGGTGAATTCGATATCCCGGAGGATCTCCCAGGTTGGCTCCTTACCCGACGAGGCGAGCAGCTCGGCTTCCCACTTCGCTCGATCCGGGGCGGAGTCGGCCTCGATCGTCGTTCGTTCGGTCTGGAGCGAGGCCAGTTGTTCCCGGAGTTGCTCCCTCTTCGCGGCCAGCTCGGGTTCCAGCGGCAACTCCATCTTCGGCCCGTAGAAATCGAAGGAAACGCCCTGGCCGCTGGGGTTTTCCACCTCCAGCGGCGTGTTGTTGAAATAGGCGAAGACCTGGTAGTAGTCCCTCATCGTGAAAGGATCGTACTTGTGGTCGTGGCACTGGACGCACTCCATGGTCGTACCGAGCCAGACGGTGCCGGTGGTGTTGACGCGATCCACGACCTGATTGGTTCGGTTTTCCTCGGGGTGCACGCCGGCCTCGACGTTGCAGGTCACGGTGCGGTGAAAGCCGGTGGCGATCTTCTGCGCGGGGGTGGCGTTCGGCAGCAGGTCCCCGGCGAGTTGCTCGATGGTGAAGCGGTCGAAGGGCATGTTCTCGTTGAGCGCGTCGATGACCCAGTCGCGGTAGGCCCAGCTGTCGCGCAGTTGGTCGGCCTGGTAACCATTGGAGTCGGCATAGCGCGCCAGATCGAGCCATGGCCTCGCCCAGTGTTCGCCGAAGCGGTCACTTTGCAGCAGGCGATCCACCACTTTTTCCCAGGCATCCGGCGAGGTGTCCGCGAGAAAGGCGGTCACTTCCTCGGGAGTCGGGGGCAGGCCGGTGAGGTCGAGCGAAACCCGCCGGATCAGCGTGTTTCGGCCGGCCTCGGGCGAGGGGGCCAGGTTCTCCTTCGCCAGACGGGCAAAGACGAAGCGGTCGATGTCGTTGTGGACCCGCGATTCCCGGCTCGCGTCCGCGGGTTTAGGGGCCTCGGGACGAGACGGCGGCACGTAGGCCCAGTGCTCCTCATATTTCGCGCCGGAGACGATCCACCGGCGCAGGAGATCCTTCTGTTTTGGTGTCAGTTCCCGTTTCGAGTCCGCCGGGGGCATGATCTCGTCCGGGTCGTCGTGGACGATGCGGAGCCACGCCTCGCTGGCCTCCGGGTCGCCCGCTTTGATGGCGAAATAGCCGCCGAGATCCTTCTTCGCGTCCGCCTCCACATCGAGCCGCAGATCGGCGTCGCGCTTGTTCGCGTCGGGTCCGTGACAGTGGAAGCAGTTCTCCGAGAGGATGGGCCGGATGTCGCGGTTGAAATCGATGGGAGCCTCGGCGCCGGATACGGATGCCACCAAGGCAAAGAAGACCGACGGGAAGAGGAAAGGGAAGCGTTTCATAACGAGCGCAAGCGGACCGCCGCGGAAATCGTCGGACCGACCGGAAAATTGCCATGAATTGGCGCGAAAGGCGATGCCAACTCGTTCGCGTGAACGCGTGACGGATTGCGGAAAATATCCGTCATCTTGACATCAAATAATAAGGCATCATGATGTCTAAATGAGGACTACGCTGACGTTGGAGCCGGATATCGCACGGCGGTTGCGGGAGCTGGCTCGTCGTGAAGGCCGATCTTTCAAGGAGGTGGTCAATGACAACCTGCGTCGGGGCCTCGCTTTGAAACAGGATGCCCCCGGGAAAACTCGCTACTCCGTCACACCTCATCCAGGGGGATTCCGAACCGGAATCGACCCGTTGAAATTGAATCAGCTCAACGATGAGATCGATGTGGAAGGAATGGTCGAAAAGGCGTCTGGAAAGAATCGAGCCTCATGATCATTCCCGACCTGAATCTCGTGGTCTACGCCCACAATTCGGACGCGCCCCTGCATGCTGAGGCGCGCCAATGGTGGGAGGAGCTGTTGAACGGCTCCGAGTCGGTCGGAATTCCATGGGCGGTAACTTGTGGATTCGTGCGTCTGATGACGCACCCTCGAGTCCTGAATCATCCCATGACGGTCGACCAGGCGATGGATTGTGTGGACGCGTGGTTTGAAACCCCACCCGTGGTGGCGGTCGATCCCGGAGCGAGGCATCTTTCCATGCTGAGAGAGAGTCTGAGACAAGCGGGAGTGGGGGCGAATCTCGTTACGGATGCCCATCTGGCGACAATGGCAATCGAGTTGCAGGCGGAACTGCACTCCAACGACTCGGACTTTGCCCGTTTCTCGGGACTGAAATGGCGAAATCCTCTGGAAGCGACCTGAGGTTTCCGTTCCGGGAAGCGCGCTTGCCGACCGCCCCATCCCGGCGAAATTGCGTGTCCCTGCCGATGAAAACACTCCCTGCTTTTTTTCTCTCTGTCGCCCTCCTGGCCGGCACCGCCCGGGCCGAGTTGCCGGTCCTGTTCACCGACGATTTCTCGAAAGGAGCCGACCATTGGGAGCCGACCGATCCCAAGGCCTGGAAGATCGCGAAACTCGACGACGGCAACGCGGTCTTCGAGAACCTCGGGGGCTCGAAATACGAACCGCCACATCGCAGCCCCTTCAACATCGCCCTGCTCAAGGACATCATCGTCGGCGATTTCGTCCTCACCGCCCGGGTGATGACCACCAAGAAAGCCTACGGTCACCGCGACATGTGCCTCTTCTTCGGCTACCAGGATCCGGCGCATTTCTACTACATTCATCTCGGGGAGAAGAAGGACGATCACGCCAACCAGATCTTCATCGTCAATGACGCGCCGCGCATCAAGATCTCGGAGAAAGCCACCGACGGCACCCCGTGGAAGGACGGGACCTGGCACGAGGTCAAGCTGGTGCGCGAGGCCGGGAGCGGCCTCATCGAAGTCTACTTCGACGACATGGAGACGCCGACCCATGTCGCCCACGACAAGAACTTCACCTGGGGCCGGATCGGGATCGGCACCTTCGATGATCAGGGCATGTGGGACGACATCGAACTGCGCGGCGTTAAAGTCGTGCCCTCCCGCAATTCGGCCGCCGCCGGTCCCCCCGATCCCGAAGTACTCAAGTTCACCAAGTGGACGCCCGACTTCCAGGTTCCCGATCCGGTGGCGATCAGCTTCGACGATCAGGGAAACGCCTACGTCACCCAGACCCGGCGACGCAAATCGCAGGACCTCGATATCCGCAACAATCGCGACTGGATTCCCGACGATGTCGGCTTCGCCTCGGTAGAGGAAAAGCGGGCCTTCTACCTGGAGCGTCTCTCCCCCGACAGGTCGGACGAAAACAAGCAGCGGGTCGAGGATCTCAACGGCGACGGCAGCCACGACTACCGCGATCTCACCGTGCTCAGTGAGAGAATCTATCGGATCGAGGACACCGACCGCGACGGGTTGGCCGACGAAATGGGCGTTTTCGCCGAGGGATTCCAGACCGAGATCACCGGCATCGCCGCCGGAGTGCTCTGGCACGAGGGCGATGTCTACGCCACCATCGCGCCCGATGTCTGGAAGCTGCACGACAGCACCGGCGACGGAAAGGCCGACCATCGCGAGGTCTTCGCCCATGGCTTCGGGCTCCACATCGCCTACGCCGGACACGACATGCACGGCCTCACCGTCGGACCCGACGGACGCATCTACTGGTCCATCGGCGACAAGGGCGTGCGGGTGAAATCGCAGGAGGGCCATGATTGGCGTTACCCCAACCACGGCGCCGTGCTGCGTTGCGAACCCGACGGCTCGCGCTTCGAGGTTTTCGCCCACGGACTCCGCAACGTTCAGGAGCTCGCCTTCGACGCCCACGGCAATCTCTTCGGAGTCGACAACGACGCCGACAAACCGGGCGAAATGGAGCGATTCGTCTACATCGTCAACCACATGGACGCCGGCTGGCGCGCCAACTGGCAGTACCGCGAGCCGGACTACAATCCCTGGACCGATGAAATGCTCTGGCAGCCATACCAGAAAGATCAGCCCGCCTACCTCACCCCGCCGATCTCGAACTACATGAACGGTCCCGCCGGTTTCGTCTGGAATCCCGGAACGGCCCTCGGACCGGCCTACGACGACTTTTTCTTCCTCACCAGCGCCCCCAACGGCCAGCAGTGGGCCTTCCAGGCGAAGGAAAGCGGCGCCAGCTTCGAGATGGTCAACGATCACCAGATCGGCAACGGTATTCCCCTCGTCGGCCTGAGCTTCGGCCCCGACGGCGGTCTCTATGGGGTCGACTGGGGCGGCGGCTATCCGCTGAACGAACAGGGCGCCGTCTGGCGGATCGACATTCCCGGCGAGGAAAAATCCGAGCGCCGCCTCGATACCGGCATGATGCTGCGCGTCGACTTTCCCGGCGCCGTAGAGAAGAATCTGGTGAAATGGCTTGGTCACTCCGATCAACGCGTGCGGGTCAAGGCACAGTTCGAATTGGCAAAACGAAAGAAGGCCGACGTCTTCGCCGCGGTCGCCTCGGATGAAAAGTCCCCGCCGTTGGCCCGCCTGCACGCCATCTGGGGGCTGGGTCAATTGACACGTTATCGGTCCGACGCCGATTTTTCCCCGCTGGTGAAGCTGCTTCGGGATGCCGATCCGGAGATCCGCGCCCAGGCCGCGAAGATGATCGGCGACGGTTTCGCCGCCTCCGTGGCGCTGTCGCCGGCCGTGTTTCCGACTCAAGAGGGTAGGGTCGGAGACCGTACCCTGTTGAGTTCGCCGCTGGTGCCGCTGCTCGGTGACAAGAACGCGCGCGTGAAATTCTTCGCCGCCATCGCGCTCGGAAATCTCGGCGTTCCCGCCCACGCCGACGCCATCGTGGAGATGCTGGAGGATGTGAAACCGGAGGAGACCTACCTGCGCCACGCCGGCATCGTCGGGCTGACCGGCTGCGGCGAAACCGCGATGCTGGCGGGCCTGTCCGATCACGAGAGCGAATTGGTCAGGGCCGCCGCCGTGGTCGCCCTGCGCCGCCGCGAGGATCCCGCCGTGGCCGTGTTTCTCGATGACCGGTCCGCCTGGGTGGCGGCCGAAGCCGCCCGGGCGATACATGACGACTGGTCCATTCCCTCCGCCCTGCCGGAACTGGCCGCCGCTGTGGAAACGACGAAACACCGCGACAACGTGCCGCTCATGCAACGCGCCCTGAACGCGAATTTCCGCCTCGGCGGCGAGGACGAAGCGGCGCGCGTGGTGGCCTTCGCCGCGAACGCCGACGCCGAGGAGGATTTGCGGAGGGAAGCCTTCGACGCCCTCGAGAACTGGGTCGAGCCGGCGGTGCTGGACCGGGTGGAGGGACGCCATCGGCCTATCGGCGAACGCGATCCGCGACTGGTGGCGCGCGCCCTTTCCACGAAGTTGGACACCCTGCTCGTCGACGTGAACCAGGATATCCAACGTCTCAGCATGGCGTTGGCGGGCGACCTGGAGGTGGAGATTCCGGCTCAGTTGCTGGCCGCCATGTTCGAAAACTCCCGCAGTCCGGAGAGTCTGCGGTCGCAGGCGCTGCGTTCGCTGGCGTCGGTGGAATTCTCCGGTCTCGGCGAACTGATCGACTCGGCCCTCCGGGAGAAATCAGCGTCGATCCTGATAGCCGCGCTAGATGTGCTGACGGCGACCGATCCGGACCGGGCGCGGGACGAGATTTCGCGTCTGCTCACGAAAAAATCCCCGTCGCCGCTTACCGTGAGTCAGCATGCCGTCGCACTGCTTCCCAAGGTCGGTGGCGGATCCATCCTCGCCTCACTGTTATCGACCTGGGATCAGGTGCCCGCCGGTATGCGGCTGGATCTCGTCGAAGTCGCGACGCATCCCGATTTCGCCGACGATACCGAAGTCGCCGCCGCCTGGGCCGAGGTGAACCGGCGCCTGACCGCGGAGGCCGCTTCCGGCGATCCCGTCGCCGCTTTCGCGATTTGTCTCGAGGGGGGTGATCCCACAGAGGGCGAGAACATTGTCCGCAACAACGTCACGGCCCAGTGCATCGCCTGTCACAAGCTGGAGGATGGCAAAGGCAGCACGGTGGGGCCGAATCTGAAGGATGTGGCGAAAAAGGGTCGGGACTATCTGCTCGAGTCGCTCGCCAATCCCCAGGCCGTGATCACCGAAGGCTACGGCATGATCACCCTGACGCTGAACAGTGGCGACACTGTGGCCGGTCAGTTTCGCGGGGAGAAGGGTGGCGTCATCGAACTGCGGGATCCGGAAGGGAAGGTCACCAAGGTGAAGTCCGCCGAGGTGAAGGAGCGTAGCCCGGTGATTTCCACCATGCCCCCGATCGCGTTGATCCTCTCGAAGCGGGAAGTGCGGGATGTGGTGGCTTATCTGGCGACGTTGAAGGTGGAGAAGTGACCCGTCGCCGGATCAGGCTTTGCGCAGCAGGATGGCGTCGGTGTCGAAGGCGCCGGTTAGGACGTCGCTGAGGATCACGATGGGGTCACCGGTGTCGGCGAGACCGTGTTCGCGCAAGGTTTCGATGGCATGGTGAATGGTGATTTCCGGCCGGTCGGCGAATTCCATGGTGAAGGCGGTGACGGCGCGGTTCAGTTGCAGGGCGCGGCAGATTTTCGCGTCGGGGCAGAAGGCGAAGATGGGCGCGCGCTCGGGGCGCTGGTGGGCGACGTAGTTGGCGAGGACGCCGCGGGCGGTGAAGACGACGATCCTCGCGTCGGGCAGTGAATTGGCGAGTCCGACGGCGGAGCGCACGGTGTGCTGTTTCTCGGTGCGCAACTCGATCTCGGCGCAGAATCCGGCGCCGGGTTCGCGCTCCATGCGCCGGGCGATGCGGTCGATGACTTCGACGCATTTCACCGGGTACTGGCCCACGCTGGTCTCGCCGCTGAGCATGACGGCGTCGGCCTGTTCGAAGACGGCGTTGGCCACATCGGTGACTTCGGCGCGGGTGGGCACGGGATTTTCCACCATGGACTCCAGCATGTGAGTGGCGACGATGACTTTCCGCCCGACGCGGGCGCATTCCCGGAGGATCTCCCGCTGGACCACGGGCAACTCCTCGAGGTGGACTTCAATACCGAGATCGCCGCGAGCGACCATGACGGCGTCGGAGGCCTCGACGATCTCGCGGAGGTGTTTGACGGCTTCCTGGTCCTCGATTTTCGCGACAATGCGGGCCTGGGAACCGCGTTCGGCGAGAAGGTCGCGCAGCTCCCGCACATGTCGGGCGTCGCGGACGAAGCTGATGGCGACGAAGTCGACGTCCAGTTCGGCGGCGAGTCCCAGATCGAGGTGATCTTTTTCCGTCAGGGACGGGAGGTTCACTCTCACTCCCGGTAGATTGATGTGGCGCCGGGAACCCATGGTGCCTTCGGTGAGGGCCTCGCAGACGAGGCGGCCGGGAGCTTTGCGGACGACCTTGAAATGGATGACGCCGTTGTCGACGAGCATGGTGTCGCCCACCGCGACGTCGTTGGCGAGTCCGTCGTAGTTGGTGGTGGTGGAGCGTTCCTCGCCCGGTTCGAGGTCGGCGTTGCGGAACTCCACCACGTCTCCGGGTGCCAGGGTGATCGGCTGGTCCAGCATGCCGGTGCGGATGGACGGGCCCTGGAGATCGACGAGTATGGCGACTGCCCGGGAGCAGGCGGTGGATTGCTCGCGGAGGTGGCCGACAATCTCGCGGGTCCAGTCGTGCCTGGCGTGGCTCATGTTGAGCCGGAAGACGTTGACGCCGGCTTCGATGAGTTGGCGGATTTTCTCCGGAGACTGGGTGGCCGGACCGAGGGTGGCGATGATTTTCGTTTTCCGAAGCATGCGGGGGAAAGCCAACGCCATCTTTGGCCGTCCGCCAAGCGCCGATTCCGCCATCTCAGATCCGGGCGGGCTGTTGGCTGTGGGTGAAGTGCCCCTCGCGCAGCACCCAGACCTGGAGGCTCCGGCTGGTGAGAGTGACGGGAGACTCCGCGCCGGCGCCGGACAGGGTGCCGGGTTCGACGAAGCCCTCGGGTATCGCGGTGTCGATGACGCGTTCCCAGACGATGGAGGCTCCTCCGGGCAGGAGAAAGTCGAGGTCCTCGGCGCGGGCGTTGAATATCAGGAGCAGGGTGTCGCTATCCTTGAGCCGCCAGCCGTTGAAGCGATGATCGGCGGCGTTGCGGTTGATGACGACGGAGAAGGCGCCGGGTTGGTCGGCGCCCCAGTAGCTTTTTTCGATGACATCACCCAGTGGCGAGAACCAGGCCATGTCGCAGACCTCGCCGCCGTGGATGGGTTGGCCGGTGAAGAATTCGCGGCGCCGGAGGACGGAATGGTGACGGCGGAACTCGCCGAGTCGTTTCACGAAACGGCGCCGATGCTCGAACAGCGCGGCGCGATCCCAGTCGTGCCAACTGATGGCGTTGTCCTGGCAATAGGCGTTGTTGTTGCCGCCCTGGGTGCGGCCTATCTCGTCGCCGCCGAGGAGAAAAACGGCGCCCTGGGAGAGGAACAGTGTGGCGAGGAAATTCCGGCACTGGCGCTCGCGCAGGGCCACGATCCCGGGATCCTCTGAGGGGCCCTCGACGCCGTGGTTCCAGGAGAGGTTGTGGGAGTCGCCGTCGCGGTTTTCCTCGCCGTTGGCTTCGTTATGTTTGTCGTTGTGGCTGACGAGATCGTGAAGCGGGAAGCCGTCGTGGGAGGTGATGAGGTTGACGCTGGCGCCCGGGCGCCGGGCGTTGTGGTGGTAGAGTTCCTCGCTGCCGGTGAGGCGGCTGGCGAACTCTCCGAGCACGCGGCCGTCGCCTTTCCAGAAGCGGCGCACGCAGTCGCGGTAGCGGCCGTTGAGCTCGGCCCATTCGGTGGGGAAGGCGCCGACCTGGTAGCCGCCACGACCGACGTCCCAGGGTTCGGCGATCATTTTCACCCGGGACAGCACCGGGTCAGCGGCGATGGCTTTGAAAAAGGCGGACTCGGCGTTGAAGGCGGCGGGTTCTCTCCCCATGGTCACGGCGAGGTCGAAACGGAAGCCGTCGACACGCATTTCCTCGACCCAGTAGCGGAGGCTGTCGAGCACGAGCCGTAGGGATTGCGGATGGGTCACATTGAGGCTGTTGCCGCAGCCGGTGTAGTCCTGGTATTCCTCGGGATACTTGGGCCGGGTGCGATAGTAGGCGGGATTCTCGAGGCCGCGAAAGTGGATGATGGGTCCGGTGGGCCCCGCCTCGCCGGTGTGGTTGTAGACGACGTCGAGTATCACTTCGATCCCGGCGGCATGAAGGGCCCGGACCATGGACTTGAATTCATTCACCGGGTCGGCGGTCGCGGCGTATCGGGTCTCGGGGGCGAAAAAGCCGATGCTGTTGTAGCCCCAGTAGTTGACCAGGCCACGATCCAGAAGAAAGGCGTCGTCGAGATGCTGGTGTACCGGCAGCAGCTGCACCGCGGTGACACCGAGGTCGGTGAGATGACCGATGGCCGACTCGTGGGCGAGCCCGGCATAGGTGCCCCGGATCGGCTCGGGGACGCCACCCATGCGCCGGGTGTAACCTTTGACATGAACTTCATAAATCACCGTGTCCTCCAGCGCGTGGTCCGGGGGCGAGTCATCCCCCCAGTCGAAGGCGTCGTTCGCGGGACGGAGCACCGCCTTCGCCGCCACCGGGGCGCTGTCCCGTCGATGACGATGGCCATCCGCGGTGACCCCGGAGAGGGCGGGGAGTGACAGCGAGGGGCGATCAATCTGACGGGCGTAGGGATCGAGCAGGAGTTTGTCGGGATTGAAAAAAAGTCCCCACTCGGGCATCCACGGTCCATGGACCCGGTAGCCGTAGCGCCAGCCGGGCTCGAGTCCCAGGATGGAGACGTGGCGGATATGGCCGGCGCGTCCCGTCATGCGCACGCGGGCGGCCTCGCGATCCGGGTTGTCGGGCGTGAACAAGACGACATCCACCGCCTCGCCGTGGCGGGTGTAGACGGCGAAATTCACCGAGCCATCGGGTCTCCACGAGGCTCCCAACCGGTGGCCGTCGCTGGTAGGTCCGGTCTGGAGATGGTCGATGGGGCGGGTGGCGGACATTTCGGATCGGGCGGGCTTGGGAGAGCCTGAAACCGTCAGCGAAACACGCGGCGTGCCAAACGGGGCGCTAAAGTGAGACCGGGGCTGTCCGACGTCTCACCAATTCAGCGGATGCAGGGCTTTGGGGATGAACTGTCCGTCCTTGCGGATCAGTTTGCCATCGAAATAGATTTCCCCGCCGCCGTAGTCCGGGCGCTGGATGCAGACGAGATCCCAATGCACGGCGCTGCGGTTGCCGTTGTCGGCGTGGCCTTCGTAGGCCTGGCCGGGGGTGAAATGAAAGGAGCCGGCGATTTTTTCATCGAACAGGATGTCCCGCATGGGCTCTTTGATCTCGGCGTTGAAGCCGATGGCGAACTCGCCGATGTAGCGGGCGCCATCGTCGGTGTCGAGGATCTTGTTGATGGCCTTTTCCTTGTTGGCCGTGGCTTTGACGATCCTGCCTTTTTCAAAAGTCAGCCGCACCTCGTCAAAGGCGATGCCCTGGTAAACCGATGGGGCGTTGTAGTGGATGGTGCCCTCGACGGAGTTTTTGACCGGAGCGGTGAAGCACTCGCCGTCGGGGATGTTGTGGGCGCCGCCACAGGGGATGGAGCGCAGCCCGTCGATGCTGAAACGCAGGTCGGTGCCGGGACCGGTGATGTGGACTTCCCTTGTCTCGTCCATCAGTTTGGAGAGCGCCTTCATGGCGGGCATGAGGCTGGCGTAGTCGAGCAGGCAGACGCGGAAGTAGAAATCCTCGAAGGCCTCGGTCGACATGCCGGCGCTCTGGGCCATGGAGGCGTTCGGCCAACGCAGCACGCACCAGCGGGTCTTGTTGACGCGATGATTGAGCACCGGGCGCATGATCGAGGAGATCATCTGCATCCTTTTGGACGGTACATCGGACAGTTCGTTGATGTTGTGACTGCCGCGGATGGCGATGTAGGCGTCCATCGACTGCATCTGCTGGAGGGCGAGTTTGGAAATGATCTCGTACTGCTCCTCGGTGGCCCCGACCCCCATCTCCCGGGCGATGCGGGACTGGTGGACGTTCACGAAAGGCTTGGCCTTGGCCAGGCGCACCTCGCGGATCAGGGCGATGGCGACCTCTTCGGGGACATCGTAGACATCGATGAGGACATTGTCGCCGCGTTTGATCTTGGTGGAATAGCGAACGAGCTGTCGCGCCAGTTGGTCAATGCGAGGATCGTGCATGCGGGGAAAAACGGGGGGATCGGGTTTGGAGGTGCGGGATGGTTCCGACTGGTCTATCAATCACACGGGATCGTATGGAATCTAGCTTTATTTCAGATGCTGACACGGTCGCCGCGTGGCGGGACCAACTCGATGGGCAGGGCAGGAGACTGGTCCTGACCAATGGCTGTTTCGACCTTCTGCATGTCGGGCACGTCCGCTATCTGCGCGAAGCGAGGGCCCTCGGCGACGCCCTGGTGGTGGCGCTGAATGGCGACGCCTCCGTGCGCGAGCTGAAGGGCGAGGGCCGTCCGGTCAATCGTGCCGAGGACAGGGCGGAGATCCTTTGCGCGCTCGAGTGCGTGGACCGGGTGCTAGTGTTTGAGGAAAAACGCGCCACCCGGGTCATCGACACCATCCGTCCCCACTTATACGCCAAAGGCGGCGACTACACCCCGGAGAGCCTCAACCCCGAGGAACGGGCCGCGCTGGATCGCGCCGGGACGGAGATCCGCCTCCTCTCCCTGGTGCCGGGCCAATCGACCAGCGCCACGCTGCGTCGGATGCGCGCGTCGGATGACGACGCCATCGGGCATACGCGCCCACGCCTCGCGGTGTTGGGATCGGGACGCGGGAGCAATTTCGAGGCCATCGCCGATGCCATCGAAGTGGGCACGCTGAGCGCGGAGATCGTGGTGGTCATCAGCGATGTTGCGGAGTGCCGCCTCCTCGAACTCGCGCGCGCTCGTGGCATCCCGGCCATCCATGTCGAGCCCGGCTCCGGGAAAGGCGGGCGTCTCGACGAGGCCGCGCTCAAGGAGATGGTGGATCGCCTGCGGGCCGCGTCGGTGGATCTGGTGATCCTCGCCGGATTCATGCGCATCGTGCGTCCGCCGCTGTTGACGGAATTTTCCGGTCGAATTCTCAACATCCATCCCTCCCTGTTGCCGAAATATCCCGGCCTCGGCGCCTGGCGACAGGCGCTGGTCTCGGGCGATGATGTGACCGGCTGCACCGTGCATCTGGTGGACGAGGGCATCGACAGCGGAGAGATCCTGGCTCAGGAGCGGGTGACCATTTTGCCGGACGACGATGCCGACACGCTGCACGCCCGCATTCAGGAGCGCGAACACACGGTCTATCCCCGGGCGATTTCCGAGTATTGGGCGGCGCTCAATCCCGGATCAGATCCCCCAGCGGCAGGCTCTTGAATTTCCACGATAGCCGACCCTTGGCGTCCGCCACGTAGTAGGTGAACAGGACCCGCCCCTCGTGAAAATCGATGCTGGTGTAGGAATAGGTCTGCTCGGGATCGGTCTCGATCATCACAGGTGCCGACCAGGTCGCGCCCTCGTCCCTCGAAATGGCAGCCACCAGCGGCGTGCGCCGTCCCCCGTGGCTGTTCGATGGATCGAGGGTGGGATTGTGAATGAGCAGCCAGCCGCGATTCTCCGGCAGGTCGGCCAGCGTGGCGGGAGCTTCCGGAGACACCACGGTCCAAGGGGTGGCCTCCGACCAGGTGTCGCCGCCGTCGGCGGACAGGCTCGCCCATTGCTTTCCCGTCTGAGTCCGGATGGTTTGTAGAATGCGGCCGTCTGCTTTCTCGATCAGACCCGGCTCCATGGCGCCGCGCTTGGGCGCATTGGCTTCGCCCCGGCTCCGCCGCCAGGTGCGGCCGCCGTCGTCGGAGAGGTAGCAGACGGTGCGAAAGGTGTGCCCTTTCTCCCACACCCGCTCCGTGGTGGCCACCGGACAGATCAGGCGTCCCGCACTGGTCTGGAGGACGCGGGCATTGTTCATCACATGGTAGCCAGCTTCCGGCGTCACCAACACGGGCGCGCCCCAGCTCCGGCCATCGTCGGTGGAGCGCGTCACCAGCACGTCGAGATCCTCGCGTGAATGTTTTTCCAGGTAGAAAAGCAGCAGCTCATCCGGGGCGAGTCGGACGAAGCTGACGGACATGACATTCTCCGCTCCGGTGTTTTCCCGGAGGGTGAATCGTTCGCCCCAGGTGCGCCCGCCGTCGCTCGAGCGCTTCGCCGAGATCCTCGCCGCCGAGTCGTCCCGATTGCCGCCATAGAATTCCGACCACGCCGCCAGCAGGGAGCCGTCCCCCAGCGGGACGATGTCTCCCTCCGAATTGCGCGGACTGTGATCGGTCGCGGGAGCGATCACTGTCTCGATCACCTCGGCGGAGCAGAGTGCGCGCGCCAGGATCAGGAGGAGGAGGGGAAGAAACACGGATTTCACCGCGCAAGGTCACGCGAACGGAGCGGGAGTGACAAGTGCGGAAATACGGTTTCGGCGTGACTTTTCTCCATGCTGTGATGTCATTGACCGGGAGGAACCTTCATCATAAACCATTCTGAGGAACAAACTCATGCTCAAGGAATTCAAAGAATTCGCCTTCAAAGGCAACCTCGTCGACATGGCGGTCGGCATCATCATCGGCGGCGCCTTCGGCACCGTGGTCAAAAGTCTCGTCGATGACGTCATCATGCCCATCATCGGGCGCATCACGGGAGGCATCGATTTCAGCGACCGCTTCGCGATTCTCAAATACGCGGAGGGCGTTGATGAAGGGACCAAATACTATACCCTCAACGCCGCCAAGGAGGCCGGGAACACGGTGATGGCCTACGGGAGCTTCGTCACCTCCTTCATCAGCTTCCTCATCGTGGCCTTCGTGCTCTTCCTCATTCTGAAGAAATTTGTCGCCGCGCTGGAGTCCCGACTCAGCGCTCCGGAGGAGGAGGCGGCACCCGCCGAGCCGAGCGAGGACGTGAAACTCCTCACCGAGATCCGCGATCTGCTGAAAGCGAAATAACCTCTGTTGAGACTTTTGTCCGAAACGCGTGGGTGGGGTGGACTCGCCCGCGCGTTTTGTTTTTCCGGTTGAGGCACCGCGACTTGCGCGCTCTCGGCATCGTCCCATACTGAGCTATGACCAAAACCCTGTTCTGCTTCGGCGATTCCAATACCTGGGGATACATCCCCGCGAGCGATGGCGAACGCTACGCGCCCGAGATCCGCTGGCCCGGGGTGATGGCCGCCGCGCTCGGGGCGGGCTATCGGGTGGTGGAAGAGGCGCAGAACGGTCGCATGACCGCCTGGGACGATCCCTGCGAGCCCTTCGTCAACAAATGTGGCGCCACCCATCTGCCCGTGGTGCTGGAGTCGCAGAAGCCCATCGATCTCGCGATCCTCATGCTGGGCACCAATGATCTCAAAAATCACCTGGGTCACAACGCGGTCGCCATCGCCGACGGCATGGGCGCGTTGGTCGACATCGTGCTCGCCAGCGATGCCGGCCCGGGCAAGGGGGCGCCCGCCGTCCTCGTCGTCGCTCCGGTGCCCATCTCGGCGGGGAAATGTCCTTTTGGTCGGCTCTTCGATCACGCCTTCGAGCTGTCCCGCCAGCTCGCGGACAGCTATCGGGAGGTGGCTGCGGATCGCGGAGTCGCCTTCCTTGACGCCGGCGCCTTTGCCGCATGCCCCGACACCGACTGCATCCATATCGACGACACCGGCCACGCCGCGCTCGGTCGGGCCATGGCGGGAAAAGTGCGCGAGTTGATGGGTTAAATTTTCCGCAGCAGGACGACGCGGTTGGTGTTGGTGCCCTTGCTCAGATTGCCAACGCCCCAGCAATTGGCCGTCTTGGTGAAGACCTGATCGTTCACCAGCACCAGTTCGGGCCGCAGACCCGCCTCGCGCGCGGCCGGCACCACCAGGGTCTCCATCAGCAGACTGCCGCCCCGCACCTCGCCGACCTCGAAGGCCACGTGGCCGCCAGGCTTCAGCACGCGCCGCAGTTCCCGGAACACTCCCGTCATCGCCGCCGTCCAATCCGCCGCCTTCTTCAGTTGCCAGATCGGCACCGTGGCGGCGTCGATCCCGTTGAACCAGCAGCGCAGCCAGTTGTCCAACTGGTAGTTCACCACATCGAGAAAGGGCGGCGAGGTCACCACCAGGCTGACGCTGTCATCCTCCAGCCCCGGCGTGTGGTCCGCGCAGGCCGTCATCAGCCGGGCTCCGGCGCCCGACACGCGAAGGGTATCGAACTCTTCCTGGCTCAGTTTATGGAGCAGGGCTCGACTTTTCTTCAGGATGATCGCCCCGACGTCTCGGCGCGGCGGAGTCTGGGCGCGCTTGGCGTTGATCTTTCGCTGGGAGTCCACCGACACTGCCTGATTCGGGGGCAGGGTGTAGACTGAGAAAAAGCCCGGGGAATGGCCCGTGAGCCGGTTGGTCGCCACCATGCGGATCCAGGCGTCGACCGCGTCCAGATCGCCGTTGGCTTCCCGCTCGAGCAAGGCGCCGCGCAGGGTGAGGATGTCCGTCAGCGTGTCCGGATGGTAGAAAACGAGCAATTCCTCCGGATGCGGCGCGCCGGACGGCCGGGCGAGGAGGGTTGCGAGTCGTGACTCCACCTCCGGGAGATCCGGTGGTGACAGGCGGGGCGCCAGCAGGATGCGGCTCAGGGGATTGATGTCCGATCCCGCCGGCCGCCGTCCCAGCAGCGCCGCCTCCAGCGGGGTGGTGCCGCGGCCCATGAACGGATCGTGGACCGTCTCGCCCGGATCGGTGAGGCGTTCGATGAAAAAACGCGGCAACTGAGGTTTGAAACAGGCACGATACGACACTTCGTGCAGCGGGCAGGCCGCCCGCTGTTTCGCGGTCCAGAATTCGTTGACATAGACCGGCAGACTCACCGCGGGATCGGGAAACTCGCCGATCACGGTCGCCTTCCCGAACTCGTCGAAAGCCGCGAGACCGTCCCGAAACCGAGTCAGCACGGGGGGCTCCGTCAAAGTCAATTCCAACTGTTCTGCACGCATCCGGTCTCCACCCTAGCAGGGGATTGCCCGCTGTCGCCATCAGGATGCCGCCTGACAGCGCGGGCACCAGCAGGTGGTGCGTCCCCGGAGATCGGCGCGGACCAGATCGACGCCGCAGCCGGGACGCGGGCAGCTGTGATCCTTTTCCCAACGATGGTTGAACAGCCAACTGTCGGGCGGATCGCCCCAGTCCGTGCCGATGACGGCGAGAGCCTGGCGCGAGACGAGACGTGTCGTTTTCCAAAGCGCGGCGGCCTCTTTTTCACCGATCCCGCCCGCCGTTCTGGAGGGATGCCAGTGGAGGCGCCAGCAGATCTCGTCCGCCATCCAGTTGCCGATGCCGGGAAACATCGTCTGATCCAGCAGCAGCGTCTTGATCGGCGTCTTGCGCCGCCGTTGTGCAAAGGCGAAGACGCGCTCCCTGGTGAATCCGTCACTCAGCACCTCCGGGGGCAAGTCTCTCCACCAGTCCGGCGGATCGTCGGGATGAATCTCGAAGCGGACGCGTCCGAACATCCGGGGATCGGCGAAGACGAGCGCGACCGTTTCCAGATGGATGACGAGATGGTCGTGTTTGCCGGGGGAAAACGCGTCCGTCGCTTCGGTCCGCAGGCTGCCCGTCATGCCCAGGTGACCGCCGAGCCAGGCGTCGTCGGAGAAGTGAAAGAGCAGGTTTTTCCCGTGGGCGAAGCTTTCCCGGAAGGTGGTGCCCACGAGCCGCCGGACGAGCAAACCGGGGCTGGTATCGCGGAAGAGGCGGGCCTGCTCGTGAATGGCCACGCGAGCGACACGTTGCCCGAGGCCGGGGTCCCACTGTTTGCGGAAGTATTCGACCTCGGCGAGCTCCGGCATGGGGATGGAGGAGGGGCGGGCGCCGGACTTGACCCTGTTGGGTCCCGGACCTGACAGGGTTGAGTCAGGCCGCTTTTTTCTCCTCGGCGGGAGCGGGAGCGGGAGCCGGCGGGGTCTCCGGTTTGGGCTTGGATTCGGTCGCGGCTTTTTCGTATGCCTCGAGCCGGGCCTTGAACTCGGCGTTGTCGGGTTCGAGTTCGACCGCTTTGCGGAGGTAGCCGACGGCGTTCTCGTGGTCGCCCATCTGATGAAAAGTCTGGGCGAGGTGATCGTAGATCACGCCGTCGGGTTCGGTGACCATCTGTTCGGCTTTGAGCAGTTCGCGTTTGGCGTCCTCGTATTGGCCTTTTTTGAAATAGAACCAGCCGAGGCTGTCGGTGATGGCGCCGGAGTCGGGGGAGATGGCGAGTGCTTCCTTGATGAGTTCGCCGGCCTGGTCGATGTTGAGATCATTCTCCAACCACATGTAGCCAAGGTAGTTGTAGACTTCGGCGCGAAGAGCCTGGGTGCGTTCGTCGTCGTTGTCTTCTTTCGCGAGCAGTTCCATGCAATTGCGAAAGAGGTCGGCGGCGCGGTTGATGTCTCCGGCGCGCTCGACGGCGGCGCCGAAGCGGAAGTAGAACATTTCGTCGAGCAGGTCGGGCTGGGACTGGCCGGCGAGTTCCACGGTTTTCTCGAACCAGGGCAGGGCGTCGGCGTAGCGTTCCACGCGGGTGAGGGCGAAGGTGAGGAGGTAGGTGATGCGGGCGTCTTCGGGATGGAGGTAGGCGCCGCGCTCGAGGAAGCCGACCGCTTCCTCGGCGAGTTTCGCCTGAAAGATGATGAGTTCTCCGATGAGGGCGTATTCTTCAGCGGTGCCGGAGGTCAGCCGCATGGCTTCGCGGAAGTGGTGGGCGGCTTTCTCAAAGTCCTGGCGACCGATGTGCAGTCGTCCGAGTTCGCGATGGGTCTCGGCGTCCTGGGGATTGATCTCGACGATGCTCTCGAAGGTGGCGATGACATCCTCCTCACGTCCGAGAGAGCCGTAGACACGGGCCAGTTTTTCGCGGAGTTCGAGTCGGTCGGGAAAGTCTTCGATGAGGCTTTGGAAAATCTCCAGGGCGCGCTCGGATTGGCGTGATTCGTGGAAGTAATCGGCCACGCTTTCGCGGATGAACGGGTTGTCCGCGCCTCGGTCGAGGGCTTTCTCGAAGATGCCGTCGATGATCTCGGGCGCTTTTTCATCGGGGTTCAGCGGCCAGATGCGCTGGGCGACGCGCCCCAGGCGGAGGTAGAAGAGGGGGCTTTTTTCCTCGCGTATCAGCGCTCTCTCGACGGTGGCGCGTGCTTCGCCGATCTGCCGGGCCACCAGGTGCATGCGGACCAGATGCTCCCAGGCGGCGGGATGCCAGGGATATTGATCGACGGCTTCATTGGCGAGGCGGAGGGCTTCGGCGCGGGATTTTTCCTCGTCGCCGAAGAAGGTGGCGAGGTATTCGGACAGGGTGATGGAAGCGCGGGGCGAACTCTCGTGGGCCTGGTGAGCCCGCTCCAACACGGCGCGTCCGCCTTCGCGGTCTCCGGTCTGGGCGAGCAGGTAGGCGACTTTGCGGGAAAGGGAGACCTCGCCGGGCGCGATCTCCAGCACCCGCTGAAAGGCTTCGACGGCCTCGGGCAACTGTTCCCGCGCTTCCAGGCTCAGGCCGATGGAGTAATGGGCGAGGGCCTCGGCCCTGCGCTGACCGGATTCGGCCAGTTTCAGGGGCTCATCGGGTTCGAAATAGCGGTCGACGTAGATTTCCGCGAAGTCTTCCGCTTTGGGAGCCGGATCGTCTGTTTCCCGGGCATCTAGTCCCGGGAGGGTGAGCAGCGGCAGGAGCAGGGAAAGAACGCGGGCAAACCGGTGGCCGGGGCGCGGATGGGCGCTCCCGACACGCGGCGACGTTGCTCCGGCTCGGGCGCGAGGGGAGAGAGCCCTCGTGAGGCGGGAGAGGGGGTTCCAGGGTCCGGACACGGGCATGGGCCAAAGTCGCGGCCCTTGGGAAGGGTGCAACCGAGAAATGGGCACTCGACGACGGGAAGAGCCGCGAGATCCCCAAGCAATCATGCCCGCAAGCCAGCGATCAGCTCTTGTAACGCAAACGCTTCTTATGGCGATTCGCCTTCATGCGTTTGCGACGCTTGTGCTTGTTGATCTTGGTTTTCCGTCTCTTTTTGAGCGAACCCATGGGTTTTGGTTACCTCGGTTGTTTGGATGATGCGACGACACCGCCGGTGTTTTGGCGAATCGTCGCGTTTGGAGAAAAAACGAGGCGGTCAGATGACCACCTTGTTGAGAGGATACTCGATGATGCCCTCGGCGCCGAGCGCCTTCAGTTGAGGGATCAGATCCCGTACTGTTTTCTCTTCCGCTACCGTTTCCACCGCCACCCAGCCTTCGGAGGTCAGGTGAGAGATGGTCGGTTGGCGGAGGGAAGGTATGCACGCGAGCACGGTCTGCAACTGATTTTCCGGGAGGTTCATTTTCAGTCCCACCATGTCGCGGGCCTGGAGGGCGGACTGCAGCAGCACGGCGAGGCGCTCGATTTTTTCCCGTTTCCAATCGTCGGCCCAGGCGTCGCGGTTGGCGACGAGCTGGGGATAGCTCTCCATGAGGGTATCGACGATGCGCAGGTTGTTGGCGCGGAGGGAGGATCCAGTCTCGGTAATGTCGACAATGGCGTCCACCAGATCCGGCACTTTCACCTCGGTGGCGCCCCAGCTGAATTCTACGTGCGCTTTGACGCCTTTATCGGCGAGATAGCGCTCGACCAGTCCGGTGGCTTCGGCGGCGATGCGTTTGCCCTCGAGATCCCGCACGCTCTGGATGGGGGAATCGTTGGGCACCACGAGCACCCAGCGGGTGGGATTGGCGGTGGCTTTGCTGTAGCGCAGGTCGCAGACGACTTCCACGTCGGCGCCGTTCTCGGCGATCCAGTCTTTGCCGGTGATACCGCAGTCGAGGAATCCGTGATCGACATAGCGGCCGATCTCCTGGGCGCGTATGAGACGGATGGCCATCTCGGGATCGTCGATGGATGGCTTGTAGGAGCGGGAGGCCCCGTGGATCTGGTAGCCGGCTTTGGCGAAGAGGTCGAGGGTCGGCTCACTGAGGCTGCCTTTGGGCAGGCCGATTTTGAGGATCGGGTTGGCTTCGGACATGGCGGAGTCTGGGGCGATCTTTGGGGGAGGGCGTCTATCGGGAATGGTCGGGTCGCGCCGGGCGCGAGGTCGGCTACCATGGCCGCAAATGGGGGGCTGTCACCTGAGAATCTTCCCCGGGAAAAAAGAAGGCCGCGGGGCGCCCATGTGGGGCGTCCCGCGGCCGATCATGAATCACAGTCGCGGATGCCGAGTCCGCGCACCCGATCAGGCAAACAGCTTGGTGGCGGGTTTCCCGTCGTTGCCGAAGGTGAAGGGGCGTCGGCTGGGGGAGTAGATGGTCTGCTCCAGCGGCACGCCGAGGGCGTGGCCTATGGTGGCGAGGAAGTCCTCGGGACGCATGGGGTCGCTGGTGACTTTCTTGCCCTGCTTGTCGGTGGCTCCGTAGACCTGGCCACCTTTCACGCCGCCGCCAGCTAGCATGGCGGAGTAGGCGGCGGGATAGTGGTCGCGGCCGGAGTTCATGTTGATGTTCGGCGTGCGTCCGAACTCGGTACCGACGGCGATGAGGGTGGACTCCAGCAGGCCGCGTTGGTCGAGATCCTGAATCAGGGTGGAGAGCGCCTGGTCGAGCTCCGGCACCCGGCCCTGCAGCGAGGTGTCGACGTTCAGGTGCATATCCCAGCCGCCGGAGACGACTTCAATGACGCGGACACCGCTCTCCACCAGACGGCGGGCGAGCAGACAGCCTTGGCCGAGCCGGTTCATGCCGAACTGCTCGCGGTTGGATTCTCCACTGAGGTCGAAGACCTTGAGTTCATCGCTTTTCAGCAGGGTGGTGGCCTGGTCGTAGTATTCCACGTAGCTCCGCGGTCCGTTGTATTTGAATTTCTCGACGAAATTCTTGCCGAGCGACTGGGCGATTTCCATCCGGCGGGAGAAGCGCTCCTCGTCGGTGAGAAGGCTGGTGTTCGGCACGCCTCCGGTGGGATCGGAGATGGGGAGCGGGCTCAGGGCGGGGTCGAGGTAGCCGGCGTTGGAGGTGCTCTGACCGATGACGACACTGTCGGGAAGGATCTCCCCGCGTTTGCCGAGCAGTTCCTCGGCGAAGGGCCCCATAGTCGGGTGGACGATGGTCGAGCGCTTGTTGTAGCCGGTGCGCATGATGTACTGGCCCTGCTCGTGGGCGCCGTTGGTCGAGGTCATGCTGTTGATGACGGCGATCTTGTCGGCCTGCTGGGCGAGATTCTCGAAGAGATTGCCGAGTTTGATCGGATCGGCCTTGGTATCGAGTACCTCGGTGGCTCCCATGACGTCTTTCGAAGTCTTGGGGTCGAAGGTGTCGAGATGGCTCATGCCACCCGACAGGTAGATGTAGATGAGGCTCTTGGCTTTGCCGCCGCCATCACTGCCCTGGGCCTTGGCTTTGCCGGGGGCGGTGAGAATGGGCAGGCCGAGTCCGACGCCGAGGGTGGTCTTGGCGGTGTGCTCCATGAACAGCCGACGGCTGGGCGAGCTCTTGCCGGCGAGATCGATGAGTTGGTGGATCATGACGTGATGAAAGGTTGGGATTTGAGAGACGGATGAGGTGGCTGGGCCGGGATGTTATTGGACGAAAAGGAATTCGGGGCTGTTGATCAGGGCCCAGGCGAGGTCGCGGATGCCGTCATCGCCGTAGTCTTCCAGCATCTTCATCCCCATGGACAGCTCATCGTCCGTGGGATAGCGGGAAAGCATGGTGAAGTAGACGCCGCGGACTTTGTCGTCGGGTCCGTCGAGATCGGCGAGGTCATTGACGACTTTGGAGGAACTGCCCGTCAGCATGGAGGTCACCCCGCCGTTCATGAGGGCGAGCACCTGCGGCACCGAGCCGTCGAAGTTGTGCTCGTCGGTGATGCGGCGATCCGACTGGCCGAAGGTGTCGAGCAGGTGGGCGGCGGGCGCGGGCTGGGACATTTCCGAGGCTCTCAGACCATCGTTCCGCGCCATGGAGGCTGCCAGTGAACCGGGCTCGGCGATCACGGCGGAGCCGAGGCGATCCCCGCCACGATACTGTTTGTAGGCTTCGAATTTCTCCCAGATTTGTTCAGGGGATTCCTCGTTGAAATCGACATTGAGGACGGCGCGGATGAAGGATCCGTCACGACCGCGGCGGGTATCGATCTCGGTGCCTTCCGACAGCAACATCAGGGAATCCCAGGCCTGTTCGGCCCGCACCCGGCGCAGCACCGGCCCGGGGAAGTAGTAGGCGTCGGCTAGGCTGGGCTCCTCGTAGGTGGAGATCGATTGGTAGGCGCGAGTGTTGTAGAGGATACGCATGAACTCGCGCAGATCGTAGTTCACTCGCTTCATTTCACTGGTGATGAAGGCGAGCGCCTGGGGTTGGGCGGCCTTTTTCACCTGATCTTCGGTGAAATCGTGGACGGGTTCCACGATGGAACGGCCGAAGGCGCGGCCCCACATGCGGTTCGCGATCACCATGGCGAAACGGGGGTTTTCCGGATCGGTGAGCCAATTGGCAAGCGCCTCGCGCTGGGTCATGCCGCCCGCCTTGGCGGGTTTGCCAATGAGGGTGCCGGGGCGGAAGATCTCGCCGCGGAGTTTCTCGGCGCTGTCGGCGACGCTGACCGGGACGGGCGTGACCTTGTTCTCAATGTCGGTCACGTTCCAGCCCAGGAAATCAACGAACCAGCGCAAAGTCTGGCCGTCACCGCGCTGACGGTTTTCCACATCAACACCCTTGGATTTGGCTAGCTGCTGGAAGCTGTCCACCCAGTTTTCCGGGGCGTTGGGCATCTTCGCGGCGATCATGCCCATGGCGTCGGCGGCGCTGTAGCGGCTCAGGGTGCGCTGGGTCTCGCCGAAGAAGGCGGCCATGGAGTAGAAGTCCTCCATGGTCCACTCGTCGAAGGGGTGATCGTGACACTGGGCGCAGGAGATATCGATGCCGAGCATGACCTGGCCGAAGTTGGAGAACGCGTCGAACTCCATACCGGCGTCGCGCAGGATGAATCCCGAGGCGGGATTCTGCCCCACGTTGCCCTTGGCGGTGATCATGTCCGAGACGATCTGGGAGTAGGTCTTGTTCTCGGCGATGGAGTCCTTCCACCACTGGATGTAGGGCTCCATGCGGATGCCGTTGTTGAAATCGTCATCGGCATGCAGGCGATACATGTCGGCGAAATAGTTGAACAGGTGGCTGGCCTGGCCGGGATGCATGAGCAACTCGTCGATGAGGGCCTCACGCTTGTCGGGACGGGCGCTGTCGGCGAAGCGCTGGAACTCCTCGCGAGTGGGAATGCGGCCGATGATGTCGAGGTAGACGCGGCGCACGAAGAGATCGTCCGGCAGGGGATCGTTGAAGGATTTGTAGCCGTTTTGCACCAGCACCTGGGCCAGCAGGGAGTCGATTTTCTTGGCCGAGAGCTTGGTCAGAGTGTCGTCGCCGAGAATGGCGAAGCGCTCGGCGGCCTCGACATCGGCGGGGATGAGCCGGTCTTTGGGCACGGTGACGGTCTGGCCGTTCTGGAGTTTGAGTTCGATGCCCTCGTCTTTCAGGCTCACGAAAGTGGCCTGAAGTTTGCGGCCATCGCTGCTGGTCCATTCGCGGGCCTCGGCGGTGGGCAGGCTCCCGACGCACAGGGCGCCGATCAGGAGGCTCAGGCAGAGGATGCCTTTGAGTCGATAGGGTTGTGTCATGGGTCTAACAGGGTTTGGTAAAGACTTCAGCAAGAGAGATCACGCCACGAGGACGTTTCGTGACAACAATCTACCGGAAATCGTCGCGGAGTAGCAAGGAGAATCGACGCGAACCGCGCGGGCGGTTCGTCCTTGAACCAAGCGGCATTCGAATTTAAGGGTCTCGCCGTTTTCAGACCACCAACATGGACAAGCCCACTCTCTCTCAAGCCGCCAATGAAGCGCGAGGTCTCGCGATCGACGCCGTGCACGCCTGCAGCTCCGGCCATCTCGGATTGCCCCTGGGCGCGGCAGAAATCGGAGCCGTGCTTTTCGGCGAGGCGTTGAGGATCCATCCCGACGAGCCCCGGTGGCTGAATCGTGATCGTTTCATCCTCTCCGCCGGGCATGGCAGCATGTTTCTCTACGGTTGGCTGCACCTGGCGGGCTTCGATCTTCCGCTGGAGGAGGTGAAAAATTTCCGCCAACTGCACAGCAAAACGCCCGGCCATCCCGAGTTCGGCGAGACTCCCGGCGTCGAAGCGACCACGGGACCGCTCGGCCAGGGCATCGGCAATGGCGTCGGCTACGCGCTCTCCGCGAAAATGGCGGCTGCGAGATTCAACACCGCCGACCACACCATCATCGACCATCACATCGTCGTCCTCGCCGGCGATGGTTGCATGCAGGAGGGGGTGGCGGCGGAAGCGGCCGCCTTTGCCGGGCACATCGGGCTGGACAATCTCATCCTGTTCTACGACTCCAACGACGTCACGCTCGACGCTCTCGCGGAGGTAACCCAGAGCGCCGACACCTGCGCCCGCTTCGCGGCGTTGGGCTGGGACACCGTGACCATCGATGGTCACGACCTCGACGCGATTCTGGCCGCTTTCGAGCGCGCGAAAGCCGACGACAACGGCCGTCCCAAGCTGATCGAATGCAAAACGGAGATCGGCCGGGGCATTCCGGAGGTCGCCGGCACCGCGGCGGGTCACGGCGAGGGGGGGGCGAAGTTTGCGGAATCCGCCCGCCGGGGGCTGGGGCTGCCGAAGGAGACCTTCTTCGTTTCGGATGCGGTGCGGGCGCATTTCGCCAAGCACAAGGAGGGGCAGAAAGCGGCGCACGCGGCTTGGGAAGAGACTTTCCAAGCCTGGCGGGCGGCCAATCCCGGGCTGGCGGCCCAACTGGCGGCGGGCGTCCCCGGAGATTTGCTCGAGCGCATCCCGGAATTTCCCGCGGACTACGCGGATGCCACCCGCAGTGCGGGCGGGGCGGTGATCAATGCGATCGCCGAAGCCATGCCGTTGCTGATCACGGGCAGCGCGGACCTGTTCGGTTCCACGAAAAACTATCTCAAGGGCGGCGGCGATGTCGGTCGTGACCACTATGAGAATCGCAACATCTGGTATGGCATTCGTGAGCACGCGATGGGAGCCATCTGCAATGGCATCGCCTACGATGGGATTTTCCGGACCACGGGAGCCACGTTCGCGGTGTTTGCCGACTACCTGCGGCCTTCCATCCGTCTGGCCGCGCTGGCGCATCTGCCGGTCGGCTACATTCTCACCCACGATTCCGTGGGGGTGGGCGAGGACGGCCCGACCCACCAGCCGGTCGAGACGGTCAGCGGCCTGCGGGTGATCCCGAATCTGGATGTGATCCGTCCCGGCGATCCCGAGGAAGTGGCTGGCGCCTTCGCGGCGGCGATGGAGCGGACGGACGGACCCACGGCGCTCATCCTGACCCGCCAGAAGGTCGCGACCCAGAGTCAGATACCGGTCAAAGATCGCCGCGAGGGAGTCTACCGTGGCGCCTACGTCGCGGTCAGGGAGAGTGGTCCGCTGGAGGTTATCCTCATGGCCAGCGGGAGCGAGCTGGATCACGCGATCAAGGCCGCGGCCGAGATCGGAGCCGGAGCGCGCGTGGTTTCCATGCCCTGCATGGAGCGCTTTGACCGGCAGTCGGCCGAGTATCGGGAATCGGTCCTGCCGGCTGCCTGCCGTCGGCGGATCGCGATCGAAGCGGGGGTCGGCTGTCCATGGCATCGCTATGTCGGTCTCGACGGCGAGGTGCTGGGCATCGAACGTTTCGGCATCAGCGCGCCCGCGCCGCTGGTGATGCGGGCGCTGGGCATGACGCCGGAGGCGGTGGTCTCGGCGGCGGCGCGGCTGGCCTGATAGGCTCGGTCTACTCGCCCAACCCTCACGGTGGGGACGGAAAAAAAGCGCCAAGGCCGAAGCCCTGGCGCTTGATCAAGTCTGTGATTGGTTGCCGACCGGGGATCAGTGGGAAAGGCAGAACTCCTCGAAGCGATCAAGGCCTTTCTTGATGATGTCGAGGCTGGTGGCGTAGCTGAAGCGGATGGATTTGTCGTGGCCGAAGGCGATGCCTGGGACGGCGGCGACTTTGTAACGGCTGAGCAGCTTCTCGGCGAGGTTTGTCGAACTCAGCCCGATGGGGCTGGTGTCGACGAGGAAGTAAAAGGCGCCCTCGGGTTCGATGACCTTGATGTTCCGGATGCCTTGGAGACGGCTGAGCATGTACTGCCGACGCATGTCGTACTCCTCGACCATGTCCTGCACGAAGCTCTGGTCGCCTTTGAGAGCGGCCAGGGCGCCGTATTGGGCGAAGCTGGTGACGTTCGAGGTGGTGTGGCTCTGGATGGTGTCGATGGCGTCGGCGATCGCTTTGGGAGCGGCGGTGTAGCCGAGCCGCCAACCGGTCATGGAGTAGACCTTGCTGAAGCCGTTGATGGTGATGGTCAGGTCGCGCACCGCTTCACTGAGCGAGGCGATGCTGATGTGTTTCTGGCCGTTGTAGACGAGCTTTTCGTAGATCTCGTCGGAGAGGATGATGACGTCCTCGGAGAGGGCGACCTCGGCGATTTCCTCGAGTTCTTTCTGGGTGTAGACGGCCCCGGTGGGGTTGTTGGGGCTGTTGAGGATGAGCATGCGGGTGCGGCCGCTGATGGCGTCCTCGAATTCCTCGGCGGTCATCTTCCACTGGTTCTCGGCCTTGGTCTCGACGAAATAGGGTTCGGCCCCGACCATGCGCACCATCTCGGGGTAGCTGGTCCAGTAGGGGGCGGGGATGATGACTTCGTCGCCCGGATTGCAGCAGGCCTGGATGGCCTGGTAACAGGAGTGCTTGGCTCCGCAGTTGACGCTGATCTGGTCGGCGCGGTACTCGACGTTGTTCTCGAGGAGGAGTTTTTCGGAGATGGCTTGGCGGAGGGGCAGGATACCGGCTGAGGCGGTGTATTTGGTCTTTCCCTCCTGCAGGGCCTGAATGGCGGCTTCCTTGATGAACTCGGGAGTGTCCATGTCGGGCTCGCCGGCGCCGAAACTGCAAACGTCCTCGCCCTCGTCGATCATCTTCTTGGCCTGGCTGGTGATGGACAGGGTGATCGAGGGACTGAGGTTGGCGATGTGGGAAGCGACAAGATCCGTATCCATGGTTCGGCTGGGGAAATGGGGTGCGTGAAAAGGGTGAGAGAAGAAACAAGACTCCCGATCCCCTCGGCCCGGCTCTTGAAATCAAGGCCGGGATCCGTGTCGGCTGGCTTCCGGGGAGGGAAGACGCCATCTGAACTCGGCCGAAATCCGCGAACGCTGCTCTGGAGTCGGTAGGTTCCCGCGCTTTCGGGAATCATGGACTGGGACGGCCGAAACTCCTGAAAAAGGCGGTTTGTTGTGATAACCGCATCAAGCTCGGATTCAAGCGAAAAGGCGGGAAGCTCAACGTTTGCCCCGGAAAAGGAAGCTCCTGCCGGCGCTTTCCTCATCGTTCGCCTCGCTCCCGGATTTTCCGGCCGAGCCGGATTTGTCCTTGGGGTAGCCGAGGATGCCGTGGCGATCCAGCTTCTCGATGAAACTCTCCAGATCCTGGCGCAGTCCGCTGTCCGAGATGAGCGCTGCGGCGACGCCGTCTCCCTCGGTGATGCGACCGATGGCGAGGTTGGCGTTCTCGATGGTGGCGCGCAGTTCCGCCAAGGTGGGCTCCAACTCCTCCATGGCGGGTTCGGCTTTGCCAATGACCTCGCCGGCCTTGTCAAAGGTGTCGCCCACCTTGGTCATGGCGGTTTTGGCCTCGCCCACGGTGGCTCGGGCGTCGTCCATGAGCGGGTCGAGTTTGCGGGTCGCTTGATTGAGGTTCTCTCCGGTCTGGCGGAATTCGGCGAAGGTCTGCTTGAGGTTGTCGATATTTTCATCGGCGAGCAGGCCGCTTTCGATCTTGTCAAAGACCCGGTCCAGACTCTGTACGGCGGTGCGGATGTCCTCGACGGCTTCGCGGATGTCGGCGATCACCAGCCCGGCATCCTGCTGCAGAGACTCCAGCCCGCCGCTGGAGGCGCCTTTGACGGAATCCCCGTCGACGAGATAGTCGGGTCGGGGATTGTCCGGCATGGCGATGCGGATGTAGGTATCGCCCATGAGTCCGCTGGTGCCGATGGAGAAGTCGGATCCCTTGGGGATGCGCTTGTCCCCGTAGATGTCCATCACCACAAGGACGCCGGTAAACTCGGGGTTCAGTCTCGGTTCGGAGGCTACGAAGCCGATTTTTTGCCCGGCCAGCTTTACTGGCGAGCCTTCGCGGATATCGCTGGCGTCGGGAAACGTGACCGAGATGCGGTATTTCTCCTGCAGCCGGTCGCTGAAGCGTCCGAACTGCACGATGAGCGTGCCCATGACGGCGAGCCCGAAGAAGACAAACAGTCCCACGAGTATCTCGGTTCTCTCCTTTCGTATCGCGCTCATGACCGGTCTGGCTCGGCACCCTAGTCCCAATCTGTCGGATTCGCCAACGACTCCGCCCTCGCTTCGGTGGAGGCGAGTGATTCCTCCGAGCGCCCCTCCACGAAATTCCGGATCGCTGGGTCCGTGCTCGCCCGGAGTTCGTCCGGGGTGCCCAGGAAATAGATCCGCCCTTCGCGGAGGTAGGCGACGCGGTCGGCGATGTGGAACATGCTTTTCATGTCATGGGTCACGACGATGGAGGTGGCCTGGAACTTTCTCTGAAGACGTCGGATGAGGTGATCGATGCTGTCCGCCACGATGGGGTCGAGTCCGGCGGTGGGCTCGTCGTAGAGGATGCACCGGGGTTCGGTGACGATGGCGCGGGCCAGGGCCACGCGCTTGCGCATGCCGCCGGAGATGTTGATGGGCATTTTTTCCATATGGGATTCCAGTCCCACCACCTCCAGAGCGGCGCGGGCCTTCTCCAGCAACAGATCGATCTCACGCACCCCGCGCTCCTTGAGGGGAAAAGCGACATTTTCCGCCACCGTCATGGAATCGAACAACGCGCCGTCCTGAAACAGGATGCCGAGTTTTTTGCGCACCGGACTCATGCGTCGCTCCGACAGTCCGACGATTTCTTCCCCATCCACGCGGATGCTCCCTGAGTCCGGGTTGATCAGGCCGATGAGGTGTTTGAGGAATACGCTCTTCCCCTCGCCGCTCTGCCCCAGCACCACCAGGCATTCGCCGCGCCGGATGTTCAGATCGACCCCGCGCAGTACTTCCTGGTTGCCGAGGCGTTTGTGCAGATCGGTGACCTCGATGAAATGAGGACTCTCCGTCGAAGGGTTATCGCGCGGGCTGGGGGCGGACATCTGGTAGTGGGGATGGGGATCAGCCGCCGGTGCCGATGGGGAAGAAGTAATTCAGGAGGAAACTGAGGAAGAAGTTCGAGATCAGGATGGCCAGGCTGGAGTAGACGACTGCCGCGGTGGTGCCCTTGCCCACGCCGACCGCGCCATTGCTGGCTTTCAACCCCTGATGACAGGAAATGAGGACGATGAGAGCGCCGAAAAAGAAGCCTTTGATCATGCCGATGCTGATGTCCCCCAGATCGGTGAAGGCCCGCAACTGGTTGTCATACCAGGGGAAAGGAACTTTGAAACCGTGGACCACGATGACGTAGGAGGCGGCGATGCCGAAGCCCGTGGCCTCGGCCACCAGCAGCGGCATGGAGAAAAACATCCCGATGGCCCGGGGCAGCACGAGGTAGTCGATGGGATGCACGCCCATGGCGCGCAGGGCGTCGATCTGCTCGGTCACTTTCATGGTGCCGATCTCCGCGGCCATCGCCGCGCCCACGCGTCCCGCGACCATCAGACCGGTGAGCACGGGTCCAAGCTCCCGGCACATGGCGATGGAGACCACCGGGCCGACGCCGGATTCCAGACCCAGGTCGCTGAATTTGAAATAGGTCTGCGCGGCGAAGACCGCTCCGGTGAAGGCGCCGGTCACCACCACCACCAATTGAGAACCGAAGCCGATGGAGACGATCTGCCGCCCGATGAGCGCGGCGCGGCGCGCCCCGACGAACAAGGCGGTGGTGGTCTCAAAAAACAGGTCCGCCAACTGGCCCAGATAGCCCAGAAATGCGAGGGAGCCTCTGCCGAGGGACTGGATGGGGCGGATCATGGACGCGGGAGCGTAACGGCAGGCTCGCTGTCGCGCAATCTCCCACCCGTCCCGCTCGCCGCTTTACAGAGGGCTGGCCCGATGCAAGTAATGGGGCGCAAGGCGCCAGCCTCTCCATTCTTCACCGCACGAACCGTCCCCATGCCCCGCGACGAATCCATCCGCAAGATCCTTCTCATTGGCTCCGGTCCCATTGTCATCGGCCAGGGCTGCGAATTCGACTACTCAGGAGTGCAGGCCTGCAAGGCGCTGAGAGAAGAGGGCTATGAAGTCGTGCTCGTGAACTCGAATCCGGCCACCATCATGACCGATCCCGAGTTCGCCGACAGGACCTACATCGAGCCCATTACCCCGGATATCGTCGAGAAGATCATCGAAAAGGAAAAACCCGATGCCCTCCTGCCCACCCTGGGCGGTCAGACCGCGCTCAATGTGGCCATGGATCTGGTGCGCAACGGTTTCCTGGAAAAAGTGGGCGTGCGCCTCATCGGAGCGAACGCGGAAGCCATCGAGAAAGGCGAGGACCGGCTGGCTTTCAAGCAGGCCATGCAGAAAATCGGCCTCGATATGCCGCAATCGGGCGTGGCGCATTCGATGGATGACGCCAATCGCATCCGCGATGAGATCGGGAGCTTTCCCCTGATCATCCGGCCCGCTTACACTCTCGGGGGCACCGGGGGTGGCATCGCCTACAATCGGGAGGAGTTCGAGACCATCGTCACTCGGGGGCTCGATCTGTCTCCGGTCAACGAGGTCCTGGTCGAGGAATCACTTCTGGGCTGGAAGGAATACGAGATGGAGGTCATGCGCGACCGCGCCGACAACTGTGTCGTCATCTGTTCCATCGAAAACCTCGATCCCATGGGTGTCCACACCGGGGATTCCATCACCGTCGCGCCGGCCCAGACCCTGACCGACAAGGAATACCAAATGATGCGGGACGCGTCCTTCGCCGTCATCCGGGAGATCGGCGTCGAGACCGGGGGCTCGAATATCCAGTTCTCCATCAATCCGGAAAACGGTCGGATGATCGTCATCGAGATGAATCCGCGGGTATCGCGCTCCTCGGCTCTCGCCTCCAAGGCCACGGGCTTCCCCATCGCGAAAATCGCCGCCAAGCTCGCTGTCGGGTACACCCTCGACGAGATCCCTAACGACATCACCCGGGAAACCCCCGCCAGCTTCGAGCCCACCATCGACTACTGCGTGGTCAAGGTGCCTCGTTTCACCTTCGAGAAATTTTCCGGCGCCGATCCGGTGCTCACCACCCAGATGAAGAGCGTGGGCGAGGCCATGTCGATCGGCCGGACTTTCAAGGAGGCCATGCAGAAAGCCCTGCGCTCCCTGGAGATCGGGCGTTTCGGATTCGGGGCCGACGGGAAGGACAAAACGCCCGATCTCGACGACATCAGGCACAACCTATCCACCCCCAACGCGGAGCGGATTTTCTACCTGCGCTATGCTTTCGAGGCCGGTCTGACGCTCGACGAGGTGCACGAACTCACCGCCATTGATCCCTGGTTCTTGAAGAATCTTCACGATCTCTGGACGGAGGAAGCCGACTTCCGCGGTGATCTGGGCGACATCGATCTACGGAGAGCCAAACGCCTCGGCTATTCGGATCGCCAACTGGGTCGACTGACCGCCACCAGTGAGGACGCCGTGCGCGCCCTGAGGAAAAAGCGGGGTGTCCTGCCGACCTACCGGTTGGTGGACACCTGCGCGGCCGAGTTCGAGGCCTACACGCCCTACTACTATTCGACCTACGGGATGGAGAATGAGGCGCGTGACAGCGACAAGAAGCGCATCATGATTCTCGGCGGAGGGCCCAATCGCATCGGACAGGGGATCGAGTTCGACTACTGCTGTGTCCACGCGGCCTTCGCCCTGAAAGAGCTGGGATTTGAGACCATCATGGTGAATTCGAATCCGGAAACCGTCTCCACCGATTACGACACCAGCGACAAACTCTACTTCGAACCCCTCACGCTGGAGGATGTGTTGAACATCTACGAGCAGGAGCAATGCTCCGGAGTCATCGTGCAGTTCGGGGGGCAGACCCCCCTGAATCTCGCGGCGGATCTCGAGCGCCACGGAGCCACCGTGATCGGCACATCCCCCAAGAACATCGAACTGGCCGAAGACCGCAAATTTTTCAGCGCACTGCTCGACAAGCTGGAACTCAAGCAGGCCCCCGCCGGCACCGCCGTATCGGAAGACGAGGCCGTATCCATCGCCCAACGCATCGGATATCCCGTGCTCGTGCGCCCTTCGTTCGTGCTGGGCGGGCGGGCGATGATGATCGTTTACAACGATGAAGAGTTGCGCCACTACATGCGCACCGCGGTCGAATCCAGCCCCGAGCGCCCCGTCTTGGTTGATCGCTTCCTCGAGGATGCCACCGAGGTGGATGTCGATTGCATCTCAGACGGGGAAACCACCGTGGTGGGAGCGATCATGGAACATATCGAGGAGGCCGGCATTCACTCCGGCGACAGTGCCTGTGTGATCCCGCCCTTCACCCTCTCCGAGTCCATGCGCGGCCAGATCAGCGACGCCGCCAAGGCGCTGGCGAAGGAACTGGGAGTCCGCGGCCTCATGAACATTCAGTTCGCGGTGAAGGATGACGAACTCTACGTCATCGAGGTCAATCCCCGCGCTTCGCGGACCGTGCCATTTGTCAGCAAAGCCATTGGGGTTCCCCTTGCCAAGCTGGCGGCCAAAGTGATGGCCGGGGAAAAGCTGGTCGATCTCGGATTCACCGAGCCGGTATATCCGACGCACTATTCGGTGAAGGAGGCGGTGTTTCCCTTCTCCAAGTTTCCCGGTATTGATATTGCCCTCGGGCCGGAGATGAAATCGACCGGAGAAGTGATGGGCATCGATCCCGACCTCGGGCTCGCCTTCGCGAAGTCACAGATGGCGGCTTCGTCCACTCTGCCGCGGACGGGCAATATCTTCATCAGCGTGAAAGATTCCGACAAAGCCCAGTGCGTGGAGGTGGCCCGGGAGTTTCACGAACTGGGATTCATCCTCTATTCCACCTCCGGCACCGCGAAGACCCTGTCGGAGGCGGGAGTGCCGGTGAACAAGCTGCGGAAGGTGGCGGAGGGGCGACCCAACGTGCTCGATATGGTGAAGAATGGCGAGATCGCCATGATCGTGAACACCCCCAGCGGTCGCACGCCGCGTCAGGACGAGGTGCGGATTCGCAGCACCGCCATCGCCAATCGCGTTCCCATCACCACCACCCTCCGCGCCGCCCGCGCCTGCGCTTCGGCCATGCGCTCGATGAAATCAAGCGAGCTGGGGATCCGGGCGTTGCAGGACTATCATTGATCCATTTGAGGGCGGGCGGGCCAAGATCACCCGATCAGCGCTCGCCCCAGGGAGCTTGGGAGGTGGTGATGGAGCCATCGGGCATGAGAATGTGGGCGCCCCTGCCGTGATAATCTCCGCGTTCAACGACCCACGGCTGATTCCAGCGAAAAGGGGTGTATTGGTGGGAATTGAAACGCGTCGGGACGTAGGAGGAAAAGTATTCTGCTTGATTCTCGGGCAACTGTTCCAGATAGCGATCACTGGAACAAATCCAAGACTCTTGCCCCACGCCATATGGCTCAAGAACTTTCACCCACCACTGAAAGTATTTCGATTGCCCCCAATCAATCGAATCTGCAGGCATCTGGGGCCATAGATTGTGGTCTAGGATGAAGGCATCAAAACCATTGTGGAGAACCCTTAAATTACCTATGCAGCGCGCTTTTTCCGCTCGCCGCTTGAACGTGGCGTAGGATGGAATTGCGATTCCCGCAAGCACGCCTATGATAGCTAGGACCATCACCAGTTCCACGATGGTGAGACCGGGGGAGGATCGCTTGGTGATCATGAAACTAGGAGACCGTTGAAAAACCATGGAAGGAAAACTGTGAGTCATTTTGATCGATGGCGAGGCGCGGTGAAGGAAGGTAGCGAGCTACCTGACTGAATCGCAACGAAGCCAACGAACAAAAGGGCCGCAGCCCGCCAAGGTCGGTCAAAAACGAATCCGGCAATGCCGCTTGTCTTATCCCAAAAAACAGCAAGATTTTTGTTTCAGGGTTTTTCAACAGTCTCCTGCTCTGAAAACTTAGTTCAGTGTTCTCAGAAGAGAACGACGCTCCATTGAAAACCTGAATGCGGCGGTTTGTCAACGCGATGACGTGTGAAGGACAGCCCGTTAATCCCAAATCCTGATGAGTTGAAACAATTACCGGTTCTTTCGGCAAGCCTTGCCAAGGCAAATCATGGAAAGAATCGTTCTTTCAGAGTAGGCAGAAATCAAGGATACTCTTGAAATCATCCGTTCACCGCGAAGCTCACCTGTGAACCAAAGACCTTCATTCCTACTCTGTGCCCCTGTTGAAGAAAACTTGGACCAGCGGAAGAGGAGGTGTATCGATTAGTATCGACGTTGATTACGCTGGGAACGAACACATCTCCATCTTCGACTGTAATGTTGGCCACTGTAACCGTGAGCAGGTCCAGAGATGGGGCGCCGACGAAACTGACCGTTCCATAGCCGTGGAAGGCTTTTACGGGAAATTTTGAAGTGATCTTTCCTTCCCAGGTGGAGTTCGCTACGGACTTTGTGTCAGGCAATACCACGGTGTCGCTGATCGCTGGAACGTCTTGAACCCCCGAGTTGAGTTCCACGCCATTGACGGGGTTGTCTTCACTGCTTAACCCAGAAGTACTGGCGTTTCCAGTCATCATAACTTTCCCCATGTAGGAATTCACCATCCCAAAGCAACGGCCATAGTAAACAATTCCACGGTACCAGATCACGTGAGGGTTGGCGGCACCCACCAGTCCTCCGAACTGGACATTGCTCGTGGTCGCCCCATTGGCAGCTGCGCCAGTCATTGCAGCCCCGCCGGCATTTTCATTATTGACCGCCCAGCGATACATGGCCGTTCCGTCTGTCATCGAGCCAATCGCTTCATAGACGCCGTCATCCCCAGTATTGTAGGTATTGTTACTCCAAGGACCCCCGAGCCACGCCTGGACCTGGAAGGTCGGCATGAGAATGAGGGCGGCAAAAATTCCGAACACTTGTTTCATAGCGTGCTTTCGTGTGGTGTTTCGTCTCAAGAGAACCCGTATTTGAGCCGTTTCAGCTTTGCGACGCAAGCATTATTTTTCAAATCTCTCTGCCCCCGCTGTCCCACCCGCCATGGCCCCCATCTCCAGTCTCAGCGCCCGCGATCATTGGATATCATTCCCCCGTCGGCGCCCTCTCGTCATGGGCATCGTCAATATCAATGATGATTCCTTTTCCGGCGACGGCACTCTGGATCCTGATGGCGCCCTCGCCATCGCTGAGGGCATGATCCGGGACGGCGCGGACATCATCGACATTGGGGCGGAGAGCGCGAGGACGAATCGCGAGGCCATCTCAGTGGATGAGGAAATCCGCCGCCTGGCGCCGTTTCTGGAGGCTTTTCCCAAGCTGCTGGAACGGATGGGCGAGCCGCCATGCCGGGAGCCGGGGCGTCTCTGGCCCCCGCCGCTTTCCATCAATACCTGGCGTCCGGAGGTCATCGAAGCGGTGCTGCCTCTGGGCGGAGATCTGGTCAACGATATTTCCGGACTGCCCGACCCCCGCAACGCCCGGGTCTGCGCGCGGCACGGCGCCGCCCTCCTCATCATGCACACGGTCGGCCTCCCCAAGGTGCCCCACACCCGACAGCGCTGGGACGATGTCCTGGCGACGATGGAGCGATTCTTCGAGGAAAAGATCGCGCTCGCGAGGTCGGCGGGACTCTCGGAAGAGCATCTCGTCCTGGATCCCGGCATCGATTTCGCCAAGCAGCGTGAGGACAATCTCACGATCTACCGGCATCTCGACCGCTTTCACCGTTTCGGCCGCCCGCTCCTGATGCCGGTGTCGCGGAAAACGGTGATCGGCGAGGTGCTCGGTATCGAGGACCCGGCCCAACGCGACGCCGGCACCATTGCCTGCGTGGTCAGGAGCGCGAGACTCGGGGCGGGCATCGTCCGGGTGCATCAGGTGAAAGCCGCCGTCGGCGCGTTGCGCGCCATTTCTCCCCTGCTCGCTAACGTTGTCCCCGACGAAAGGTCGCCGGCCCGCAGCCGAGTTGGCGATTGAAGACCCGGCTGAAGTAATAGCGGTTCGCGTAGCCCAGATCCTCGGCGATCTGTTCGATGCTCGCGTCGGTGGCGGCGAGACGCTGCATCGCGGTGCGGAGCCGCAGGTCGGCGATGTATCGGCTCGGCGTCTGGCCGGTGTGACGCTGAAACCATTCCGTCATGCGATGCCGCGACATGCCTGTCAGCCGCGTCAGCTCCGCGATGGAAAGATCTCCCCCCAGATGGCCCTCGATGTACTCCAGCAAGCGCACCAGCCGGTCGGGGAAAGCCCGAAAGAGCTCCGCGTCGAGGCGGGCGAACGCGAGGTGGAGCAAGGCTTTGCTGTGATGAAGCATCCGCCGTCCGCGCTCCGGGGACTCCTCCGCCGAGAACAGCCCGCCCAGTGAACCGAGCGTTTCCCTGATGGCCGCGTCCACCGACAGCGTCACCGGACGCCGCACTGCGAGCAGAAACTCCTGGCCGGGAACGAAGTGAATCCACAGATGGGGCACGGTTTTCCGACCGAGCGTGTCCAGCGTCACGCCGCCGGGCACGATGACCATCGATTCCGGCTCGAGCGCATACTCCATGCCGTCGGATCTCACCGCGTTGCCCGGTTCGAAGTTGTGATGCAGCCTCCAGTAGGGGCTGAGAATGCCGCGATGATTCCAGTTCTCATAGCGGAGGAATCCACACTCATGCACCAGAAACGACGCCGCCCCCGCCCCGGTGGCGGCGGTCAGGTCCATGCCCAGGCGCGTGTGGGGATCCCGATAATCGCGGGCCAGGGGACGCGGTATCTCGACGGACATCGGGAAGAAGCTACGACAATCGCGCCAGAAAAAAAGACACAAATGAAAAGCGATTTCGACATAGCCTTCCCGGGCGGGCGGGCTTATCAATGACGCATGCTCGATCCACGATTTTCCCTGAATCGGCGTCGTTTCCTGGCTTCTCTGGCTGCGTCCCCAGCCGGTGCCTGGTGCGCTTTTGCCGAGAGTGGTTTTACATTTCGATACATCGTGGGCTCTTCCATGTACGGGGAGTTGCCCCTCTCCGATATCCTGCCCGATGTGCGCGCGACCGGCGCGGAATTCATCGACCTGTGGCCGCGCAAACACGGCAATCAGCGGGAGCAGGTCGCGGACATGGGTGAGGAAGCCTTCGCCGGGATGATGGACAAGCACGACGTGAAACTCGGCTGTTCCACCCGCTATGATCTCGGTCCCTTCGGTCTGGGGGAGGAGATGAAATTCGTCTCCCGCCTCGGTGGCGATCTGCTCATTTGCGGCGGCAAAGGCCCCAAGGACCTCGGGGGCGGGGCGTTGAAGGCCGCGGTCAAGGATTTCTGCGAGCAGTTGAAACCCCACGCCGATGCCGCCGCCACCGCCGGAGTGCGGATCGGGATTGAAAACCATGGGAACAACCTCATCGACTCGCCCGATTCCCTCAAATGGCTCGCCGAATTCCGGCCCAACGACGCCATCGGCATCGCTCTGGCGCCCTACCACCTCGAAAACCTTGGACAGGACGCCCGGATGCTGGCCAGTCTCATCGAGACCTTGGGCGACCGCATTGTCATGTTCTATGCGTGGCAGCACGGGAACGGCTGCACCAAACCCATGCCGAAAGAACTGGAACTCCTCCAGATGCCGGGGCGCGGCGACCTGGATTTCGGCCCGCTGGTGGCGGCGTTGAAAAAAATCGGCTACGCTGGCTACACGGAAATCTTCATGCACCCCACGCCGCGCGGCATTCCCATCCTGCCCACGGCGGCGGAAGTGACCGCCGAGATCAATCGCGGTCGCGCCTACCTCGAAAGCTTAACCTGAACTATTCCCAAATCATGTCTGACAACGAAAAAGTACTCATCATCGTCGGCGACGCCACCGAGACCGTCGATACCCTCTACCCCTACTACCGCCTCATCGAGGGCGGCTACGAGCCGGTCGTGGCCGGTCCGGAGAAGCGTGTTTTCCAGATGGTCATGCACGAGGTGCGGCCAGGATGGACGATCACCCGCGAGTGGGAAGGCTACCAGATCGAGGCCAAGGTCGCCTTTTCCGAGATCGATCCCCACGACTACCTCGGCATCTTTTTCAGCGGTGGCCGCGCCCCGGAATACATCCGAGAAGATCCCGCGCTGATCGCCATCACCCGGCATTTCTTCGATGAAAACAAGCCCTGCGCCAGCGTCTGCCACGGAGTCGAGATCCCGGCCCGGGCGGATCGGGTGCGGGGGCGGCGGATGGCCACGGTGCCGAAGTGCCAGTTCGATCTCGAGGTGTGCGGCGGCACCTTCGTCAACGAGCCCTGCGTGGTCGATGGCAATCTCGTCAGCGGGCGTACCTTTCACGATCACGGTCACTACATGGGCGCGTGGATGAAGCTCCTCGACGAGGCCCGGATTGCGAAGCGCCAGCCGGCGCTGGTGTGAGAGGCGAGGTATTTTTTCCCCATCCAGTCGTCATGCGCCCCCGGTATTTTCCTCACCGGACTCAACAGGGTTGGGTCCGGGACCTGACCCTGTTGAGTCTGCTGATCATTTCGGCGGTCCCGCGGGCGGGGGCGCATCCGGCCCATGCGGAGCCGGTGAACTATCCTTTTGTGGTCGGCTTCGAGCGCTTCTACTCGGGTGACGACGATCCCCGGTATCTGGCGGAGGGCGGGTTGATCCTGCTCAATGAGTTGAATTGCGTCGCCTGCCACGCCCCGCCGGAGGCGCTGAAAGACCGGCTCGCGGGGCGTCCGGGCACGAGCCTGGAGGGGGTCGGTTCCCGACTCGGGCCGTTGGACTTGGAGCTGTTCATCCGGAATCCGCGTTTCGTGAAGACGGACACCATCATGCCGAGTCTGTTCGCGGGACCGGATCGCGATCTCGATGAGGTGCGGGCGCTGAAGCATTTCCTGGCGTCGCTGAAGGAGGAGTCGGCGCCTCCGGTGACCGGGGGCGATATCGCGACGGGACAGCGGCTCTATCACCGGATCGGATGTGTGGCCTGTCACGCGCCGGAAGTGGGCTACACGCCGGAGGATCTCCCCGAGGGCGCGCAGATCGAGTTGGCGGGCCTGCCCAGCGCGCCGATGAATCTGGCGGACAAGTATGAGAAAGGCGCTCTGGCGCGGTTTTTGCTCGATCCGGTGGCGCATCGACCGTCGGGGAGGATGCCGGATTTCAAGCTGACGGCGACGGAGGCGGCGGATCTTGCGGCTTATTTGAAATCGGGACCCAAGCCGGAGATTCCCGAAGAGTTGAAGGCCGAGTTCGAGGCGGCGGCGGATTTCACTTTCGATCCGGCGGAGGCGGCTCTGGGGAAGGAGTTGTTTGCGAAGAAGAATTGCGTGGCCTGTCACCAGCCGGCGCCGGCCGGGATCGAGGCGACACCACGGGTCTCGAGACCGCTCGCGGAGCTGGATGTTTCCGATTCGGAAAACCGTCGCGGTTGTCTCTCGGAGCTGCCGCCCGGTGGCGGGGTGCCGGCGTATTTTCTCGATGAGGTGCAGAAAAAAGCCATCGAGCTGGCGTTGCGGGGTCTGGGCGGGGTGGAGTCGCTGGACCGCGCGGGTCGCATCGACTGGACATTCAGTTCGCTGAATTGTTACGCCTGTCACGAGCGATCCGGGAAGGGCGGACCGGAGACAGCGCGGGAGCCGTATTTTGCGGTCAATGATGTGGCGGCCTTGTCGATCGGGCGTTGGGGCAACCTGCCGCCCTCGCTGGACAAGGTGGGTCGGAAGCTGACGGACGAGTGGTTTGACCGCGTCCTCCTCGGTCATGGCGGAGACGGCGAGGTGCGGCCATACATGGAGGCGCGGATGCCGATTTTCGCCGAGTCGGCGTTGCGTCCGCTGTTGGCGGATTTGAAGGCCGCCGATATGCGGGAGGAGCCCATCGAGATCGATGTCAGCGGTCTGCCGAAACACCAGCGGGCTCCCTACGGACGGGATCTGCTGGGGGTGAACGGGCTCGGTTGTGTGAACTGCCACGGGGTGAAGGGGCGCCGGGCGATCGGGGCGCCGGTGATCGACCTGACGGAAACGGTGAGCCGCCTGCGACCGGAGTATTTCAAGGAGTTGTTGCTGGATCCCCAGGCGACTCAGGTCGGCACGATGATGCCGCCGATGTTCGCGGGGCGGAAAAAGGCGGATCAGGAAGTGGAGCAGATCTGGACTTATCTGAAGGAGATCGATCAGAACCGCCTGCCGGACGGGTTGTTGAAGCTGGATGATTTCGAGTTGAAGCCGGCTGATACCGGGGAGGTGATCGTCTTTCGCACCTTTCTGGAGGGCGTCGGCACACAGGCGGTGGCGGTGGGATTTCCCGAGGGGGTCCACGCGGCGTTCGACTCGCTCGAATGTCGTTGGCGGCTGGCATGGCGGGGGCGTTTTCTCGACGCGATGAGCACGTGGGATGATCGTTTTTGCGCGCCCGCCAAGCCGCTCGGCGAGGGGGTGACGGAGTTGAGCGACACCTTTCCCGGCCCAGCGACGGAGGCGGCGTTTCAGGGCTTCCGGAAGGACGAGCGCGGGGTGCCGACTTTTCTGTACGAAGCGGGCGGTGAGAGAGTCGAAGATCGGGTGGAGCCGGATGGGGCGGGAGGCCTGAGACGGGTCGTGAAGACTGGTGACCGGGTGGAAACTCAGACGATGACGTTGCGGCCATGAAAACAGGTTTTGAAGCAAGATTGGCAATGCTGCTGCTGGCGGCCACAGCCGTGGTCGGGTGGGCGAAGGACGAGCCGGACCCCACGGATGAGAATCTCTACTACCGGCTGGTCACCTATCCGGTGCCGGAGGAGATCAAGCTGGAGGCCAGTGGTGTGGCGGCCTTGCCCGACGGCAGGCTCGCGGTGGCCATACGGAAGGGCGAGGTCTGGGTACTGGAAAATCCGCTGACGGAGTCCGACAAGCCGAAGGATTATGTCTGGAAACGATTCGCCTCCGGCCTGCACGAGCCCATCGGGCTGACCTGGCACGACGGGGCGCTCCACACGGCGCAGAGGACCGAGGTCACTCGGCTGGAGGACAGCGACGGCGACGGCGTGGCCGATGCCTACCTCACGGCGGCCAAAGGCTGGGGGGTGACGGGAAATTATCACGAGTATGCCTTTGGTCCCGTCTTCGACAAGGAGGGCAACTTGTGGCTGACGCTGAACCAGTCCATGGGCAAGGGCCAGGAGGTGGCCGGCGCGCACAAGGATGACTTTCGCTGGCGCGGTTGGTCGATGATGAAACCAGCGGGTGCCGGCAAGCTGCGACCGATGAGCGCTGGGCTGCGTTCGCCGCACGGGATCGCGACGAATCATCTCGGCGATGTTTTCGCGACTGATCAACAGGGCAACTGGTGGGGCACCAACCCGCTCATCCATCTGCGCGAGGGCGTCTTTCATGGGCACGCGGAATCGCTGCGCGATGTGGACCGTCCCGAGTCGCCGGTGAAGAATCCGGGCGAGATCCCGCCCAAGGGGTTGACGGTGGCGGAGGCGATGAAACAGGTGCCCGGCTACGTGCCGCCTGCGGTGTGGTTTCCCTACACGAAGATCGGGATGAGTACGACGGCGATCCTCTGCGACGAGACCGGGGGTAAGTTCGGACCTTTCGAGAATCAGCTCTTCATCGGTGAATTCACCGAGTCATTCGTCAGCCGGGTCTTTCTGGAAAAGGTGAACGGCGAGTATCAGGGTGCCTGTTTTCATTTTCGGAAAGGCCTCCAGTGTGCGGTGCTGAGCCTGGATCACCTGTCCGACGGCTCGATGGTGATCGGAGAGTCGAATCGCGGGTGGAACTCGCTGGGAACCCGCAGCTACGGAATGCAGCGACTGGTCTACACGGGGGTGGTGCCGTTTGAGATCGAAAAAATGGAGGCGCGCCCGAAAGGATTCCGCCTCACCTTCACCAAGCCGGTGGATCCGGAATCCGCGAAGAGCCTGTACTCTTACCGGATGTCGAGTTTCACCTGGCATTATCATCAGACCTACGGCAGCGAGGAGATCGAGACCGAGACGGTGAAAATCACCTCGGCGGAGTTGAGCGACGACGGGCTGACGGTCGATCTGACCTGCGAGGGCCTGCGACCGGGCTACTGCCACGAGTTGAACGCCGAGGGCGTCTGGTCGAAGGACCGCTCGCCGCTGTTGCACCCGGAGGCGTGGTACACGCTGAACGCGATACCGGCTCAGTGAGAGCCCGGTCTCACATCGTCGAGCAGACCAGTGACGCGTGATTCTCCAGCCCCCAGAAATGGAGGAACTGGTCGCGCCCGATGCGGACGATGCCGTATTCCGGGTCCATGAGGAGGATCTCGTCGTTGGTCCGGCCCATGGCGACGACGTAGTGGCTTTTCCACTCGTTGCCGGTGGTCATGACGGTGCGCCGGTCGAGAGTCTCGACCAGGGGCAGGGATCCGCCGAAGTATTTGCCCCGGGGAAGGTTGACCGCGCAGATGACGGGACGACCGTTGTCGATCTGTTCACCGAGCTGGTTCCAGGGATCGCGATCCATGGTCAGCGCGAAGGCGGCGAAGCCTTCCTGGATGGCCATTTCCCGAAGCTGAAGGATGGGATAGCCCTCGGGCGATTTCGCGGGATACTTGGCGATGAGATTTTTTTCCTCGAATGGCTGACGGGCGGGATCGTCCTCGATCCAGTAGTTCAGCACCGCGGTCAGGGCGGCGGCGCCGCAGGAGAGCTGACGGGATTGTTTCACGGCTTTGACACCGCAGTAGTTGAAGCCCCGGTAGCGAGCCTGGAAATTCCGGCCTTCGGTGCTCTTCGGCGTGGTGAGGCATCCGGTCAGAGCGATGGCGGCGGCGGACAGGATCGCCAGAGAGAAGCCGAGACGATGTTGGGGGAGGGCATTCATGGAGAGACGAGGTTCATCATTCCCCAAGGCGGAGACTTTTGTCGAAAAAAATTGCCCGGCCCTCGCGAGAGGGCCGGGCAATTCCGAAACACGAAACACAAACAGACAGTTACCGAGAAAGTAACCGGGTTCAGAATGGCATTTTGCTTAAGAAGTGTCAACAATTAATCTCAACAAAATATCAATTTTTTTCATCTCGCGATCTGCGGGCGAGCCAAACCGGGTTGTTTGGGATAGGTTGGGACATCCTATCCCGGTCCTTTTTCCCATGAAATCACTCATACCTCTCTGGTTCCCCGTCTGGTGGCGTCTGGCCGGGATTTCGATGGTCATTGGCCTCATCGGATGCGCCAGCCACCCGTCCGCGGAGTACGACGCGGTGGCGCTGACGCCGAGTAATCCGAAGGATGTGCGGGTGCGGGTGAGTCTGCAGAACAGAGCGGTCTATGTGATGGAGGGAAATCGGCCGCTGCTGGTGACTCCGGTGGCGATCGGGAAGCCGGAGTCGCCGACGCCGACGGGGAATTTCACCGCTTTTCGCAAGGACGCGCGGAAGCGCTCGAACACCTACGGGTTTCACGTGAACGGCTCCGAGATCCGTTCCGGGAAAAGCGCCCAGACGCCGCGAGGCTATCGCTACGTCGGATATCCGATGCCGTACTGGGTGGAGTTCAAGGCCGGCTACGGGTTCCATGCCGGTTCGGTGTGGCCGACTCCCCGCTCCCACGGCTGTCTGCGTCTGCACGCCAATGTGGCCCCGAAATTTTTTGCCATCGTGCCTCAGGGAGCCCCGGTATACATCGCCCACAGGCTGCCCGAGGACGCCACCCTGGGGCGGAATCTGGCGCGCCCGACCGACTATGCCGATCCCGATCCTCCGGCTTCCTACATGATTTCCGACGCGGCGCTGGTCGACATCATGGGCAAGCGACTCCGGCAGTGACGGCACATCGGGGGATGACACGCGGCCCGGCATCGGCCATGTTGCCGCCCAATCCACGCTATCCATGTCTTCGCCGTCCACTATCCAGCAGAGTAAGAAAAGCTCCCATCGGGTGAATGTCCGCACGCCCGAGGTGATGGAGCGGGTGCAGGCCGAGGTGGAGAATCACTACCGCAGCGGCATCGTGGAGAAGATCAGGGCGCGCGGCGGCGAACTGACCATCGGCGACACCACGGTGCGGCTGGCGAAGCAGTTCGGATTTTGCTACGGAGTCGAGCGGGCCATCGACCTGGCCTACGCTTCGCGTCGGGTCTTTCCCGAGAGCCGGATTTTTCTGATCGGCGAGATCATTCACAATCCCGAGGTCAATCGCCAGTTGGCCGAGATGAATATCGTCTCGCTCCCCTGGCAGGAACTGAGCGCCGATTACGACGATCTGACCGAGGACGATGTGGTCATCGTGCCGGCATTCGGGGCGCCGTTGACTTTCATGGACAAGATCGAGTCCCAGGGCTGCCGGATGGTCGACACCACCTGCGGCGATGTCATGAAAGTCTGGCGCCGGGTCCGGACTTACGCGAAGAAGGGAGCCACCTCGATCATCCATGGCAAGGCCGGTCACGAGGAAACCCGGGCCACCGCGTCCCGGGCCATGGGCGAGGATGGCAAAGGTCACTACCTGGTGGTGCTCACCCTCGAGGATGTCGACTATGTGTGTGAATACCTGAGGCTGGGGGGAGATCGGGAGGCATTCCTGAACCGCTTCGCCGGGGCGCATTCCGAGGGTTTTGATCCCGATCTGCACCTGAAGGAGCTGGGGGTGGCGAACCAGACCACCATGCTGAAATCCGAGACCGAGGAGATACAATGCCGCATCCGGGAGGCGGTGAGGGAGCGGGATGGGCACGATGGCAATTTCGAGGTGTTCGACACCATCTGCGGAGCGACTCAGGAGCGGCAGGATGCCCTCTTCGATCTGCTCAAGCGGAGAATGGACCTGCTGCTCGTGGTCGGCGGATACAACAGTTCCAACACCACCCACTTGGTGGAAATAGGCGAAAAAGAATTGCCGACGTTTTTCATCCGCGATGCCGCTTGTCTGCGCTCGCTCGAGGAGATCGTTCATTTCGATCTGGAGAAACGCGACGAGGTGACCAGTTACCCGGAGATCCTTCTGGGTGAGGGCGAGGCGGTGGTTGGTGTCACGGCGGGCGCCTCCTGCCCCGCGAATCTGATACAGGACACGATCCTGAAAGTGTTCGAGCTGCGGGGAGTCTCGGCCGCCGAAGTGTTGGAGGCCTGATTCGCGCGGGAGCATCGGTTTCGCGTTGATTTCGCGAGTCCATTCCGTCAGGGTCAGCGACATGCAATGGTTCTATCTCGACGCGAGCCAGCAGCAGGTGACGGTAGAGGAAGCGGATCTGCCGGATGTGCTGCAGAGTGGGGCGATCACGGGGGACACTTTCTTGTGGAACGAAACCATGGGCGACTGGCTAGCGGCCTCGGAGCTGTTTCCCGACTGGTTCCCGACGGAGCCGACACCGATGGAGAACGCCGCCCCGGTGGTGTCCCGGCCCGCCCCGCTGCTGGCGGCGGCAAAGGGGCCGAGCATCGGGCTCGTGAAACGCCCCGTCAAGACGCTGCGGGGAGGGGACGAGACTAGTGAGGATGAGTCTCCCGAGGCGCCGGCGGAGGTGGTGAGAGATTTGGCCTCCTTCCTGGGAGCGCGGTCCGGGTGGATGAAATTTCTCGGGGTGATGCTCATCATCATCGGGGTGATCTATTGCCTCACCCTCGTGGGCGCCCTGTTTGGCTGGCTACCGATCTGGATGGGGGTGGTGATCATGAAGGCCGCCGAAAGCGCCCGCTCCGCCCAGTATCGCGGCCATCAACTGGATCTGGAGGACGCGCTGGATCGGGTGGCGGTTTTCCTCAAACTGCAGGGGGTTTTCCTGCTCGTGAGCCTGATCTTCTGGTCGATTTTGACAGGATTGATCGTGGTGAGCGGCATGGTAGCCACCATGAGTGTGCCGGGGCTGACGCCAACCGAGTAGACCCCGTGCGCCCGATAATTTCACGCTTCTCGTGAATGCAGATATTACGGAAATATTAAATTTCTATTGAAAGCCTGCTTCTGGCCCTGTTAATTGGGGGAACGGCGTTCTGGCGCTCGATTCCCATGAAAATCCTTTCCCGATTGTATTCCGACGAGGCAGGTGCCGCGTCGATGGTGAGGCTGGCACTCGCGGCGACGGTTTCCCTGATGGCTGTCGTTTTGACCGGATGCGGTGATCCGGAGGATAGCGCGGTCGATTCCCTGAAGGAGCTGCGCTACGGCAATACCGTTGATGACTACCTGATGGCGGCCGAGGCTGGCGATCTCTCGGCGATTCGCCTGTTTCACGAGGCGGGGATGGGAATCGACAGCGCCAACAGCGCCGGGGATACCGCGCTGATGCGAGCGGCGGCCGGTGGACGGCTGGAACTGGTGGAGATCCTCATGAATGCGGGAGCCGATCCTCGGGCGGTGAACGCGAAGGGCAGGACGCCCCTGATGTTTTCCGCCGAGAGCGGTCGGGCCGATGTGTGCCGCCTGCTGCTGGACCGGGGCGCAGATTTTGACACCAAAGATTCTGAGGGATGGACCGCCCTGAAATTGGCGGCTTTCAATGGACGCGCGGATGTGGTGGAGCTGTTCGCGGGAAAGGTCAGCAACGAGATTCTCGATCAGGTTCTGCTCGTGGCGGCTTTTCATGGAGACGCTGCGGTGATAGATCAGTTGCTCAATTTTGGTGCCTACATCAACACCCGCAGTCCGGAGGGGCACACACCACTGATGATCGCCGCCCAGGCGGGGAATCTCGACGCGGTGAAACTGTTGTTGCAGAACCGGGCCAATCCCTACGCTATCGACGAGTCTGAACAGACCGCCGCCAACCTTGCCGAAGCCGCGGGCCATCTCGATGTCAGTGAGTTGTTGCACGATCCCTCCTCGGTGATGGAGTTGGCCGAAAGTGGTGGCGAGACCGAAGGCGCGCTGATGGAGGCCGATCCCGCCCTCGCGGAGGCGGCGATCACGGAGGCTCTGGAGGCCTTGAGCGGCGGGGAGAGCGAGGTGTCGGCCCGGGAAATGGCATTGGCCGTCTCCGGGGGAACCTCTCTGCTGGCGGCCAAGGAGGCAGATTCGCAGCGGCTCGCGTCCATCAACGGTCGCGTTCTCGGTGCGGAAAACTCCGTCCCGGAGGTGGGGGGCGCGGTGACCGGTGATCCTGTGCCCGCTCCGGAGACTGACCAAGTGATATCGACTCTGAAGATGAAAGACTATCGTGAGGAGCCGCTCCCCGTGATGCTGAAGGGTGTGGAGGCCGACAGTGGCGTCGCGCGGGTGCGCGTGCTCTCCGGCCGCGCGTCGGAACCCGTGGAAGTGAGAGAAGGAGAGGTCATTCCCGGCACCCATCTCAAGGTGGCCAGCATGGACGCCAAGTTCATCAGCAGCAAGATGGGCAAGGGAGAACTGGTGGACGCGTCAAGCATGTTGGTGGAGGACACGGTCTCGGGATCCAAGCACCTTTTGGTGAAAGATGTGCCGGGTCGCTCCAGCGAGACCTACGCGACGCTGGTTCTGCCCGGGAGCCCTTTCGAGTATGTGGTCAAAAGCGGCGATGTCTTCCGGGCCGTGAGCCCGGGGGATGTCGAGCAGGACTACGAGGTGCTCGATGTGCGCCCGACCCAGGTGGTGATCCGGAATGTCGGCACCGAGGAGGTCATGACCGTCAACCGGGATGGCATCGCCATGCGCTGAGGTCCCGGGAAGCGAGGGGAACAATCTCCTCAGACCACCGTTCCGTCCGGGATATTGGCTCCCTTGGGCACGATGGCGATGCCGTCGCGAATGAGGCAGTGTTCCAGATCCTCGTTCACTCGTTTCCCCGGATCGATGACCACATTCCTGCCGATGCAAGCGTTCTTGTCGACGATGGTCCGGTGAATGCGGGTGTTTTCGCCGATGCGCAACGGCTCCTTGGTGGTGCCCCCGTCGTGATGCACGTGGATTTTCTCGTAATAGTCCGAGCCCATGATGACGGAATCGGTGATCTCGCAGCCACTCTCGATCACCGAGCGCAGGCCGATGATGGAGTGCCGAATCCTGGCATTGCTGATGATGCAGCCGTCGGAAACCAGGGCCTCCTCGATCGAGGCGTGGTTGATCTTGCTGGCTGGCAGGAAGCGAGCCCGGGAGTAGATCGGATTGGAGTGATCGAAGAAATTGAAACTCGGCACCAGTTTGGTGAGCCCGAGGTTGGCCTCGAAGAAGGACCGGATCGTGCCGATGTCTTCCCAGTAATCCTGGAACACATGGCTGTAGACCTGCTGGGTCTTGATGGAGCGGGGAATGATGTCGCCGCCGAAGTCCTTGAAGTCGTTGTCGAGACAGCTTTCCAGCGCCGCTCTGTTGAACAGGTAGATGCCCATGGATGCCTGAAACCGTTCGCTGGCGGCATCCATGCCCGAGGCCTCCAGCACCGCCGCCGGCATGCGCAGTCGGTCCAGGAGGGTGTCATTGTCGCCGGGTTTCTCGCTGAATTCGGTGATGCGACCGTGGTCGTCCGTGTGCATGATGCCAAAACTTCTGGCGGACTCCCGTTCCACCGGAGTGGTCGCGATGGTGACGTCGGCGCCCCTGGCGATGTGGTGGCGCATCATTTCCCGGTAGTCCATGCGATAAAGTTGATCGCCGCTCAGGATGAGAAAGTAGCGATACGGGCGCTCGAGAAAGTAGCTGATGTTCTGCCGAACCGCGTCCGCCGTGCCCTGGTACCATTGGTCGTGCCCCGGCGTCTGTTGGGCTGCGAGAATGCGGACAAAATCCCGGCTGAAAGGGTCGAATTTGTAGGTGTCGCCGATATGGCGGTGTAGAGATTCGGTGTTGAACTGGGTCAGGACATAGATTTGGCGCAGCTCGGAATTGATGCAGTTGCTGATGGGGATGTCCACGAGCCGATACTTGCCGGCCAGGGGAACCGCCGGCTTGGAGCGACGATGAGTGAGGGGGAAAAGACGGGTGCCCCGACCACCGCCCATGATGATCGCCAAAGTGGATCTCAGGGTCTGTGAGGAGATGCTTTCGGCCATGGCTTAAAATGGCACAAAAGCCGCTCAGAAGGGGGAAATTCGACTTATAATTTTTTTGAATTACAATAGCAGCTGAATATCAGTTCCCATGAACTGGCCATCGGTTGGCGGCGATTCGCCACCCGATTTCACTGACCATTTTTCCTACCCACCCTCTCATGTGCGGCATCATTGGCTACGTCGGCAAAGCCGACGCCACCCCCATACTCATCGACGGTCTCCGACGGCTGGAATACCGCGGCTACGACTCCTCCGGGCTCGCGGTCATGAACGGTTCCCGGTCCATCCAGATGCGAAAATGTCAGGGGCGTCTCGACAATCTCAGGCAATTGGTCGGACGCTCTCCCGTCGCCGGAAATTGTGGACTCAGTCACACACGTTGGGCCACCCACGGGGAGCCGACGGATGAGAACGCCCACCCACATCTCGACCAGTCCGGCGATCTCGCACTGGTCCACAATGGGGTGATCGAAAATTATCAGAAACTTCGCACCTCTCTTGAGAAGGAGGGGCACGTGTTTCTCTCCCAGACGGATTCGGAGGTGCTGGCTCATCTGATCGGGAAATACTACGACGCCCAACCCGACGGCACGCCACGGGAACGGCTGGTGCGCGCGGTGCGCGAGTCGCTCGGTCACGTCGCCGGCACCTACGGCATCGTCGCCATGCACGCCGACGCTCCCGGATTCCTCGTCGGAGCCCGGCTCGGCAGTCCCCTGGTGGTCGGCCTGGGCAAGGGGGAGAACTTTCTCGCCAGTGATGTCGGAGCCATCATCGCCCACACCTCGGACGCCATCTATCTCCGGGATCGCGATCTCGTCCATCTGACGGACCAGGATTTCAAGATCGAGACGGTCGAGGGCGGCTCATCCCCGTTCGAGGTCAGTCGGGTGGATTTCACCCCGGAGCAGGCGGAGCGGGGGGACTATCCCCACTACATGCTCAAGGAGATCTTCGAGCAGCCGGAGACGGTGGCAAACGCCTTCCGCGGACGTCTTTCCGACGACGACGCCTCCGCCAAACTGGGTGGGCTGAACCTCACTCCCCGCGAGTTGCGCGACGTGGAGCGCATCGTGCTTGTCGGCTGCGGCACCGCCAGCCACGCCGCCATGGTGGGGGAGTACCTCATCGAGTCCCTGGCCCGTATTCCCACCGAGGTGGAGACCGCGAGCGAGTTTCGTTATCGAAATCCCCCGCTCGACAAGCACACACTCATCTTCGTGCTCAGCCAGAGTGGTGAGACCATCGATACCCTGGCCGCCCTCCGCGAGGGCCAGCGAAAGGGGCATCGCGTGCTCGGCATCGTGAACTCCGTCGGCAGCACCATCGCCCGCGAGAGCGATGGGGGAAGTTACCTGCATTGCGGTCCCGAGATCGGGGTCGCGGCGACGAAGTCGTTCACCTCGCAGGTCACCCTCCTGACTTTGCTGGCCCTGTTACTCGGGCGGATGCGACACCTTTCCATGGCCGAGGGACAGGAGATCCTTCGCGAGATCCGTGCCCTGCCTGGGAAAATCGAGCGCATCCTCACCCAGAGCGAGGGCATCCGTCAGATCGCGCTCAAATACCTCGACGCTCCCGGCATGCTCTTCCTCGGTCGACAGTTCAACTACCCGACCGCGCTGGAGGGGGCGCTGAAAATGAAGGAGATCAGCTACATCTTCGCCAGCGGTCACGCCAGCGCTGAACTGAAACACGGAATCATCGCCCTGGTCAGCGAGACTCTGCCCTCGGTGTTCGTCGCCCCGCGCGACGCGGTGTTCGAAAAAAATGTCAGCAACATCGAGGAGGTCAAAGCCCGCAAAGGTCCGATCATCGCTGTGACCACCGATGGCACCACGGAGATGGAATCCATCGCCGACGATGTCATCTACGTGCCGGAGACCCACGAATGCCTCAGTCCCATACTCTCCGTCATTCCGCTGCAGCTGCTTTCCTACCACTTCGCCGTAGCCCGGGGTTGCGATGTCGATAAACCGCGCAATCTCGCCAAGAGTGTCACGGTCGAGTGAAAAACCGGGCGTGACCGCGACGAAAAACGCGCTATAGATTTGTCCCACCCCCCGGAATGCGGGGACACCCACCCGTGGACGAGACACCTGGAGACATCACCACCGTCGGCACGCCGGTCCGGCAGATATCCGTATTTCTTCAAAACCGCGCCGGGGCCCTGCTCTCGGTGGTCCGGTTGCTCGGTGAGCATCACGTCATCGTTCTGGGCATCAGCGTGCAGGACTCCGTCGATGCCACTGTGGTCCGGATGATCCTGAGCGATCCCGACCTCGTCGAGACTCTCTTCATCGAGCGCGGCATTCCCTACAGCACCACCGAGGTCGTCGTGCTCGAACTCGTCGAGGGCGCTTCGGGACTGGCCGGTTGCCTGCGGGCCCTGCTCAACGCGGAGACCAACATCCATTTCATCTATCCCATCCTGTCACAGCCGAATGATCGCCCCGCGCTGGCGCTATGCCTGGAGGACAACGAGTTCGGCAAGAGCATCCTGCTCAAGGAGGGCTTCAAGCTCATCTACCAGGAAGACCTCAGCCGCTGACCGCGGCCAGCAGCGCCGCGTGACGACTGAGAAAGTCCCCGTGGTCGCGATGATCGTAGACCAGCGCGCGATAGCCCGCCGATTCCGCCGCCGTCACATTGGCCGGGAGATCGTCGATGTAGATCGTCTCCGCTGGATCCAGGACGAATTGCTCGGCGGCGATGCGGAAGATCTCCGCGTCCGGCTTCATGCAACCCGCCACGTGCGAGTAGACCGCGTCCCGGAAACGGTCGAACACCGCGTATTCTCTGGTGAAGAACGACACGTGGAGATCGCTGGTGTTCGAGAGCAGATAGACCGGGTGATTCGCGTCGTGCAGAGACTCCACCAGATCCACCATGGGCTGGTTCAGTTCGAAGATGTCCTGAAACGCCCTCCGGAATTCCCCGGGATCGCCCGCATAACCCGTGCGCCGCATGGCTTCCCCCAGAAAGTCCTCTGTCGACAAGCGGCCCGTCTCCAGATCCCCGTGCATCGGCTGCACCGCGGGCAGGATCTCCGACTCGGGTAGCGCGCAGGCCGGCGCCACCCGCGCGACGGCGAGGGAAAAATCGAACTTCAGCAGCACGTTGCCAATGTCGAAGACGTGATGGCGGATCATGTGAAAGGGGCGGGGAGCTATGAATATGGGAAAGGAAACCTCCATCGCACGCGTCCGACCAGCACGCCAGCGCCGAATGCAAAAAGGGTCGCCACCGTTGAAATCCGGGTGAGACTGGAACATTGGTGCTGTCCATCATCTTGGGAAACACCCCGCCGCCTCCGATCATGTCCGCCACCGCCGAAAAAAAAATTACGCCTCCGCTCCGCCTGGGTGTCACCGGCGTCAGCGGTTTCATTGGGCGCCAGCTCGTCGAGATCGCCGTCGAGGCGGGACACAAGGTGATCGGATTTTCCCGTCAGCCGGACCGCTCCGTGCCCGGGGTGGCCGAGATGCGGGAGTTTTCCCGTCCCGACCAGGCGGATTACCGGGATCTCGACGCCATCGTTCACCTCGCCGGCGAGCCAGTTTTCGGACTCTGGACCGGGGAGAAAAAGCGCCTCATTCACCAGACCCGCGTCGAGGGCACCCGCGCCCTGATAAGGGGGGTGGAAAAACTGCGCGTCGCCGAGCGGCCCCGCGCGCTGGTCTGTGCTTCGGCCATCGGCTACTACGGCGACACGGGCGACGACCTTGTAGATGAAGACAGCGACGCGGGCTTCGGATTTCTCGCCGGGGTGGTGCGCGACTGGGAGGCGGCTGCCCGTGAGGCTTCGGACATAGGCCTTCGCGCGGTCTCCGTGCGCGTAGGTTTCGTCCTCGGAGCGACCGGTGGCGCCCTGGCACTGATGCGGAAAATTTTCCGCGCCTACTTGGGTGGACGCCTCGGGTCCGGCGATCAATGGATGTCCTGGGTCCATGTCCGCGACGTCGCGCGTACCTTTCTCACCTGCTGCGAAAACGAAGCCCTGGGCGGTCCTGTCAACGCCGTGTCCCCCCGGCCGGTGACCAATCGAGAGTTTACCGAGACCCTCGCCCGGCTCCTGGACCGTCCCGCTGTGTTGCCCGCTCCGGCGTTCGTCCTGAGGATGGCACCCGGCGGCATGGGCGAGCTGTTTCTCGACAGTCAGCGGGTCGATCCCGCAGTCCTGCGTCTGCGGGATTTCACCTGGGCATTTCCCGACCTCGAGACGGCCCTGCGCGAGGGACTCGGCCTGTCCGATGGCGGCGCTGGTGAGTGAGCGGGATCGGTGGTAGATTGACCCCGTTTTTCAAACAGTCCGTCTCCCATGGCCGCGCCCCAGAATGTCATCGCGATCGTCTACGACTACGATCAGACCCTCAGTCCCACCTACATGCAGGACGAGGTGCTCTTTCCCAAGTTCGGCATCCACCCTGGCGAGTTCTGGAAGCGCTGCAAGTCTCTCGTCGAATCCGACGGCTACGAGAGCGAGCTGGCCTACCTCAAAGTCATGCTCGACTACCTCCAGCTGGATCGCCCGTCCAACGCCGATCTCCGCGCCCTCGGCAAGGACCTGAAATTCTACAAAGGCGTCATCGAGATGTTCGACGGGCTCGACAACCTCCTCGAGCCCGATCACCGCGCCATGGGGGTGAAAATCGTCCACTACATCGTCTCCTCCGGCATCAAGACCCTCATCGAGGGCAGCGACCTCGCGCCGCGCGTGGAGCGCATCTTCGGCTGCGAGTTCGCCGAGGACGAGAGCGGAAAAATCGCCTTCCCCAAACGGGTCATCAGCCACACGGGAAAGACCCAGTACCTGTTTCGTATCAACAAAGGCATGCTCGAGCCCAACGAGGACGTCAACGATCACATGCCCGAAGAGCTGCGCCCGGTGCCCTTCAAGAACATGATCTACCTCGGCGACGGCCCCACCGATGTGCCCTGCTTCACCGTGATGAAGAAATTCGGTGGACACGCCATCGCCGTTTACAATCCCGATGACGAGACGCGCGCCAGCTTCCGCAAAGCCTACCAACTGAGCGGTCCCGCGGACCGCATCAAATACATCGCCCCCGCCGATTACCGCGCCGGCAGTCACCTGCGCCTGCTGTTGGAGGAAATGATCGTCGAGATCGCCGACTCCATCGTCGAGCGTCGCCGCCGGGAGCTCAGCGAAGCCAAGATCTCCGCGCCCACCCATTGACGACCGCGCCTACCGCCTGCCCGCGCGGCAGATCCGGTTCGCCGTTTGGTTGGCCTCCACCTCCATGGCCGAGTCCTCGTAGCCGTCACGCAGGCATTCCGTCAGGTAGCGGCGGAGAAAAGGCCGGATACCGCCCAGCCTTTCATACTGGGCCACATGCACGCATTCATGGAGGAAAGTGCGACGGTCGTTGGCCACCCGCGGATGCAGGTAGATGCCCCGGCCCAGCGCCATCCCCACCGGAGCCGTCACCGCGAAACTCGTGGCGCCGCCGAGACTTTGCAGCAGCAGACCGCCCGGCGAGGGCAGGGGCGAGATGATGATGAGCCGGATCGTGTCCGGATCCGTCACCCCGGCCGCCACCGCGTCACCGCGCTCCTCGGCGGTGAGTCGGCGCCCCGCCTTCAAGATGCGTCGCTCCTCACGGCGCACCCAGCGGTGGGCCAGCGGAAGCACTAGCCAGACCAGAGCGTCGGTCAAAAACTTCGGGGGATGCGCCATCATCGACGCCCCTATTTTCACCGGAATTCCCCCGCTTGCCAACGCCTTCCTTGCCAAATCCAGTTCGTGATTGAAGCCCGGCCCGATTCGTCCTAGTCTTGGGGTGTTCAGCAAGCGGAGTCTCTCCGCCCAACCCCCGAGCAGAACCCATGAAGACGCGATCCCTCATCATCGGTCTGGCCCTCATCGCCACGACCCATCTCCTCCAGGCCCGCACCTGGACCAACTCCAGCGGCAAAGCCATCGAGGCGGAACTCGTGGAGCTCAAAGGCGCCGCCGGCTCCGAAGTCGCCGTGCTGAAGATGGCCAACGGCCAGACTTACGATGTCCCCCTCGCTTCCCTGAGCGATACCGACCAGGCTTTTGCCCGCGAGGCCGCCGCCGAGATGGCCAAGGCCCCCGCCGCCGAACCCGGCAAGCCCTCCGTTTTCAAAGAGGTGCTCGATGGCAAACTTGTCGCCGTGGACGGGCGCCGCGTGGTCAAATACGAGATGGCCGAGGAACCCCAATTCTACGCCTTCTACTTCTCCGCCAGTTGGTGCGGCCCCTGCCGCGAGTTCACCCCGAAACTCATCAGCTTCTACAACGAAAATCCCAGCGCCAAGAAGACCTTCGAGGTCATCTTCGTCAGCCGCGACAACTCCGAGGACGCCATGGAGGACTACATGACCGGTGACAACATGCCCTGGCCGGCCGTCAAATACCGCAACGTCGAGCGCCTGGATGAAGTGCGAAAATACACCGGCAACGGCATCCCCTGCCTCGTGCTGGTGGATCGCGAGGGCAAAGTCGTCTCCGACAGCTACGAGAACGGCAACTACCGCGGCCCCAGCGCCGTGATGCGCGACATGGAGAATTTGGCGTCGAAAAAAGTCGCCGCCAACTGACGCCGGGCATTCAATACCCGTTGTCCCGCATCTCCACGCTGGCGATCGCCATCGCGGCGATGCCTTCCCGGCGTCCGATGAATCCCATCATCTCGTTGGTGGTGGCCTTGATCCCGATCTGGTGCGGGTCCAGCCCCAGCGCCTCGCCGATCGCCTTTTTCATCGCCTCCGCGTGAGGCATGATCTTGGGCGCCTCCGCGATCACCGTGCTGTCGATATTGTGAATCCAAGCCCCCTTCTTTTCCGCGATTTTGCGCACCTCGCGCAGGATCACCAGGCTGGAGACCCCCTCCCACTGCTCGTCGCCGGGGGGAAAATAAAAACCGATGTCGTGGTCGCCCATCGCTCCCAGGATGGCGTCCGCGATGGCGTGGCAGAGCGCGTCCGCGTCCGAGTGGCCGATGAGCCCCCGCTCGTGCGGGATCTCCACCCCGCCCAGAATCAGCGGTCGCCCTTCCGCGAACCGATGCACATCATAGCCGATACCGCAGCGTTGCATGATCTTTCAGATGTCGTCCAGAGGTAGCTTGCCATTGTGGGCCACGATGCCCCATTTGTCCGGGTGCGACGCCGAGTCCGCCAGACGGATCACGCCCCCCGCCGCTTCCACCAGCAGCTGGCCCGCCGCGATGTCCCAGAGGCTGATCTGCTCCTCGATGTAGGCGTCCAGCCTGCCACAGGCGATGTAGGCCAGCGCCAGCGCCGCGCTGCCCATCATGCGCGTCTTGCGCACCTGATAAGCCACCGCCCGGTAGCGATCCATGCCCGCGTCCATCGCTTCCTTTGATTTCGAGAAACCGATCGTCACCACCGCGTCCTTCAACTGCGCGCGCGGACTCGTGGCGATGGGCCTGCCGTTGCGCGTCGGCGTGCCGCCCGCCTCCACCGCGAACAACTCGTCGAGCATGGGATCGTAGATCACCCCCACCTTCAGCGCGCCCGCCTCCCGCATCGCGATCGACACGCAGAAATGCGGGATCCCGTAGAAATAGTTCACCGTCCCGTCAATCGGATCCACGATCCACTCGCACAGGCTGTCCGGATTGCCCGCCAGCCCCTCTTCCCCGTAGATGGCGTGATCCGGGAACGCCCCCAGGATGCGCCGCGTGATCACATCCTGGCTGCGCACATCGAGCTCCAGCTTGATGTCGTGATCCAGCATCTCGTTCACATGCAGATCGGACTCATAGTGGTCGCGCAGCAGCGCGCCGGCCTCGCGGGCGGCGTCGGTGGCGAGTTGGAGGAAAGGATTCATCACGCGTCGGTGGCTTCACCCTTGACCATCCCGGCCACGATTTCGACCAGTTTCTCGCCGATCGCCGACTTCGCGCGCTCGGGCAGCGTCTCGCGGTGGCCATTCTTGAAAAACAACCGCACCTCGTTCTCGTCCGAGTCGAACCCCATCCCGGGGCGACTCACATCATTGGCCACCAGCAGGTCGCAGCCCTTCTTCGCCAGCTTCGCCCAGGCGAACTCCTCCAGATTGTTCGTCTCCGCCGCGAACCCCACCAGCACTCCCTCGAACCCGAAAATCGCGCGGGCGCTGCCGAGGATGTCCTCCGTCCGTTCCAGCTCCAGCGTCAGGGTGTCACCGGTTTTCTTGATCTTTTGCTCCTGGATTTTCACCGGCCGATAGTCCGCCACCGCCGCGCAGAATATCGCCGCCTCACAGCCCGCGATGCGGTCCCTTACCGCCTCGAACATTTCCCGCGCGCTTTCCACCGCCACCACCTCCGCCAGACCCGCGGGCGGCTCCAGATTCACCGGTCCCGAGATCAGCGTCACCGCGTGCCCCGCCCGCGCCGCCGCCTCCGCGATGGCATAGCCCATCTTGCCCGAGGAGCGATTGGTCAGAAAACGGACCGGATCGATCGCTTCACGCGTGGGACCGGCGGTGAGGAGGAGGCGCATGGCGGAAAGTAGACGCGAAAGAACGCCGCGAGTCGCGATTTTTTTACCCCCATCCAACAGGGTCTGGTCGCCGACCCGACAGGGTTGACCGCTCTCACTCCACGAACTTGCCGGGATTGAGAATGCCCTTCGGATCCAGCGCCCGCTTCAGCGCCCGGTGCACGCCCCGGCCCACCTCGCTGACCGCGTCGGGATACCAGCGCTTCTTGGCCAGGCCGATGCCGTGCTCGCCGGTGATGGCGCCGCCGATGCCCAGCACCCAATGGAAAAGCCGGTCCAGCGCCTCGTCCGCGCGGGCGCGCGCGGCGGCGTCCTCGTGGTAATGCGGCACCATCAGGTTGGTGTGAATGTTGCCGTCGCCCGCGTGGCCGAAGCAGGCCACATCGATGCCCGTCTCTTCCTGCAACTGCCGGGCGAAATTCACCAGATCCACCAGCTTGGAGCGCGGCACTACGATGTCCTCGTTCAGCTTGATCAGCCCGGTGGCCCGGAGCGAGTAGGAAAAGTCGCGCCGCAACCGCCAGATCGCCTCGCAGGCCGCCTCGTCGGGCGCCTCCTCGATCGAAAGCGTGCCGAGCGAACTGAGGAATGTTTTCAGCGACGCCAGTTCCCCGCGGACCGACTCCGCGCGGCCGTCGATCTCCACGATGAGGTGGGCGTTCCCGTCCGGCAGCGCCTCCGCGCCGAGGTAGTCGCGCGCCGCCTGCAGGGTGAAGCCGTCGGTGATCTCCAGCGCGCTCGGTTGCCAGCGCGAGTCCAGGATGCACTGCACCGCCGAGGCCGCCTCGGCGAAAGTCGCGAAAGTCGCCGTCAGCATGCCGCGCGCCTCCGGATGTGGGACCAGCCGCAGCGTCGCCTGGGTCACGATGCCGAGCATGCCCTCCGACCCGACGAAGCTGCCGATGAGATCGAAGCCGGTCTTGTTCTTGTGACAACGTCCGCCGGTGACGAGGACGTCGCCATTGGCCAGCACGACTTCGAGGCCCAGTACGTAGGGGCGGGTGACGCCGTATTTCAGACAGCGCGGCCCGCCCGCGTTGGTGGCGATGTTGCCCCCGATGGAGCATTCCTTCAGACTCGCCGGATCGGGCGGGTAATACCAGCCCCGCTCGCGCACCGCCCGCTGGAGATCGTCGAGGATGACCCCCGGCTCCACCACCGCCACACCGTCGCCGGTGTGGATTTCCACGATCCGGTCCATCCCCCGCACCGAGAGCACGATCCCGCCTCGCGTCGGCACCGCGCCACCCACATAGCCGACCCCCGCGCCGCGGGTGGTCACCGGAATGTCGTGGGCGTGCGCGTGGCGCAGTGTCTTGACCACATCGTCGCGGTTCCGCGCCAGCACCACCACGTCCGGAGGCGCCGAGGCGTGCCACTTGTCGATGCTGTGGGTCGCCAACACTTCCGGGGCTATCGAGACGCGATCGGGGCCGAGCAGAGCCGTCAGATCGTCGGCGAGACGGTGTTCGGTGGGAGTGGGTTCCGGAGGCATCATGGGGAAAAGCTATGATACGCCCGGCCCCCGTCCCCGCAATGATTGTCCAAAACGCCCCCGCCCAGGTCCAAGAGCGGTGGGTGAGGAAAGCGGCGCCTCAGCCCACAGCGAGCAGAGCCTCCCGGAAAGCCTCGCAGCTCTGGAACCGCTCTTCGGGGTCGCGCCGCACGGCTTTCGCGATCAGCGACGCCCAGGGTTCCGGCACCGAGCCGAGGGACAGTTCGCCGACCTCGTGCCTGGGTGGCACCTCGCCGGTGACCACATGCCAGAGGATCTTGCCCACCGAATAGACATCGGAGCGCTGATCGACAGAGGTGTCCTCTTCCAGCTCCTCCGGACTCAGATAGGGCAGCACGGCGTCACCCGTCTCATCGCTGAACTGGGCAAAAGGGCGGGACATACGGAAATCCACCAGCTTCACCCAACCACTCTCACTGAGCAGGATGTGCATGGGCGTCAGATCCAGATGCAGCACCCCACGCTCGTGGGCGCAGGTGAGCCCCTCGCAGATCTGGCTCACGATGCCCACCGTGGCGCCCGGATCCGATTCCCCGCCCTCGAGGTAGTCTTTCAACGTCATCCCCTCCACCAATTCGGTGACGATGTAGGACTGGCCCCGGACCGAGCCGGCGTCGATGACCATGGCGATGTTCGGGTGGTAGAGCCCCGCCAGATCGAAGACCTCCTCCTCGAACTCCTCGATCGGGAAATGGCGTCCCACCTCTCCGCCGATGAATTTCACCGCCACCTTGCGATTCAACCGGATCTGATGCGCCTCGTAGACGGTTCCCAGCGTGCCGGTTCCGATGACCTCGATGATCCGGTAAGAGTCGAAACGGGCGTGGATAGTTTGGGGGATACTCATGGAGGGGGGCAATTCTTAAATCGTTTCCCCTTAGAGAAAGCAAGAGGAAATCCCGCCCACGCCCGCCGTTACCGCGCCGGTCTTGCCAGGCGGCGGGCGAGGACTTAGGCTCGCGGCGTGGATACCCGACCAGCTACCTCTTGCCTCCTCATGCTCACCCTGGCACTGCTCCCCGCCTGCGGCCATCGCCGGGAGGCCAAACGCGCGGCCTCGGCACCCCAGCCGGCCCCACCCGCCGTGGCGCCCGCGGCCCCGCCGGAGAGCGTGGTCCCGGCGGTCCAGGTGGGGCAGAAAGTGACGACCGCGAGCGGTCTGCGCTACGAAGTGCTGAAAGTCGGCACCGGCGCCAGCCCCAAATCCTGGGATCAGGTGCGGGTCCACTACCACGGCTACTTTCCCGACGGCCGCGTGTTCGACAGCAGCATCGAGCGCGGAGAATCCATCGTGTTCCGCCTCGACCAGGTCATCCCCGGGTGGACAGAGGGCGTGCAACTGATGCGGGAGGGCGCGAAATATCGCTTCTTCATCCCCTGGCTGCGGGCCTACGGCCTGCAGGGCTCCCCGCCAAACATCCCGCCGAAGCAGGACCTCATGTTCGACATCGAACTGATCGAGGTGCTGCGCTGACAGCGGGGGAGGGGAAACCTCCGCGTTTACCCCGCACAACGAAAGCGATCCCCTCCGGCCCTGGAGAACGTGAAGCGGATGGCATTTGAGGCGTCGCGGACGGCATTTGAGGCGTCGCGGACGACGTTTGAGGTGTCGCGGACGCCATTTGAGGTGTCGCGGACGCCATTTGAGGTGTCGCGGACGCCATTTGAGGTGTCGCGGACGACGTTTGAGGCATCGCGGACGCCATTTGAGGCGTCGCGGACGGCATTTGAGGTGTCGCGGACGGCATTTGAGGTGTCGCGGACGGCATTTGAGGTGTCGCGGACGCCATTCGAATGCCCATTGTGACGATCACAAACCCAATTCTCGTCCCATGAATGCCCTTTGTGACCCTCCGGCCCCTCCGGACGGCCTCCGCCGCAACCAAGAGGGTATGGTCCCGCACCCAACCCTGTTCAGTCCCCGACCCAACCCTGTTGCCTTCCCCCCGTCGGCGTCGTGATATCAGCCCCGACCATTCCCCCGAAAATACGCCCCCGCCCCCGACCGGATAGACGCACGCGTCCCGGAATTTCCCTTGCCAGATCAGGGCTTTCCCGACATTCTCGCTCCGAGTCTCCCGCTGGATATCACCTCGGGAGATCATACTAATAAAGACTGTTAGCCTGAAAAATGAAACACCAAGAACCTCAGGCCCAACTTCCGCTCCTTCCAAACATACCCGGCGAAGTTCCGGGAGATGAAGCTTGGTCAGCTCAGCGAGCCGCAGCAATGCAAGTGGCGATAGCATGCCAAGTTTATTTCGGCGATTTTGGACACTTCCCGAATCCGCTTTCGGACGTTCTCGAGATTTTTGAACACATTCCTCGTGAACAATCACGGTTGCGACGCTTTTTATCCTTCGGAGATCCTGCCACGGATAGCCATCGCGAATGGATTGTAAGCGTCTCACTCGGACCATTCAGTCCTGGCGCTGGCTCTTGGCCCACAGCTT
>CAYTNL010000014.1:0-100273 GCA_964439145.1 uncultured Verrucomicrobiales bacterium
TCTATGAAATCCTCCAATCAAATCTCATTGGCCTGTCTTAGGTTTACACGAATGGCCCCTACCCTGTTGAGTTTGAAAAGAACCCTTGAATAACGAGCGTAAAAGCGTACGCTTCCCCCATGAAAACGGTCAGCGCAACTTCGGCTCGATCCGATCTGTATCGGCTCATTGATTCCACAGTCACGGATCACGAGCCTGTCCAAATCACGGGAAAACGGGGCAATGCCGTTCTCTTGGCAGAATCGGATTGGCGTGCCATCCAGGAGACTCTCCATCTCCTCGGCATTCCCGGGATGCGGGAATCCATTCGCGAAGGTCTTGAGGAACCGATCAAAGCGTGTGCCGGGGAGATAGACCTGTGAGCTACAGGCTCGTCTACACCCGGCAGGCGACGAAGGACGCCAGGAAGCTCAAGGCAACCCCTCTCGCCAAAAAAGCGAAAGAACTGCTCTCCATTATCGAGCAAGATCCCTTTGCCGATCCGCCCCCGTTCGAGGCTTTGGTCGGAGACTTGAGGGGTGCTTATTCGCGGCGGATCAATATCCAACATCGACTCGTCTACCAAGTCTTCGAAAGCGAACGCGTTATCAAGATCATACGCCTCTGGACCCACTACGAATAGCGATCCGTCAAAAGCCGATCCCGCACCGGGTCGAAATTGACCTGGTCCCGAGAATCGGTTGGCATGCTTGAAAAGTTGACTCAACCGCCCCCTCACACCCGGCTGGATTTTCGGTAGCTCAGCGGCGTCATGCCCATGTGTTTCCGAAAATGCTGGGTAAACGAACTCTGGTCGTAGAATCCCAGATCCACCGCGATCTCCGCGATCGAAGTGTCCGAATTTCGCAGGGCCTCGCAGGCCGCCTGCACCCTCGTCTTCACCAGGAAATCGCGCGGATTAGTCCCGAAGGCCTCGCGGAATCGGCGATTGAACTGCCGCACCGACATGCCGGCGATCCGCGCCAGATCGGTCACCGCCACCGGTTCGCGGAAGTGCTCCCGCAACCAGCTCACCGCGCGATCAAGCTGCACGTGGGGCGTCATCGCCGCGCGACGGCGTTCGTAGCTCTGTACGGTGCCCATCACGCCAATGACCGCGCCGCCCTCGCCGAAAACGGGAAACTTGTTGGTGAAATACCAGTCGGGCAAACCCTGGCGATTGAAGAACAACTCGATGATCCGGAGCTTCGGTCGCCCGCTTTCCATCACCTCGGCGTCGTCCCGCCGGAAATGCTCCGCCAGGTGCGGCGGAAACAGGTCGTAGTCGGTCTTTCCCACCAAGTCCCCCTCCGACCGGCAGCCCAGTCGCTCCCAGAAGTTCCGGTTACCCGCCACGAGTCGAAACTCGCGATCCTTCGCGAAAAAGGCCACGTCCGGCAGGTGATCGAACACCTCCCCGATCTGCGTCGCCGGAGACAGGGCGCGAAAAAAGGCCGCGCGAATGTCCTCCGAACCGGATGTCTCATCGTCGTGTGCCATTGGCCGAATCGTGATAAAAATAGTCCCGTTCCCGCAAGACGCCATATCGCCGGATCGCGTAGCCTGATAGGGTCAATAACCTCCTCTTCGATCACATGAAATCGAGCGCTCTCTTTCGTTTCCTCCTCGGCCTCTGGCTGATCACGCCCGCCATATCCACGACGGTCTTCGCCGGTCCCATTCGCGTCCTCTTCGTCGGACACGAGGCCGAACACCACAACTCGGGAGCCTACGCCCCGATGCTGATGGAGGCTCTCGGTCGTGACGCGATCTGGTTCGACTACGTCACGACGCCCGAGGCCGCCTTCGGCGACGCGGAATTCCTCGTGAACTACGACGCCGTCCTCCTCTACGCGAATCACGAGATGATCGATCCCGCGCACTGGAAAAACCTGAGAGCCTTCATCGAGAACGGACGCGGTTTCGTGCCGGTCCACTGCGCGAGCTGGTGTTTTCAGAACATCCCCGAATTCGATCAGGTCGTGGGCGGTCGTTTCGCCCATCACAAGACCGCGGTCTTTCGTCCGAAAACCATCGCGCCCGACCACGAGGCGATCAGGGATGTGCCCGGCTTCGAGGCCTGGGACGAGACCTACGTCCACCGGAACCACAATCCGCGGGACCGCACCATCCTGCAGGTCCGCGAAGTCGCGCCGGACGACAACATCACCGAGCCCGAGCCCTGGACCTGGATCCGCACCCAGGGGAAGGGCCGCATTTTCTACACCGCCTCGGGTCATGACGAGCGCGTCTGGAGCCTGCCGGAGTTTCACCAGCTCCTCAAGCGCGGCATCCTCTGGTCCGTCGGCGACGAGCGTCGCGCCGCCTATGACGCGTTCCTGGCGCAAAGGGAGCCCGAGGAGCGGGTCAAAAGCCCCGACGTCGCCAACTACGAGAAGCGGCCCGAGCCGCTCACCTTTCAGAAACCCTTCTCGCCGAAGGGTTCGATGGAGCGCACCCAGGTGCCCGCCGACCTGAGACTCGAACTTTTCGCCAGCGATCCCGACATCGGAAAACCCATCGCGATGGCCTGGGACGAGCGCGGACGCTGCTGGCTCGCCGAGACTTCCGACTATCCGCATGAGGTCGTCGAGAACGGTGTCGGCGGCGACCGTATCCGCATCTGCGAGGACACCGACGGCGATGGCCGGGCGGACAAGTTCACCGTCTTCGCCGAGGGGCTCAACATTCCCACCGGGCTCGTCTTCGCGAACGGCGGACTCATCGTCTCGCAACCGCCGCGCTTTCTCTTTTTGAAGGACACGGATGGTAACGACGTCGCCGACGTGCGCGAGGAGATCATGACGGGGTGGGGCATCGGCGACACCCACGCCCAGGCCAGCAACCTGCACTACGGCTACGACAACTGGCTCCACGGCGCGGTCGGCTACTCGGGCTTCGCCGGGGAGGTCGGAGGGAAACGGCACGAGTTCCGCATGGGCACCTACCGCTTTCGGGCCGATGGATCGGAGATCGAGTTTCTGCACCAATTCACCAACAACACCTGGGCCCAGAGCCAGAACGAGGCCGGGGACAACTTCGGCGGCACCGCCAACGGCGCGCCGATCTTTTTCGGCGGCATTCCCCAGACCATCGTGCCGGAGGGCATGCGCGCGCAGACCGCGAAGAAGATCAATCGCGTCGATCTCGCCCACGCCATCACTCCCAACTATCGACAGGTCGACGTGATGGGCGGCTACACGGCGGCGGCGGGCTCGGCTTTCATCCACTCCGACAATCTCCCCGCGCGCCTCCAGGGCATGGCCATGGTCACGGAGCCGACCATGAAACTCGTCACCCTGATGGATGTGCGCCCCGATGGGGCCGGCTACACCGCCCACGACGCGATGAACCTGCTCGCCAGCACTGACGAATGGACCTCGCCCGTTTATGCCGAGGTCGGTCCCGATGGCGCGGTCTGGATCGCCGACTGGCAGAATTTCATCATCCAGCATAATCCCACACCCAGCCTTGATCGGGGCGGCTACGAGGCGAAAACCGGTGTCGGTGGCGCTCATGAAAATCCTCTCCGCGATCATCAACGCGGACGCATCTACCGCATTGTCTGGAGCAAGGCGGCCGCACCCGAGGTGAAGTCTCTCGCCGGAGCCGACACCGCGGCTCTGGTGAACGCGTTGGGATCGGGCACGCAGCACTGGCGCCTTACCGCGCAGCGTCTCCTCGTCGAGGGCGGGAGGTCCGAGGCGGCTCCCGCGCTCGCGGATCGGGTCACCGCGAACGACGGCCACATCGCCGCGATTCACGCGCTCTGGACGCTCCACGGACTCGGCAGGCTCGACGAATCGACCCATCAGGCGGCCTTGTTGAGCAACGACCCGCGTCTTCGCCGCAACGCCATCCGCGCGCTCGGTTCGGACGAAATCGCGACGAAACTCTTTTTCGGCTCCGGCGTCGTGAGCGATCCCGATCTCAACACTCGCCTCGCGGCTTTCGTCAAACTCGCCGAATTCCCCACCACCGCAGAGATCAAGACCCTGGCCGGACGCCTGCTCCTCGATCCCGCGACGCGTGGCGACGAATGGCTCGGCGAGGCCGCGAAGATTCTCACCCGAATCCACGGCGCCGCCGGATCGTTCAAGGAGGGACCGAACCTCGTGCCGAATCCCGGTTTCGAGCAGACCGAAGGAGAAGGTCCCGCCGATTGGACCCATCGTCACTACCATGGCGAAGCCTCATGGACCCTCGCCGGAAAGGAAGACGCCCGCTCCGGAAATCACGCGCTCATGGTCGAGTCGGACAAAGGCGCTGACACGAGCTGGTTCGTCGATCTCGCCCTCGAACCCGGCTTCGACTACAAACTGAGCGCGTGGATCAAGACCGAGAAGGTCCGTGGCGCCCGCGGCGCGCTGCTCAATCTGCACGGCACCGACATCAAGACCGACGCCGTGAATCGCGATTCGAAGTGGGTCGAGCTCGAGACGATCTTCCATTCCGAAGAACGCGACAAAGTCAGTCTCAACGTCCTTTTCGGAGGTTGGGGCCAAAGCACCGGCAGGGCCTGGTTCGACGATGTGAAACTGGTCAAGCTCGTCCCGATGGAAGCGGAAGATGAGGCGTCCCTCACCGGCGATCCCAAACGCGGCGAGGAGATCTTCTGGAAACATCCCGTGGCCGGCTGCGTGAACTGCCACATGCTCGGCGGCAAAGGCAGCCCGGTCGGTCCCGCCCTCGACGGCATCGCCGGTCGCAAGGACGCCGCCTACCTTTCCCAGAGCCTGCTCGAACCAAACGCCGTCCTCGCCGAGACCTACACCGCCACACCCGTCTCGCCGATGCCGCCGATGGGTCTGATCCTGAAATCGCAGGAACTCGCGGATGTGATGGCTTATCTGATGACGTTGAAGTGATCAGTCAAGGATCTTGCGAGCCGACACAAACAACGTAGGTCTCCCCCGTGCCGTCTCAGATCCATCCCGTTTGGAAAAAGCATCCCGGCCTGGTGTGGTCCAATCGTCAGGCTGACGATACCGTGCGCATCCGGGCCGCGCTGACCCGGCCGCGGTTCGAACTGCAGCTCGATGTCGCAGAGGCTTTTGGATTGGACAGACTTCGGCGGGAATGGGCGATACTAGATGCCGAGAACACCCCGGAAACTCAACGTGCCCGTCCCCTCGTGGAGCGGATTCTCCGGAATATCGAAGAGGGATTTCGCCGTGCTGGTTCCGGAAACTGACGCCCTTTGGAGGTATTTGAAAGATCGCCCGGAAGTCCGCGGCTTTGTTCTCGTTGGCGGGCTCTCGCTGGCGTTGCGTATCGGTCATCGATTCGGTGGCCATGATCCGGGACTGAATGAGATGCTCGGATGAATCGCTATGCCGGAGGCATCGAAGCGGGTAGCCGGTGGGATGCCTCCGTCATCCGGTCTTTCGAATCTCCTAAAAATGACTCGATTCCGCGCGACTTGAATGGCAGCGAAAAGTCAATTACACGGACTTGAGCCGGGATGAATGCCCGAAGCTTGGTTGGAGAAGATGGCATGCGTTTCAGTAGATGAGTTCTGAAATCATGGCATGGGGAAGGAAAACTCCCCTCTCCGTTCCCCCTGGCGAATTTTCCCCTCGCCCGCGGCGGGGAAATCGGAAAGACTTTCGGCCATGAACCTCGCCAATTCCCCTGTCACCCGCCGCGACGCCATCGTCGCCGGACTCACCGGCGGTGCCGCCGCCGCGCTCTCGCTTTCGCCCGCCACCTCGCGCGCCGCCGCGCCGTCCCTGTCCGAGGGAGCCGTGATCCTTTTCCAGGGCGATTCCATCACCGACGCCGGGCGTGACAAGGCCGCCGAAGGCAACGCCAACGACGGTCGCATGTTCGGACGCGGCTACCCGCATCACATCGCCGGCGGACTGCTCGCCGATCACGCGAAACTGGGCCTGAAGATCTACAACCGGGGCATCTCCGGCAACAAGGTGCCGGATCTCGAAACCCGCTGGCAGAAGGACTGCCTCGACCTGAAGCCGAACATTCTCAGCATCCTCATCGGCGTGAACGACCTCTGGCACAAGCTCAACGGCCGCTATGACGGAACGCCCGAGACCTACCGCGACGGCTATATCGCGTTGTTGGAAAAGACGAAGGCGGCACTGCCCGACGTGACGCTCGTCATTTGCGAACCCTTCGTGCTCCGCTGTGGCGCGGTGAATGACGACTGGTTTCCCGAGTTCGAGACCCGTCGCGCCCTCGCGGAGGAAGTCGCCAAGAAAGCCGGCGCCATCTGGGTGCCGTTTCAGAAGAAATTCGACGAGGCCGTGGCCGCCGGCACCGAGCCCGCCTATTGGGCCCACGACGGCGTGCATCCCAGTGTCGCCGGTCACGCCCTGATGGCCAAGACCTGGCGCGCGGCGGTGGGAATCTGATTCCTCCCACCCATAGTTTTCTCCCTGCGGACCCGCCCCGCTTGCCTCGCGCGGGCGGGAAGGGTAAAGTTGCGGTTTCTCCCCGTTCGTTGGACATGAGCGACACCGCCGCCGATCTCAGTCTGCTGATCCAGTCGTTTCATCCGGTCGTCGTGATCGATACGCTGGAGGAGGAGCGCGTCTCCCACCTGATCGTTAATCTCGGGCACGAGCTGCTGATGCCGGTCTTCACCTGGTCGGCCACCGAGGGTCTTTGCCGCGACGGCGATGGACGGGCGCTCGACCGCGCCACCATGGACCCGCGTGCCGCGCTGCAATACCTCCAGCAACTGGGGCGGGAATCGATCTTTTTCCTGAAAGACATCGCGCCTTTCCTGAAGGATCCGGCGACGGCGCGCCAGTTCCGCGAAGCGGCGCACCAGTTCCTCCAATCCCGCTCCTGCCTGGTGGTGTCGGGTCACGGCGTCGAGCTACCTTCCGAGATCGCCGCGATGGCCGCGCATTTCGATCTCCGCATGCCGACGCGCGAGGAACTGATGGCCGAGATTTCGCTCACCGTGCGCTCGCTTCAGAACCGGCACCAGATCGTCGGCGAACTCGATGATCAGACCCGCGAACAGCTCCTTCAGAGCCTCAACGGCATGACCCTGCACCAGGCGCGTCAGGCCATCGCGAGGGCCGCGCTGAACGACGGCGTGATCGATCTCGCCGACTGCCGCCGCATTCTCGGGGACAAGGCGAAGCAGATCCGCGAGGACAGTGTGCTGGAGTATTTTCCGCCCGGTGACGATCTCCCCGAGTTGGGCGGCTTCGACAATCTGAAACGCTGGCTGCACCGGGCGGCGGTGGGATTTTCGGACGAGGCCAGGGCGCTGAATCTCGACCCGCCCAAGGGCGTGCTCCTGACCGGCGTGCAAGGTTGTGGAAAATCCCTCGCCGCCAAGCTCATCGCGCGGGACTGGGGAGTGCCTCTGCTCAAGCTCGACGCGGGGCGCCTCTACAACAAATACATCGGGGAATCCGAGCGAAATTTCCGCCAAGCCACCCGGCTGGCCGAATCACTGGCGCCGGCGGTGCTCTGGATCGACGAAATTGAAAAGGCCTTCGGCGGGGGCGCGGGAGGAGAAAGCACCGACGGCGGCACCAGTCGTCGTCTCCTCGGCGGATTCCTGACCTGGCTGCAGGAAAAATCCGCCGCCGTCTTCGTGGTCGGCACCTCCAACGACCTCTTCGCCTTGCCGCCCGAGTTTCTCCGCAAGGGCAGATTCGACGAGATCTTCTTCATTGACCTGCCGAATACGAACGAGCGACACCACATCCTCCGCATCCATCTCCAACGCCGGAAACAGCAAGTCCAGGCCTTCGATCTCGCTGAACTCGTTGCCGCCACCTAGGGATTTTCCGGTGCTGAAATCGAGCAAGCCGTCATCGCCGCGCTCTACGAGACACTCTACCAGCGCCAGCCTCTCACCACGGATCTACTGCTGCATGAGATCCGGCAGACAGTGCCGCTGTCCCGAACACGGGCCGAAGATCTGCACCGGCTTCGAGCCGAGGCCCGCGGACGTTTCGTGCCGGTAACGTCGGCGCCTGCCACCGGGAGCGCGGGCGTCTCGCCCGTTCCGTAGCAGCAGGGCACGGACTCCGCGTCGGGCGAGACGCCCGCACTCCCGGTCCAGCCTCAAAGATGCTTCAACGCCTCGCGACGACTCAGCGGGCTTAGTTCGGTCCGACCGACAAAATCGCGCACCCATTCCGGATCAGTCTTCGCGTATTCCCGCAACGCCCACCCAATCGCCTTGCGCAGGAAAAACTCGGACGAGTCGCGCGTCCGCTCAATGGCCAGCGACAGGACCGCGCGGTCGGTGTCGTCTTTCCATTTCAACTGGCAAAGAATGGCCGTGCGCTGAAGCCAGAAATTCTCCGACTCCAGCCAACGCGTCGTCGCGCGAGCCAAGTGATCGCGATCCCGCCTCAGAATCTCCCCGGCCAACTTCGTCGCCAGGACATCGACGGTATCCCACCACGACTGCCGGATCACCAGGTGCTCGATCAAGGGAAGATCCTCGACCGTCAGATGTCGCGCGCGCTTTTCCAAAAGTTCCTGTCCGCAGTAGTGCAGCTCCCGCTCGGGCTCGTCCCAGAGCTGTTTGCACAACACTATCGCCATCTCAACCTCCGGCCAGCCTCCCCTATCCTCCACGAAAGAACGGAGCAATCTCCTTCTCGGCTCGGTCCCGATGCCGTAGAAAGGGAAGCGGTCCTTCATGTAGGCCCGCATTTCGGCGGCACGCCCGGGATCCGCCTCTCCGGCGACGGTGGTCCTCAGCTCGACCACAAAATTCCCGGCGCGTGTCATCGGTTCAGCCACCAGTTGCCGGCATTCAGGTAGGTCGCGTAGCTCACCCAGGCGAGGTAGGGCGCCAGCAGCCGGGAGGACGGACGATCCACCGCGGCAAAGGCGCGGATCGTCATGAGGATCGTCATCCACAGTGCCACGATCACCACCAATGCCACCCCGAGCCAATGCAGTCCGAAAAACACCGGAGTCCAGACGACGTTGAGGATCATCTGAATGACGAACCAGGTGACGGCGCGTCGCCTTTCGGGCCCCGCATTCCCGCGATGCCACACCCGCGCGAGGGCAATGCCCATCAGGGCGAACAGCGTGGTCCACACCGGGGCGAAAACCCAGTTCGGAGGCGTCCCCGGCGGTTTCTGGAGCATGGGGTACCAATCCCTCACCGAAGTGCTGGTGATGATGCCGCCCAATCCTCCGAGTAGTTCGATCACCAGCACGCAGATGACCGCTTTGAACCAAAAGTGTTTCGTCATGCCTCGCCCAACATTCGCAGCTTTCCGTGCTCGAGAAAGAAGATTCGATCCGCGATGGCCTCCGCTTCCAGGCGGCTGTGGGTGATGTGGAGAGCGGTGATGCCGTTTTCGGTAACCAGGCGCTTGATCAATGCCGTCATCTCCGCGTGTGTGTCGTCATCGAGCGCGCTGAGCGGTTCATCGAGGCAGATCACCCGCGGCTTCACCGCCAGCGCCCGTCCCAGCGACACCCGCTGACGTTCTCCTCCGCTGAGTCCGAAAGGTTTCCGCTTCAGGAGATGGGAAATGCCCAGCTCCCCGGCCAACTCGTTGACCCTATGCTCGATGTCCGTCTTCGCCCAGCCGCTCACCTTCGGCCCGAAGGCGAGATGCTGTCGCACCGTCATCGTCGAAAACAGGGTTCCGTCCTGCGGCACGAAGCCGATACCCCGCCGACTCGGAGGGAGCCACGTCACCTCCCGATCACCCAGCCGAATCGTCCCACTCGTCACCTGCTTCAGCCCGCAGATCGCCTCCAGCACCGTGGTTTTTCCGCACCCAGTCTTCCCCATCAACACCCCATAGCCACCCGCCGGAATCTCGAACGAGATCCCCTCGAGCCGGAAGTCGCCGGCGCGCACAGCGAGGTTTTGGACGGTAATCATGGTAGCAAGATGAGAGACCCCGTGCATTCAACCCTGTCCGGCCCGCCATTCAACAGGGTTAGGTCGTTTCGCCTTCCGATCATGCCTCCTTTGTCGATCCGAGTTCATTGGTGGTTCAGATCAGGATGCGGTGTTGCTGGTTCCTGTCCCAGGCGCGCACGGCAACGAGAACGACGATGGCGATGGTCACCATCAGCAGGGACACCATCACCGCGCCCTCGAGATTGCCGATGCTGATCTCGAGAAAGACAGTGCTCGACAGCACTTCGGTGCGCCCCCGGATGGTGCTGGCGAAGACGAGGATGGGACCGAATTCCCCCATCGCCCGCGTCCACGCCAACGTGCCCGCGGTGGAGATACCGCGCCACGACTCGGGCACCACCACAGAGAAAAAGGCCCGCGCCCGCGAGCAGCCGAGCGTCCGCGCCACCTGTTCGGTGCGGGGCGAGATCTGGTCGAAAGTGTTGCGCATGGTCCGCACCGCGAAGGCGCAGGAAACCGCGAACTGGGCGATGATGACGGCGGGAATCTTGTAGGTCACCCCCGCCTTTTCCCCAAACACGCGCCGAATGATGTCTTCGAAACTGCCGAGTCCCCACGACTCCGGCGGCATCTTGTTGAAGAGAATGAGCAGGCTCAATCCGACGACCAGCGGGGGCAGCACGATGGGAATGTCGAGCACCGCGTCGACGAGCGTCTTGCCTCGAAACGCGTATCGCGACAACAGATACCCGGCCGGTACCGCGACCACGATCGACAGCAGCGCCGAAATGGTGCAGCTGATCAGGGTAAGCCAGATCGAGTAGCGAATGTTCTCGTTCGCTAGCAGGTCGATGAACTCCCGGCCCGAGACGTGGGTGCCGGCGTAGAAAACATCGGCGACGAGCAGACCGATGATCAGCAACAGGTAGACTCCGCCGAGGGAAACCAGGGCGGCAAAGAACAGCAGGTCGGTCCCGCCCTGATGAAGCGAATGTCTTCTCACGGCCTGGTTTCGGAAGTCTCCAGCTCCCAACGGAATCCGTATCTGAGGAAGCGCTCCTTCCCGGTCTCGGACACGCAGGCTTCCAGAAAACGGGTCAGGAGACGCGGGTAACGAGACTCCTTCGCCACCGCGAATGGCTGGGTGGCGATGGCGTGGGGGCGGTCAATGTCGAGGATGTCGAAGTCTTCCCCCGTCGAGGAGACCGCCATGGCGTTGCTCCGATACACGATGACCGCGTCGAGCGATCCCGCCTTGAGCTGATTGACCAGAAAGTCGCCGGTCGGCGAGTCGAGTTTCAGGTTTCCGGACGCGACGATCTTGTCGTAGAGCCCCTCTTCGTCGAGCAGGTATTTGGTGAGGAAACCGAGGGCGGATTTCTCCGGATGCGCCAATCCGAGCCGCATGCCCGGCTTGGCCAGATCATCGAGCGTTGTGATTCCCTTGGGATTTCCCTTTTCCGCCAGGATCACCATTTCATTCGCGGTGACCACGGTGGATTCACCAAAACGCTCCTGGACCATGTCGAGAAATTTCACGTCGCAGGAAAAGTAGGCGTCCGGCGTCTCCCCGGCCTTCATCTGGGCCACGAGGATGCCGCAGCCGTTGAAGATCGGCGTGATCGTCACGCCCTCGCGTTCCTCGAATTTCGCGATTGTCTCCTCGATCGCCGGTCGCAGCATGGCGCCGCTAAAAAGCTGGATCTCCGGATGCTCGGCCCATTGGTCGCCCGCGATGATCTCGTAGCCGTCCTTTTCGAAAAGGGGCAGCCCCTTGTCGTGGGCTGTCAGGTAGCGGCAGAATTTCAGCGCCTCTGTCGGCTGATTTGATTTCGTCAGTACGCCGACGGTGATGTCCTTCTTTCTCCGGTCGAATTCCGGCAGGTTCACGAAATCGATCTCGGGATACTGGTGGGCCACGGCGTCCCAGAGAATGGCCGCGTCCACCGTGCCGAGCTTGATGGCGTTGGCCAGTTCGTTGACGGTGGGAAACTGGACCTCCGGCTCGAATCCCTCCCAGAGACCCTCTTCGCTGAGCACCTTCTGGGTGAACTTGCCGATCGAGGCCGCGTCCGGATTGCCGATCCCGATCCGGAGATCGTCGCGCTTCACATCGGCGAGCTTCGCGAGCCCCTTCGGATTTCCCTTCGGCACTCCAAAGCCGCCGCGCATGTAGGCGACCAGCATCGTTTCCGCGACCAGCCCTTTCTCCTTGGCGAGATCGGTATAGCTGGAATCGGCCGCGAGGTAGATGTCGCCCGGCGCCACCTCGAGGCTGGAAAGCAAGGTGCCCGAACCGGCGAACTGGAGCTGGATCTTGATCCCGGTCTCCTTTTCGTACTGCTCGGCGATGGCGGTGACCGGCTGTTTCATCCCGGCGGCGCAGAACATGACGAGGGTATTCTCCCGGCCATCACCACCGTCGCCGCCGCAGGAAACGAGGACGAGACTGGCGGCAAGCAATCCGAGAAGTTGAAAGAGCGGGACTCGATTCATGTTTCAGTGATGGTTTGGCAAACGGCGCAGTCCGGATTTCGCTGGATGCGAATCTGCTGGAAACGCATCGTAGCCGTATCAAAGTAAATCATCCGGTTCAAGGCGACTTCACCGAAGCCGGCGAGCAGCTTGATTCCCTCCATCGCCGCAATGTTGGCGGCGAGCGCGGACACGGCGCCGATGACGGGAAAGCGGCGCTTCCAGTGGGGCGGGATCTCGGGATAGAGGCAGGCCAGACACGGAGTCTGCCCGGGAACAATCGTCATCACCTGTCCCTCCAGGCTGAACATCGCGGCATCAATAAGCGGTTTCCCCTGGCGTACGCATTCGCGGTTCAGAGCGAAACGCTCCTCGAAGAGCGGCGCGGCTCCGAAGACGATATCGGCCTTCTCCACGAGCCGGGCGGCGTTTTCGTCGCTCACGTTTTCCGGGATCGCTTCGATTTCGATGTGTGGATTGAATGCCGCCAGCGTGGCCCGCAGCGACTCGACCCGGGGCTTACCGATGCCTTCGTGGCGCATCAGGATCTGGCGATTGAGGTCGTCGTGACGCAGGTCGCCGGCATGGGCGATGACGAGCTTCCCGATGCCTGCCGCGGCCAGGGAAAAGGCCAGCGGTCCCCCGAGCCCGCCCGCCCGCGAGATCAACGCGGTCGCTCCCCGCAATTTCGCCTGCCCCGCTTCGCCGAGACCGGGCACGTCGAGTTGCCACTCGTAAGTGGCGCGATCGAAATCGGTGAGTGCCTTCATCGCCGTCCTCTCAGCCACCCGCGATCGGTGTCATCAGCATCACGGATTTCGCGTCATCGAGGATGATCGCTCCCTTGTCGCCGGTGACTTGGACGCCATCGAGCACGACCAGCAGCGTTGATCGGAGTCCGCCGTTCTGGTCGAAAACCAGTTCGCGCCATGACGAATCGTAACGCAAAGCCAATTCCTCGAGCGCAGAGCGCACCGACGCGCCGTCGGCCAGATCGAGAGTCTCCTCCGGAGTTCCCGCCGCCTGAGCGAGTTGTCCCGTGTAGCTGAAAGTCACCTGAGGCATGGGCTCCATCTTCGTAAGGACGGAGCACAGCGGCAAGCGAAAGCTCTGGCGCGATTCCGAAGACCGGGGCCTCCCGGTGGCACGAAACAGGCTTTCCCCCTCTCCTTCATTCGCCCCGACTTCCATGAAAAAACTCCTCATTCTCAGTTCCAGCCCCCGCCGTGACGGCAACTCGATGCGCCTCGCCGAGGCCGCCGATCACGGCGCCTCCGAGGCCGGGCACGCGGTGGAGATTTTCCAGGTGGATGACCATGTCACCAGTTTCCTGCGCGATTGTCGTCAATGTCGCAACGACCAAGGCCAGTGCCGCATCGAGGACGGTTTCCGCGAACTTTTCCTCGAGCACTACCTGCCCGCCGACGGCATCCTCTTCGCCACCCCGCTCTACTGGTATGGCATGAGCGGACAGCTCAAGACCTTCTTCGATCGCACCTTCTGCTATTACGCCGCCTCCTGCCCCGACAGCACGACCAACGTCGCCGGCATGTCGCGAAAACGCATCGGCCTGCTTCTCAGCTCGGAGGAAACCTACCCCGGCGCGACCCTCGGCGTGATCCACTCGATCCAGGAATTTTCCCGCTACACCCACAGCGAGTTCGTCGGCGTCGTCCAGGGTATCGGCAATCGCCGGGGTGACGTCGATTCCGATCCGGAAGACCCGATCACCCGCGCCGTGCGCCTCGGAGCGACGATTTTCGATCGGCACTTTTCGGACTATCGAATCGACACCGAAAGAACAGGCATCGTGTGGGCGACGTGAAGGGAAGCGGTTTCAGGCTCGATGCCCAACCCGACAGGGTTCACTCCCCTGCCCAACAGGGTCAAACCAATCGCCCCTCCCGCATCTCGACCGACCTAACCGCGGCAGCTTTGGCGCGATCATCGTGCGTCACCATGAGCACGGCGCCGTCGCCCGAAGCCGCGAATCTTCCGAGATGCTCCAGAATAATGGCCGCGTTCTCGGCGTCGAGATTTCCCGTGGGCTCGTCGGCGAGGATGAGGTTCGGTGAACGCAGGAAGGCCCGGGCGAGGGCCACGCGCTGTTGCTCGCCGATGCTGAGTTTCGAAGGCACATGGTGAAGCCGATGTCCGAGCTGGAAACGCTCGAGCAGCTCGCGGGCTCGTTCGTGAAACTCCTCGCCATTCGCGGAGGTGCCCGCCAGTTCACCGACGAGCACATTGTCCAACACGTCGAGAAACGGGATCAGGTGGAACTGCTGGAAGACGAAGCCGACCTTCTTCGCCCGAAAGGCCGCCCGCGCCTCGGGGCCGAGGGCGTAGGGATTGTCGCCTCCGATTTCCAGCACGCCGCTGTCGGGCGACAGCAGACCGCCCGCCATCAGCAGCAGCGTCGATTTTCCGCAACCGCTCGGCCCGTGCAGAGCCACGAAATCCCCCGGCGCCAGGGAAAGGGAAACGTCGTCGATGGCCTGGACGTTTCCGTCCGGGGTTCGGTACCGCTTTGAGACATTCGCGATGGAGAGCGCCGGGGCGGCGTGGGGATTGGATTCCGTCATCGAGGGAAAAATTCGTCTCAGGTTCGGGGAGGCAGAAGAGTCCCGCGCTTCGATTTCAGTCATGCCGCAACACCTCGGCGGGATCTCGCTGGGCGGCCGCCAGCGAGGGCAACCACGCGGCGAGGGCGGCCAGCAAGGGGGCCGCGACGATCGCCGCGATCCACTCGCCGCTTTCGATGATCGGTCCCGAATCGACCGAGGGCAGTTTGACCACTTTGGCAATGAAGACGCCGATCACGCCGCCGACGACACCCGCCAGCACCGCGCGCCCGAGAAAGGCGCCGAGAATGGTGCGTCCCCTCACCCCGATGGCCCGCAGGATCCCGATCTCGGGCAGCCGCTCGCGCACATTGATGAAGGCGAGCAGGCCGATCCAGATCATCGACACCAGCGTCGCCACCGGGAGCAGCCAACCGGCGAGCTTTTCCCGCTCCGCCCGAAGGCGGGCGCGCTGTTCCTTCTTCGCCTCGATCTGGGCTCGCGAGGTGGCGGCCGCCTGGTTGCGGGCTTCGGCGCGAGCCAGTGCGGTGCTCTGGGTCTCGATGATCTGGGTGCGCGGCAGGATCTCCCCCAACTCGGCGCGAATTTCTCCGAGGCGATCGACGGTCGCGCAGTTGCACTCCAGCGCCTGAATGGCGTTGATCTGTCCCTTCATCCCGAGCATTTCCTGGCACTCGCCGAGGTTCATCCAGAGGGTGATGTCGTCCTTCGATCCCCGCGCCTCGTAGGTGTCGTCGATGATGAACTCGCGTTCCATGAAAGTGACCTTGTCACCCTTCTTCAGGCCGAGACTCCGATGCAGCTCGTAGCCCATCACCAAGTGACCAGGCTCCACGGGATCGATGAGCGGCGCCTTGGGACTGCGATGGGCGATCGGCACCTCTCCGCGCACCCCGATGAGAATCACGGTTCGCTTCCGCTCCGGCCATTCCAGTTTCTTGGTCAGGCTCGGCAGGAGATGGTTCACGGTGACGACACCGCTCTCGGCCAGCCTGGTCACGTATTCCTCCGGCATCGTCTTGGAGGCGAATCCCTCGGCGTAGACTTCGCTCAGGTCCTGGCCCTCGGGAAAGATGAAGAGGTTGAATCCGAGTCCCTTCATCGACTTGCGGATCTCGTCCTCCAGTTTCGTCATCTCGGCCTTGGTGGCTACCTCCATCTCGTCGATGACCGCCTCGGTTTCGCGGTCGTAGGCACGCAGCGCGCCGACCATGGACAGCACCGCCGCCACCGCCACCGCCGCTCCGAGCACGGAGAGGGCGAAGTTGACCTTGCGGTGCCGGATTTCGCGGAGGATGAGCCGGTGGAGAGTCATGGGGATTGACGCCGGAGGATGAGAAAGGTGCCGAAGCCGAGAATGACGACGAGGATTCCCGCCAGGCCGAGGATCAAGGTCGTGGGAACCACCGTTTTCGCTTCGACCATTTCCTCCGCCGCCGATTCGGACATTGGTTCCGGATTCGTTTCCGTCGTGGCTTCGCCGGCGGCCGGTGTCGGGGCCGCTGCCTGCGCCAGGATGCCGGTTCCTTCCAGCGGGGGCAGCACCTTGTCGATAACGACCTCGCTGCCGTGGAGGGCGGTCTCCCAATCAGCCGCCACCAGCAGGTCGAGCCCGGGATTCTGGTCCTTCACCTCGCAGGAACAGGCGCCGCAGATGTAGGCGCCGTATTCCATGATGTTGTCGATGTGGATGCCGCGCTCGATGATCGGCTCCAGCAGGCGGCCGCGACCGAAGACGGGAAAGACCATCGTGTCTTTCGCGAATTGCCCGAGATCATCCTCGATGTTCAACACCATGGGCAGGAAGAGCGCCTCGGCCGGATCGTCGCGGGAAATTCGCAGCACGGAGAAGTCGATTTTCAGCGGCACGTGGGAGCGAAGGATGTCGTCGGCGTTGACCGCCGCGAAATTCTCGGCCGACTCGGCCTCCTGCCGGGTCATGACGCCATCGGGAATGCGCAGGGTCTCCTTCGCCTTGCCGATCGCCTCTTCCAGCGTGGCGACGGCGGCATCGTTGGCCGCCGCGTCGGCGCCTTCCACCACTAGCCAGACAGCCGACTCGCCGGAAAGCAGTCGCTTGGCCAGTTCCCGTCGCGCCGGGGAATCGATCAACCGACGGGCGTTCTCCAAGGTCAGTTCCCCTTCCCAGATCGGTTTCATATCGTAGCCGCGAATTCGCCGCGGATAGGTGACCCGCAACTTCGCGGTGGCGGCGCCCTCGGCGGGTGCCTCGGTGATCTCAAGATCGAGATTGGCGGAAACCCCGCTGGTGGCCGGATTCAGGCGGTCGGGTTCCTGGCTCTCCAGGTAGGCGATGGCGGCCTGTTCGGTTTCGGAAAACGTTCCCGAGGGACCGGGGAACACGGTCACCTGGTAGGGATCGGCCTCCCAGCGCTCGAGCGCGAATCGGAACACCGGCACCTGGCAGGCCAGAGCCACGCCGGTTCCCACGAGTAGCGCGAGCGAAACCGACAACAGGAAGCGACGAAAACGGAGGCTGAACACGGGAAGAGTCTGGCATTTCGCCTCCACCTTGCAAAGCCCGCGATTGAGGGAGCGCTGCGGGATTCCCTCGCCGCGCGTTCTCCGCTAGGGTTCCGACATGCCTGGCCCTCGCCTCTGGTTTCCCGTCCTTTTCCTCATCGTTTCCTCCCTTTCCGCGCAAGCCGCCGACTGGCCGATGTGGCGTCACGATCCCGGCCGCACCGCGACCTCGAACGAGGTGCTTCCGGAAAAACTCGACCTGCTCTGGACGCGCCAACTGCCCCCTTCCGAGCCCGCCTACCGCGATATCCGCCTCCAGTTCGACGCCGCGCCCGAACCCATCGTGCTCGGGAAACGCGTGTTCCTCGCTTCGAACTCCGAGGACAGCGTCACCGCCTTCGATACCGAAACCGGCGAGGAACGCTGGAAGTTTTTCACCAACGGGCCCGTTCGCTTCGCGCCCGTGGCTGGACAAGGCCGCGTCCTATTCGGTTCCGACGACGGCTGCGTCTATTGCGTGAAAGCCTCGGACGGTTCCCTGGTTTGGAAAAAGCGCGCCGTTCCCTCGGAGCGCATGGTGCTCGGCAACGGACGACTCATCTCCGTCTGGCCGATCCGGGGCGGCCCGGTCCTGCACAACGACCGCGTCTATTTCGCCGCCGGCGTCTGGCCGCTGGAGGGCACCTTCGTCTTCTGCGTCGACGCCGCCACCGGGGAAACGATCTGGCGCAACGACCGCGCCGCCTATCGCTACCAGGTGCACCCGCACAACGCGGAGGCCTACGGCGGGCTCGCCCCGCAAGGCTACCTGCTGATCGAAGGCGAGGACCTCGTGGTTCCCAGCAGCCAGGCCTACCCGGCGCGCTTCGATCTGGAGACGGGAGAGCTGAAGGAATTCGAACTGCCCGCTCCCGGGCGCCTGCCCGGCGGCTGGTTTGCCTCCACCCCTTCGGAAAAGGAGGCCCTGAAACTGAAACGCCGCGGTCTGCTCTTCGACGAGGACGTCAACGCCAAGCCGCACGAGGACAAGATGCGGAACGAGGGTCTGCCGGAAATTCGAACCACGCTGCGCGCTCGGGACCGGGAATGGAAATTCGCCGAGGGGTTGCCCGGTGTGGAGGAGAAAGTCAGCTCAATGGTCGCGGGCGACGGAAAACTGTTCGTCATCACCGAGTCGGGATCACTTCACTGCCTCGGCGCGAGCAGCGAAGGCGAGACCATCCGCCACGACCTCGGCACACCGCCCGCCGCGGATGTCGAGTCCGACCTTCCCGCCCTCGACCAACTGCCTGGGCACGGTCTGACCATTATCCTGGGTTTGGATCATCCGGAACGGCTCGCCGCGCTTCGCGGGAATCCCGATCGGAAGATCGTCGCCATCGACGAGCGACCTGACAGGGTTGAGTCGCTGAGGCAACAGGGTTGGGTCGGCTCGAGCGCTCACCTGATGGCCGCCGATCCCGCAACGATCACGCTGCCTTCCTACTGCGCCAGCCTGATCGTAGTCGATGGAAGCTTCGCCCGAGACTCGGCTCTTGTCTCTCGTTATGCCGAAACCCTGCGACCTTTCGGGGGAATGATGATCGGACGCGACCTGTCTCTCGATCCCGATTCGGAAGGCACTCGTTTTCTCAAAAGAACTCTCGATGACTGGACCGTCGTCACCCGTGAAGGCGCGCTCGAAGGTTCCACCAACTACACCGGGGACTGGGCGCCGAGCGAGGACCAACTCGTGAAAGCCCCGCTCGGGCTGCTCTGGTTCGGCGACGCGGTCACTCACTTCAAGCGCTCGCCGCAGCCGAAGTTCATCGACGGCGTCATGATCTCGAACCCGAAGGACTGGACCGATTCTTCCACCCGTGAAGGCAAGATCGATTATCGGCTCCTCGACACCGAATTCACCGACGTCTACACCGGGCGACAGTTTGCCAAGGAGGAAATCCCCGAGCTTCGCCAGAGTTTTTCCGAGGTCGACAAGCAGATCATCCAGCCCGCGCAGTATCGTCCGCCACGGCAGAAGGACGACTGGAAACCCGAGGCGCCCCGCGCCGGCGAGCGGACCAATCCGTTGACCGGCGAAATCGAGCCGCGCGCCTTTCCGAAAAGCTACGGCTGCGACGGCGGGGTCGATTACGGCCTGCTCTACTCGATGCGCTCCGGCACTCCGGCCTTCTATGACAAGCGGATCGAAAGCGGCACCATCAACATCAGCGGCCCCCGCAGCGGCTGCACCAACAGCATCATCCCCGCGAACGGCATTCTCAATCTCCCCTTCTTCTACGAGGGCTGCACCTGCGCCTACCCCCTGCCGATGTCGCTCGCGCTGGTCAGCATGCCGGAGACCTTCGAGCAATGGGCTTCGTGGGGTGCCCTACCCGCCGAAGCCCTCGACGGAAAGATCCAGCGCATCGGCCTGAACTTCGGCGCGCCCGGCGATCGCAAGACGGAGGACGGCACCCTCTGGCTCGATATTCCCAACGTCGGCGGACCTTCCCCGGCGATTTCCGTGACTACCGAGCCTCCGCTCGAGGAACTGAAAACCTTCTACCAACATTCGCTCTTTCTCGGGAAAGGCGGCACCGGTTGGCCCTGGGTGGCGGGCTCGGGAGTCCGGGGAATTCGGAAAGTCACCGTCGGCGGCCTCGCGCCGGGCGAATATCGTGTAAGGCTCACCTTTCGGGGCGGCAAACTCACTTCTCCGCAATTCAAAGACCGCCAAGTCGAATCCGACCGATTCGACACCATCGAGACCGAGGCCATCATTGCCGAAGATGGTAAGTTGGCGGTCGAAACGTCCCCCCGCTCCGAACTCAACGGCATCGAACTCATCCGCGCCGACCTCCCGATCTCTCCTCTTCCGAAATGGTAATCACCCCATGAAACTCCGCCTCGTTCTCACTCTCTTCACGGCCTGCCTCTGGCTGCACGCTCCGAACCCCGCGCTCCACGCTGCCCCGCCTCGTCCCAACATCGTCCTCATCATGTCCGACGACATGGGCTGGTCGGACATCGGGTGCTACGGCGGCGAGATTCCCACGCCGAATCTCGATCGCCTCGCGGAGAACGGGCTGCGCTTCACCCAGTTCTACAACACCGGCCGCTGCTGCCCCACCCGCGCCAGCCTCCTGACCGGGCTCTACCCGCACCAGGCCGGGATCGGGCACATGATGGGCTACGACGGCCTACCCGGCTACCAGGGCAACCTCAATCGCCAATGCCGCACCATCGCCGAGATCCTCAAGCCCGCCGGCTACGGCACCTACCTGGCCGGGAAGTGGCACGTCGCCAAGGACATCAGGCCGGAAGGACCCAAGCACACCTGGCCGCTGCAGCGCGGGTTCGAGCGTTTCTACGGCACCATCCACGGGGCGGGTTCGTTTTATGATCCCAACACCCTGACCCGCGACAACACCTACGTTTCCCCCTACGCCGATCCGGAATACCAACCGGAGCAGTACTACTACACCGATGCCATCGCCGACCACGCGGCGCGTTTCATCCGCGAGCATGACGCCAGACGCGAGGACGATCCCTTTTTTGTCTACGTCGCCTTCACCGCCGCGCACTGGCCGATGCACGCGCTGGAGGAGGACATCGCGAAGTTCAAGGGCCGGTACGACGACGGCTATCGCCCCGTCCAGCAGGCTCGCATCGAAAAGCTGAAGCAACTCGGCCTCATCGATCCCGCCTGGGATCCCGCGCCCCTGGTCGGCGACTGGGAAAAGGAAACCGACAAGGCCTGGCAGGCGCGTTGCATGGAAGTCTACGCCGCCATGATCTTCTCCATGGATCGCGCGATCGGACGCCTCGTCGACACCCTGAAAGAATCCGGCGAACTCGACAACACGCTCATCCTATTTCTCCAGGACAACGGCGGCTGCGCCGAGAACTACGGACGCCAGCAGGAGGGCGACGGCCCCAGCCCGGAAAAGCCGACCCTGCCGCCGTTGGCGGACGATTTTCTCCAGCCCGACATGCGCCCCAAGCAGACGCGCGACGGCTATCCGGTTCGCGACGGTCGCGGGGTCATGCCCGGCGCCGCCGACACCGACGTCGGCTACGGCGAGGAATGGGCCAACGTTTCCAACACGCCCTACCGGCTCTACAAGCACTACGTCCACGAGGGCGGGATCTCCACCCCCCTCATCGCCCACTGGCCCGCCGGCATTCCCGAGTCGCGCCGCAACCAGCTGGAATCCCAACCGGCCCACCTCATCGACCTCATGGCCACCGCCGTCGATCTGTCAGGTGCCGACTATCCTGAGCAAGTCAATGGCGAAACGATTCACCCATTGGAAGGCGTCTCCCTGGCACCCGCTTTCGCCGGCGAATCACTCGGGCGCGAAAACCCGATCTACTGGGAACACGAGGGCAACCGGGCTCTTCGCAAGGGCGACTGGAAGCTGGTGGCGCGCGGCGCCCGGGGCGACTGGGAACTCTACGACATGGCGAAAGACCGCACCGAGATGCACGATCTCGCCGCCGCGAAACCCACGCTCGTGGCGGAACTCGCCGCCGACTGGGAAGCCTGGGCGAAGCGTGCCCTGGTGAAACCGTGGAAGTGGGACCGGCAAGGCAAGAACAATCAGAAAACGGACGCGCAGAAGAAGCAATAGCTCGTCGCTTCCCACTCCGGCAACTTGCTCGGCTAGAGTAACCGTATCAGCTCACCTTTTTCGACAAGTCGGCCGAGACTGTACTATCCACTTTCCCAACCACCCCATGCCCGCCATTCGCCTCATCCTACCCTGTTTACTCGTCAATCTGACCCTGTTGAGTCACGCCGACGCCGACCGTCCGCCCAACATCATCCTCATCTTCGCCGACGACCTGGGCTACGCGGATCTTGGCTGTTTCGGGGCGCGGGATTTCGAGACACCGAACCTCGATCGCATCGCCCGCGAAGGCGCGAAACTGACCAGCTTCTACGTGCCCGCCTCGGTCTGCTCGGCCTCGCGGGCGGCGTTGCTGACGGGTTGCTATCCGGACCGCGTCGGGGTGAAGGGCGTCTTCTTTCCCACCCGGGCCACGGACGATCATCCTGCGGGGCCGGGAACCGAGGGCCTGCACCCGGACGAGATCACCATCGCGGAAGTTCTCAAGACGAAGGGCTACGCCACCGCCTGCGTCGGGAAGTGGCACCTCGGGGATCACCCGGATTTCCTACCCACGAAACAGGGATTCGACGAGTATTTCGGGATTCCCTATTCCAACGACATGGGTTGGTGGGAGGGCAAACCGAAGGACTTCAAGGCGGACTTTCCGCCCATCCCGTTGCTGGAGGACGAGGAAATCATCGAGACCAGTCCCGACCAGCGCTACCTCACCCGCCGCTACACCGAGCGCGCCATCCAGTTCATTCGTCAGCATCGGGATGATCCGTTTTTTCTCTACCTGCCGCACACCATGCCGCACATCCCGTTGTTCGTGAGCGAGCCCTTCTCGGGATCGGCAAAATATGGGCTCTATGGAGATGTCATCGAGGAACTCGACTGGAGCGTGGGCCAGATCCTGGAGGTGATCGCGGAAGCGGACCTCGACTACCGGACGCTGGTGATCTTCACCTCCGACAACGGTCCCTGGCTCAGCATGGGCGCGCACGGGGGCAAGGCTGATCCGCTTCGCGACGGAAAGTTCACCCGCTACGAGGGCGGCCACCGGGTTCCCTGCGTGATGCGATGGCCGGGGAAGATCCCCGCCGGCTCCCAGCTCGATGACATCGTCTCGACGATCGATTTCCTGCCGACCTTCGCAGGACTGGCGGGAGCCAAGATTGATCCCGAGCGCAAGATCGACGGCATCGATGTCTGGCCCTACCTGTCCGGCGAAGCGCCCAAGTCGCCCCGCGACGTGTTTTTTCACAGTCCCGGAGTGGTGCGCCAGGGGGAATGGAAGCTGATGATGCCGGGTAAATACCGCGAGGTCTATCCCGCCCCCGAGAATGCCGAGAAAGGTATGGTCGAGTATTCCCACGCGCGCCTCTATCGGCTCACGACCGACATCGGCGAAAGAGAAAGCCTGCACGGGAACGCGGAACACGCCGCCCTCATCGAGTCGATGTCGAAGCTCTGCCAGGACTATCAGGAAGCGCTCAAGACCGAGGCGCGACCGGTCGGGCAGGTCGCCGAGGTGGCTGATCGACCGTAACTCGCGGCATGACTTCGGGTTTGATCATGCGATAATGCCCGAAGTTTTTTCCCTGGTGAGCGACGAATCCCCATCGCGTCCCGAGACGCCCGGTCCCGCTTCGCCTTCCCCGAGCGGTCACCGATTCGTCCCGCCCACGGTGGAAGCCATGAACGCGGCGCTGCCGCAGTACGAGTTCGTGAAACTGATCGGCGTCGGCGGCATGGGCGCGGTCTACAAGGCGCGCCAGCCGAAGCTCAATCGCTTCGTCGCCATCAAGATCCTGCCGCCGATTCCCGACGACGAACTCGGTTTCGCGGAACGCTTCGAGCGCGAGGCCCAGTCGATGGCGCAGCTCAGCCACCCCCACATCGTGTCGGTCTACGACTTCGGGGAAACGGCCGACGGTCAGCTCTACTTCGTGATGGAATACATCGAGGGCGCCGATCTCCATCAACTCATTGGCGGCGGACAACTGACGCTCGATCACTTCTACGGCTGGATCCCGCAGGTCTGCGACGCCATCCAGTACGCGCACGACCGCGGCATCATCCACCGCGACATCAAGCCGGCCAACATTCTCATCGATGTCGAGGGCCGGGTAAAGATCGCCGACTTCGGCCTCGCCAAGCTGACCGGAGACCACCCGGAAACGGCGCTCACAAAAGCGGACCTGTCCATGGGCACGCCGGACTACGCCGCGCCCGAACAACTCGACGGCGGGCACGAGGTAGATTGGCGATCGGACATCTACTCGCTTGGCGTGGTGATGTATCAGATGCTCACCGGCAGGCTGCCGCGCGGCGCCTTTCCGATGCCGTCCGAATCTGACGCGGAGCTGGATCCTCGCCTCGATCAGGTGGTGTTGCGGGCGATGCAGAGCGAGCCGGAGTCAAGATTCCAACGGGCCTCGGACATTTCCGACCGCCTCACGGAGATACGCGCCGTTCCATCGACCGCGCCGACGCCGCGCGCGGCAAGACCTCGCCCGTCCTCCAGTGGAAAGCGCGGGGTGATCGCCATCGTGTCGTCACTGGTGGGAGCGTCGGTGATCGCTGGCTTGGCACTCGCCTATATCAACCGAGACCACAGACAGGAACGACGCGCCATGGTGACGGCGGCGGTCGAGCGGACGCGGGAAACCCCGAAGCCTGAAAGCGTCGAGGAACCCGCCCCGCCCGCGGGCGACTCGCCTCCGCCGCGGGATTTCGCCCGCAAAGCTCCCACCGCGGAGAACCCGGAGCGGCCCGGCAATTTCTCCGCGTTTCGCGACAAGCTCGGACGCAAGGCCAGCGAACTGAGCCGAAGGAACGCCGCCAACCTCACGGTGGTGAACCGCGCGGGCGACAGCCTGGATCAGGCCGGCCCCCTCGCCGACCTGCCGCGAAACCTGCTGCCCATTGCCCGGTTGGCCATCGGTCAAAGCCCGCCGATGATCGACAACGAGCGCCGCTTCGCCATCGCGGTGCAGGTGAATGGGAAACTGGTCGCCTGGGGGGACAACTCCCGGGGGCAACTCGACGCGCCCGCCGACGCGTCCCTCGCCGTGGAGGTGGCGGCGGGGGCATACCACGCGCTCGCGTTGTTGCCGGACGGCACGGTGCGCGCCTGGGGTGACGACTCCGCCGGCCAGTGCGCCATACCCAAGGATCTCGGCCATGTCGCGGCCATCGCCGCGGGTCGCGATTTTTCCCTGGCCCTGACCACCGACGGCGGAATCCGCGCCTGGGGTGGCTCCGGGGTGGACCGGGTGCCGGCGGATCTCACCGACGTGATGGCGATCACCGCCGGATACGGGCACGCCGCCGCCTTGCGACGGGACGGGACGGTGGTGAACTGGGGCACCAATGATTTTGGCCAGCTCGATCAGCCACCCGGAGTGACCGGCGCCACCGCGATCACCGCGAGTTTCGGGAGCACCCACGCCTTGCTCGGGGATGGCCGGGTGATCAGTTGGGGATCCGCCGGCCCCGACGCCACGCGCGCCGACGCGGACATCATCCAGATACGGGGGACCGCCGATTCGCTGGTGGCCCGGGCGCGGGACGACCGGCTCATCGTGCTGGGCGCCAACGGGCGTCCCGGGGCATTGCCGGGATTCCTCAGAGGCCTGCCTCCAGAGGTAAGCATTGAGTTCGCCGGATCGCTCGTCTTTCTCTGGCGCGAGGCCCCGCTCCGTCTCGACCGGGTGGCGGAAGATAACGAGCCGGCTCCGGTGGTGCCCGAGCCTTCGGTGACGGAAGCCGGGATCGCCATCGCGGACTTGCGGCAGAAATTCGAGATCGCCTATCACGAACAGGTCACCGGCCCCTGGGAAGCGTCGATCACCCAGTTGAACCAGTATTACCTGAGTCATCTCGAGGAACGCCAGGCGGAAGCCGCCGCCGGGAAAAATCTGGAGGAGGCGCTGGCCTGGCGGGACGAGTCAGACCGGGTGCGCTCGGGCGAGCCGCTGCCCGAGTCGGACGATCCCGGTCTGGTGGAGGGATTGCGAGCGCTGCGGGTCACCTATCGTCAGAAGTCCGGAGAATACGAGACCGCCCGGCGCGACGCGGAGGCGGAACTGCTGGAGAAATATCAACGCGCCCTCGCCGATTTGCAGGATCGCTACACCGCCGAACAAAAGCTCGACGACGCCCTGGAGGTGCGCGCTTTCCGGGAACGGCTCATCGCCGAATGAGCGACCGGTCAAAGGCCGCCGCCGAGATGTCGACTAATCTTGTCGAGCAGACTCTGGAAGGGGAAGATCGGCTTCTCCTGAAAGTCGTCGCACCCTGCCGCCGCGATTCGTTCCCGGTGCTGGGCCATGGTGTGGGCGGTGAGGGCGATCACCGGGATGGCGGCGGTGGCGGCATCGGCTTTCAGAGAGCGGGTGGCGTTGAGACCGGCGTTGGGGTCGGGCTGTCCATCGGGTCCCTCGGGCAATTCCAGATCCATGAGAATGAGATGGGGCCTCTCGGCACGGGCTTTCTCCAGACCCGCCCGGGCGTGGTCGGCGACCGACATCTCATAGCCATGATGCTCCAGCAGCCGGGTGAGCAGACTGATGTTGTCGGCGTCGTCTTCGATGAGGAGGATTCTGGGCATGGTGTCGTGCGTCATTGTCCGCGCTTCAGCAAGACCATGAACTGCAGGGGCTCAAGCTCAAGCCGTTTTGCCGCGACGACGGTCTGACCGGCCACGATATCGACCAAGGCCTTGCGCAATCCCAACTGACGCAGACGCGCGGCGTCGACGATCTGGGGCTGATCACTGAAATTGGCCAGACAGAAAACCGTCTGTTCCCGGGTGGTGCGAAACCAGGAAAAGACGTGGTCGTTTCCGGCGTCGACGATCTCGGTCTCCCCGCGGGCGAGGGCCTCGTTGTTCAGACGCATGCGGGCGAGCTTGAGGAAACCGGTATGCAGACGGTGCTCGACCGTATCGGGATCGGAACGCTTGGCGGCTTTTTCCCAATCAAAAGCGGGCCGGTGCAGCCAGCGCGCGTCGCCGTCTTTCTCCGGATCATCCCGATAGGAGGGATCGTTGAGCATGCCGATCTCGTCGCCGAGATAGATCAGGGGAATGCCGCCAATGGTGAAAGTGACGCCGTGAAGGAGCAGGATGCGGCTCAGGGCCAGTTCGATCTCGGGATCGTCATCCTCCGCGATGGCCTTTCCCAGTCCGCAGAGGGAGGCGCAGGTGCCGCAGACGCGCGCGTCGCCGGTGGCGGGGTTTTCCTGAAACACCTCGCCCTCGGCGAAACTCGAGGGATGACGGCCAATGTAGAAATCGTTGAGAAATCGGCGGTGATCATGGGGGTTGATGCCGAAGTTCTCGGCGTCTCGATTGTCGAAACCCCAGCCAATATCGTCATGGCTGCGCACGTAGTTCACCCAGGCGCAACCGGGATCGAGGGCGAAACGATGGGCCATCGAGTGTCGTAGCAGTCGCGCGTCGCGCGTCGCGAGACTCTCCCACATCAGGGCCATGAGCAGCGGATTGTAGGAAAGCTGGCACTGGTCGGCGCCGAGATAGCTCTGGATGTCGTCCGGCGCCACGATGGCCTCGGATTTGAAAACCATGCTCGGGCAGACAATGCGCGCCACGGCGTTGAAAGACTCGATCACCCGATGAGCCTCCGGGAGATTCTCGCAATTGGTGCCCTTCTGTTTCCAGATGAAGGGCACGGCATCCATCCGCAACACTTCCACCCCCACATTGGCGAGGAAGAGCATTTCCTCCACCATCGCGTTGAAGACCTCGGGGTTCCGGTAGTTCAGATCCCACTGATAGGTGTGGAAGGTGGTCCAGACCCATTTCTTGACGCGGGTGAGGTAGCTGAAACAACCGGGATGTTCATCCGGAAAGATGGAGCGCAGATGGCGCTCGTACTCATCGGGCTCCTGCCGTGAGTCGAACATCAGGTAATACCCCTGGCAGATCTCGTCCCCCTCCCGCGCCCGCACCGCCCATTCGTGCTCATCGGAGGTGTGATTGAAGACGAAGTCGAGCACCAGGCTGATACCGTGCTGCCTCAGCTCCCCGGCCAGTTCCCTCAAGTCATCCATGGTCCCGATCCCGGGATCGACCTCCCGGTAACTGCTGACGGCATAACCGCCATCATCATCCCCGTCGGGTGTCCGATAGAGCGGCATCAGATGCAGATAGGTGACACCGAGCTCCTGGAGGTAGGAAATTTTCTCGCGCAGACCCGACAGATCGCCGGCGAAAAGATCCACGTAGGCCATGGCGCCGATGAGCCTCCCGCTCTGAAACCAGGTCGGGTCGGCTTCGCGGAGACCGTCGCAGCTTTTCAATTCCGGCGAACGCTCCAGCCACATCGTGGCCATGGTCTCCAGCAGACGCTCGAGATGATAGAAGAAATCGAAGTGATGCCCGTAGAGTTCGAGCAGATGGCGGAACAGATCGGGAAACTCCTCCTCCAGGCGGTACTCGAACCCCTCCCACTCGGGCGAACGCGACTCCTCGGGAAAGCGGCTGTGCAGTCGCCGCTTGAGACGGTCGAGACTGATGCGGCACTGGAGTTCGGAGACGGGCATCGCGTGGTCGAGGGTGGGCTGGGTAACGCGATCAGAGCAGACGCCGCGCCAGCGACAGGGCGCCGACAATGCCGGCCCTTTGATCGAGCTCCGGGGTCCGCAGGTAGAGATCCAGCGGCGGCAGAGACCAGTAGGCTCCGGCCAGCGTCTCGAACTCCCGGCGAACCCGGTCGATGAGGCCGCGTTTCCCGAGCACTCCGCCACCGATGAGGATGATATCCGGCGACCAGGCGGCGGTGAGATTCAGCGCGCCGTGAGCGAGGTAGCGCGCCTCCAGCTCCCAGGCGGGGTGGTCGTCGGGCAGTTCCGAGCCCGCGGCGCCCCAACGCTCCTCTATCGCGGGACCGCTGGCGCGTCCCTCGAGGCAGGAGGCGTGAAATGGGCAGACATTGGTCGCCTTGCCGAAGTCCGCGTCGAGATCCGGCATCGACATGTGCCCGATCTCCGGATGCATGCGTCCATGCAGCGGGACGCCATCGTGGAGAAATCCGCCGCCGATACCGGTGCCCACCGTGATGTAGCAGAGATTGCGATGATGCTTCCCGGCGCCCGCTTCCGCCTCGCCAATGGCGGCGGCGTTGACATCCGTCTCGAAAGCGATGGGCACGGGCTCGTCAAGTCCGGCGCGGATGCGGTTGACCAGATCGAATCCCGCCCAGCCCTGTTTGGGAGTGGTCAGGATGCCGCCGTAGCCGGGGGAGCGGGGATTGATGTCGGCGGGTCCGAAAGTGCCGATGCCCATCGCCCGGATGGGACCGTATTTCTCCATCGCTTCGCGGAAGAAATCGATGGCGCGTTTGATCGTTTCCTCGGGCGATGTGGTGGGAAAGCGAGCCTCCATCAGCGGCTCGGCGGGAATCTCGGCGACCGCGCAGACATACTTGGTGCCACCGGCCTCGATGCCGGCCAGGAGCGGGGATGTGGTGTCCATGGCGATGATATCAGTGGTTCAATAACAGGGTTGGCGGATGGGATTCTACTCCTCGATCTCCGAATGCACGACCATATCCGGCGACAGTGCGGCCTCGTCCGGCGGCTGGTCGGTGCCGTCAAAGACGCCTCGGGCGGATTCGGGAATGCGAATGTCGCCCTCGAATCGGTAGGCCCGGACCCCTTCCAGCAGCCCCTGAAAATTCGGACGCTCGGCCAGGTAGACCCTGGGGAGCCTGCTTGAGGGCCTCAGCTCCCCGGAATGATCCGAACCCAGCACTCCGAGAAACTGGCCGGAGAGCGCCTCGTAGTCGCTGCCGCGGCGGGCATAGAAAAGCACCTTGTCGGCGGGAATGCCCCATCGCATGGCGACATAACGTATCGCCTGACCTTTCCCGGACCGGATCGGGATCACGTCGAGCCAGCAGTCGTCGGACAAGAGCACCTTGGCGGGTAATTTTTTCTCGCGCAGCCGCCTCTGGATTTCGCCGCGCCGGGGAGCGACTCCCGCTTCCCAGGTGTAGGAGACCTTGAACCGATGCTGCCTGCCTTCCTCCGGCTGAAGCCGCAGCCCCGGCACCCCCTCGAGGGCCGACACGATGGCGTCGCGATCCCAGCGATGAGCGAGATGACGCGCCCAGGATTCGTCCGGCACGAGACGGGCGCCGTAGTGGATCTCCGCCCCGAGTTGGGTGATGTAAACATCCGGGCGCGGCAGCCCGTGCCTCTCCACCAGGGCGCGGGCGGCCCCAAGATCCCGGCCGCTGGCGATCCCAAAGCCGAGATGCGGCAGTCCGGCGTCCATCAGTCGGCGCAGCTCGGCGATGGCCCCGGCGTCCCCGTCGAGCAGATTTTCGTCCAGCCCCGAAAAAACCATGCGATCCACCAGCGGCAGCGCGGTGCGCACCTTTTCGGTGATGAGGCGCGGTTGGGAAATGTTTTCCAGCAAATCGGACGCCTCCGCCAGGTAGCGCTCCACATGCCCTTCCCAGGTGTAGTGGCGGTGAACTCCCTCCAGCCCGCTCTCGGACCACGCCCGCCAGCGTTCGCGATCCGCCAGCGCGGACTCCAGGGCCCGGGACATCGCCGGTATGTCCACGGGATCGATCAGCAGGCCGTTCCCGCAGTTGCCGAGAATGTCGCGCGGTCCCCCGTCATTGGTCGCCAGCACCGGCAAACCGGAGGCCGCCGCCTCGATGACCGTGAGCCCGAAGGGTTCGTTGAGCGCCGGATTCACGAAAACCCCGCTTTTCTCCGCCGCGTAACGGTAATAATCGGGGACACTATCCGGCTGATGATTTTTGGGAATCGCCACCGTCCCGTAGAGATCGTGATCATCGATGGCCTGGAGCAGCTCGGTCCAGACCCGGCGCGCGCCGGCATTGAGCGCGGCGAAGGTGTCACGGTTTCCCGCGATGATCACGAGATTCGCGGTCTGCCGCAGGGTACCGCTCCGGCCGAAGGCCCTGACCAGCGAAACGAGATTTTTCTTCTCGTCCGCCCGCGCGATCGCCAGCACGACGGGGCGCGAGGGATCGTCGAGAAAGCGCTCGATCCCGCGCTTCGTTTCCTCGGGTATGCCGGACGCGCCGGGGGGCGAGAATCGGTCCACATCGACACCGGGCGGGATGACGCGCATCCTCTCGGGGGCGTGGTGGTCGTAGACCGAATACTGCCGGTCCACCTCCTGACGGGTGCTGGTGACGACGAGCGACGCCGCGTCGAGGCTCATTTCCTCCGCCTCGATCCGGGCGGGTAGATTGTAGCGTCGATCCACCATCTCCGCCTCCTTGCCACCATCGATCAAGCTGGCCCTTTTGGTCTTGCCAAGAGAGTGACCGGTGAAAACAAAGGGACATCCGAGGAGCGATGCCAATCGGCTCCCGACGTAGCCGGCGTCGGCATAGTGCGCGTGAATGATATCCGGCAGTCGGCCCGCCTCACGGAACTGGGCCAGCGCCTGATCCACAAACACGTCGAGATAGCGCCAGAGGGACTCCTTTCTGAGATAGCGACGAGGCCCCGCCGCCACCCGTTTGATGTAGGCCCCGTCGCCCAGCACCTCGACCGGTTCGGCGTAGTCGAGACTCACCCTCGGGTCAATGACCTGGCGGGTGAGCAGATCCACCCGTCCCACCCGGGGATGTCTGGCGAGAGCGCGGACCAGTTCCAGCACGTATTTGCATTGCCCGCCCGTGTCGGCGTCCCGCCCGAGTTCCAGATCGCCCCCCCGGATGAGCCCGTGGATGGAGAGGTGAACAAAGTAGAGGTCGTTGTCTTGGCCGCTGGTCATGCTTCTGGCGGGGGCGCCTTCTCTGTTTGATTGGAAAAGCTCCGGAAGTGTTCAAGGCCTTCGATCACCCCCTCGGCGCAGGATTTCGACGCGTGAAAATGGCGGACCCGGCATACAGATGCCGCCAGTGACGGCTCGGCGTTGGCGACCACGATGCCGCGGACGCCCTCGACCTCGTACATCGAGGCGTCGTTGCCGGAATCTCCCGCCACGATGATGTCGGCGTTCGCCAAGCCAATTTCCCGGCCCAACCAGGCGACAGCGTTTCCCTTGTTGGCGCGATGGGGCAGGAAATCGAGGTCGCGACTTGAAGAATAGACAGCCTGGGCACGCAGCCCCTCGGCCGCCATCCGCTCAAGGATCTCCGCGACCAGCGAAAGATCCGCCCCCTCCCAGAACCAACTGCTCTTGTGCGGCCCCTGACAATCGGAAGGTTGCGGACGCGCCGGGCACAGGGACGCCACCATCGCGTCAACGAGCGCGCGGTCCCAGCCATCCGCCAGATGGTCGCTCCATCCGACCAATGCCTCCCCATCCGCCACGCGATGAATCACCGTGCCCACTCCCGTGATGAGATAGTCCGGCGCGGGCAGCGCCACCGCCCCGATGAGGGCGAGAGCGTCATCGGCGGACCGCCCCGTGTTGTAGGCCAGCAGTGGTCTCGACGACTGCGACGCCCAGTAGCTGGCGAAACGCGTCGCACTCTCGGGACCATCGTAGACAGTCCCGTCGATGTCGGTGGAAAACAAACGCATGTCTAAGACCCGACCAGTATCGCGGGGAAAATCAACCCGCCGCTTCACCGGATGCGGTGACGGATATTCAACCACCACCGTATACATTACGCCGCCCGTCTCCGATTGGATTCAGCCCCTCACTCCGCGAGTTCCCCCCCGCCAGCGCGATTCGCGTCAGTTCGCCATTGATAAAACGCCCGCTTCGGAAACACTACCCGTCATGCCGCGCTCTCTACTCCGCCTCTCCCGCTTTGCCATTCCGGCGATGGCAGTGATGCTCGCGGCCTGTGGGGGTCCGAGTCCGGTGGAAAAAGCCACCGCAGAAAAGACACTTCTTCTCGGCAACGCCTCCGAACCGCAGGGGCTGGATCCGCATCTGGTCTCAGGGGTCATCGAGTCCAACATCATTCGCGCGATTTTCGAGGGACTCTGCGCCGAGCATCCCTCGGAAAACGGCACCCCATTGCCGGGCGTGGCCAAGTCCTGGGAAGCCAACGAACGGTTCACCGAATGGACCTTTCACCTCAGGGAGGACGCCCGATGGTCCGACGGACATCCCCTCACGGCTGACGACTTCATTTTCGCCTTCCAACGCATCCTCAATCCGCGACTCGGCTCGGAGTATTCCTTCATGCTCTACTACATCATCGGCGCGGAGGACTATCATCAGCGACGCCACACCAAGACCCTCTGCGCCGACGATCCGTCCCTTCCGACCCCGTGGGAAAAGATCGAAAGCGAGGTGAATCTCTCCGGAAATCCCGAAGCCGTGGAGGGCAGCTTTGATCGCAAGGGACTCGATCACCTCTCGGCCGAAGAACTAAGGCGACTGAAATCCACGCCCGCGCTGTTCACCTGGCCGGAGTCCATCCCCGAAGCCACCCGCGCCCACCTCGTCGAACGACTCCTCTCCTTTCACGAGTCCGGCGAATCACTCTGGGACCGGATTGGCGTCGCCGCCCGCGCCCTGGACGACCACACGCTCCAGGTACACCTCCGCGGACCCATGCCCTTCCTGCCCGAGCTGACCAAACACTACACCTGGTTTCCGGTGCCGAGACACATCATCCTCAAACACGGCGCCGGGGAGAACCGCTTCACCGACTGGACCCGGCCGGGAAACCTGGTCTCCAACGGCGCGTTCACCCTGAAATCCTGGCGCATCAACGACCACATCGAGATCGTGAAAAACCCGCTCTACTGGGACGCGGACATCGTCGAACTCAACGCCATCCGCTACTTCCCCATCTCGAACGTCTACACCGAGGCGCGGATGTTTTTCAACGATCAGCTCCACGCCACCTATACCCTCGGGTCCGAGTTGATCGACCACAGCCGCGAGCATTATCCGGAGGCCCTGCGCAACGAGCTCTATCTGGGCACCTACTTCATTCGCTGCAATGTCACCCGCCCGCCGCTCGACGATCCCCGTGTCCGCCACGCGCTCTCCCTCGCCCTGGACCAGCAGTCGATGATCGATAATGTCCTCCAGGGCGGCCAGCAGCCGGCCCGCGGACTGGTGCCGCCATCCGGTGAATACCAAACGCCCGATCTCGTCCGCTTCGATCCCGCGGAAGCCCGCCGCCTCCTCGCCGAGGCCGGTTATCCGGATGGGAAGGGATTTCCCGACATCCGCTTCCTCACCACCGACCGCGAGTCCGCCAAACGCGGCGCCGAAGCGCTCCAGGGAATGTGGAAAGAACACCTCAATCTATCCATCGGCATTGATCAAATGGAGTGGGCGACCTACCTCTCCACCATGTTCAAGATGGACTACGATCTCGCCGCCGGCGGATGGATCGGCGACTACCTCGATCCCACCACCTTTCTGGACATGTGGCAGAAAGACGGCGGCAACAACCGCACCGGCTGGTCGAGTCCGGACTACGAGCGCCTCCTCAGGGAAGCCGAACAGATCGCCGAACCCCTCGCGCGCTATCAGCGGCTGCAGGACGCCGAGCGACTGTTCCTCGATGAACGCCCCATCCTCCCGCTCTACTGGTACACCCGCAACTACCTGCTCCACCCGAATGTGAAAGGCTGGCACCCGCTGCTGCTGGATAATCACCCCTACAAGTTCGTGCGGCTGGAGGACGACTCCTCCACCCCCGAATAATCCGCCTCCTTCCCCATGCTCCGCTACCTCGCCAGCCGGATAGCTCAGGGTTTCCTGGTGCTCTTCGCCCTCTACACCATCACCTTCTTCCTGGTGAAGGCGATGCCGGGAGACGCGTTCACCGGCGAGAAGAACATCCCCGAGGATGTGAAGTGGAATCTCCGGGAGCAGTCGGGACTCAACGACCCGCTCCTGATCCAATACCTCAACTACCCGAAAAAAGTGCTCCTGGAGGGGTCCTTCAACTACTCCATCAAGAAAAAAAGACCCGTGGTCGAGATCATCGCCCAGGCATTCCCGGCATCCCTGGCTCTCGGGGTCAGCGCCCTCGTTTTCGCCATCATGCTCGCCATCCCCATCGGCGTGCTGTCGGCGGTGAGGAAAAATTCCTGGATCGACCACTCCGGCATGGCCGTCGCCATGGTGGGCATCTGCGTGCCCGCCTTCGTCATCGGACCGCTGCTCCAGATCGGCATCGCCACGCGGGTGCCGATGCTGAAGATCGCGGGCTGGGACTCGCCCGTCGATGTCCTGCTGCCAGCCATCACCCTCGGGCTGGGAACGGCGGCCTACCTCGCCAGACTCACCCGGGGAGGCATGCTGGAGATCCTCTCCCAGGACTATATCCGCACCGCCCGCGCCAAGGGGCTCTCGACACCGCGTATCATGATCGTCCACGCGCTGCGCGGCGGACTCATCCCGTCGGTGGCCTTCATCGGTCCCGCCTTCGCCGCGCTCATCTCCGGATCCTTCATCGTGGAGTCCATCTTCCAGGTCCCCGGCATGGGCCAGCATTTCGTCAACGCCATCGTGGATCGGGACGACTTCCTCGTCCTGGGTCTGGCGCTCTTCTACGGCTTTCTGGTCGTGATCATGAACCTGGTCGCCGATCTCCTCGTCGGCTTCCTCAACCCGCGCGTCCGTGTCGCCGAGCTGGAGTCCTGAACCATGAGCCGGGTGAAACTCAACCATATCGCCGGCGACGATCTCGTCGAGGGCACCTCGCTGGGCCGCGACGCCTGGCATCGCCTGCGCAAGAACCGGCTCGCCATGATCAGCCTGGGACTGCTGACCGTGGTCATGACCCTCTGTTTCGTGGTCGCCTGGTTCTGCGCGGACCCCAATGCCATCAACCTGACCAACAAGTTTGCCCCGCCATCAGCCGAACACTGGCTCGGCACCGACCAGTTGGGGCGCGACCTGTTTTCCCGCATTCTCTATGGCGGCCAGATCTCCCTGCTCGTGGGCTTTGTCGCCACCGCCGTCACCCTGATCATCGGCATCGGCTACGGCGCCGTTTCCGGCTACGCCGGGGGGCGCCCGGACTCGATCATGATGCGGGTGGTGGACACGCTCTACGCCATCCCTTTTCTGGTGCTGGTCATCATCCTCAAAGTCGTCATCGCCGGACTCGTGACCGATCTCGCCGGATGGACGGTCGAGAATTTCCAGTGGGACAAGGAGCTCGTCTTCCGCTTCGCGAACATCATTCCGCTCTTTGTCGCCATCGGCGCCCTCGGCTGGCTGACACTGGCCCGCATCACCCGGGCGCAGGTCATGTCGATCAAGAATCAGGAGTTCGTCGAGGCGGCCCGCTCACTCGGTCTGTCCAACAGACGCATCCTATTCCGTCATGTCGTGCCCAACACCGTGGGCACCGCCATCGTCTACGCCACCCTCACGATCCCGAGTTTCATCCTCTACGAAGCCTCGCTATCCTACCTGGGCATGGGCGTGGAGGCGCCGAACAGCTCTTGGGGCATTCTCATCAAGGAAGGCGCCAATTTCCTGGAAACCCAACCCTCATTGCTGATCATACCGGGTATGATCTTCTCCCTGACCCTGTTCTCCCTCAATTTCCTGGGAGACGGTCTCCGGGACGCGCTCGACCCGAAGGCGTCGAAGGATTGACCGGTGCCCACTCAGTCGGCCTGGCTGGGCAGGATGACACGGCGACGGGAGGCGGGTGAGCGGCCGGCGTTGTTGTCGGGATTTTCCTGCTGGGCGGCTTGCTGTTTCAATTGTTGTTCCCGCAGCTGCTGGAGTCGCATCTGGGCCGGGTTGAGATCGGCTCCGGCGGCCGAGGGATTGTTGCCGGCGTTGGCGGCAGCGTTCGCGTTCTGCCCCATGGACATGGCTCGTCCCACCACCGGCTGTCCGGGGGTCGGCCGACCCGGCGGTCCTCCTGCCGGCGTCGTCATCGGTGGCGCCCCTGCGGCGGGGGCCGCCGTCTTGCCAAAAGTGCTGTCGGCGTACTTGAGAGTCGCGGTTTCGTTGCCGTGTTTCACCTGGACCGAGGCGGCGTTGGGATCGGGACTGGGGTTGGCGGAGACGAGTTCGAAGCCGTCGCTCGGCCCTTCGCCAGTCAAGCGGACGACCTCGCCGGTTTTGTCATTCTGGATGTAGACGATGGACTCCTCGCCATCCTGTATGATCCCGGTCAGCGAGTAGTCGCGCGCGAAGGACTGCGGTGTCACCGTCACTTCTCCCGCCGCTTCGAGCTGAAACGGAGACTTCAGCCACACTCCGAGGTAGCGATCCACCGGATAGGCCCGGGGAATCGTCGGCTCCGGCTCGTCGGCCCCGGACGATTCGCCGGCCAAATAGTCGTCATCCTGAGCCAACGCCCCGCCGAGCAGAGCCAGTGCCAGCGCCAACCCCGCCCACCGCGACCGGGGGCAATCATGCTTAGTTGGAGTCGGGTTTCGCATACCAGCGCACCAGTTCGAGTTCGCAGATGATGAGGCTGTCATCCTCCGGATCGGGGGTGATCTTGAGATTTCTCACCGACCGAAAAGAAGCCGGTTGTTGCAACTCGTGCAACCAGGTAAAGACATCCTCCACCGTGCCCTGGGCGTTGGCGGAGACCCTCGCCTGCGCGTAGTCCGGGGACTCCTCCCCGTCGAGCAGTTGGATCGACGAGGTGGTGACGCCAGCGGCGTCGACCGCCTGGGCATCCTGGTAAATGGCGTTGTCGATCTGGTCGCGGGAGGTGAAGACGGGGAGATTTTCCCCCAACCAGGCGGCGCGCTCGGTCCAGAATTCCCGATCCTCAAGCAGCGCCTCGACCTCCACCATTTCCAGCTCGATGCGGTCGTGTTCATCCATCAGGGCGTCGCGCCGATCCCGGTAGAGATCCCACATCACGAGGGCGCCGCCGCCCAGCAGCAGCAGGGCGAATAGTGACAGCAGGAGACGTTCGCTGGATTTCATCGGGCGTTCGTCATGGAAGTCAGGCCACCGGGCTCCTCGCCATCCTCGGAGGGTCGGCCAAAGCGATAGGTGCCGAAGGCGACAAACTCGGCGGTGTCACCGTTGTTCTCCGGAGGGGGAATCTCCCACTCGTAGTCCTGGAGATCGGGGTTTCCCTCCAGATCGGCCTTGAACCGAATGGCCACCGGCACACTGGACGCCTCGCCCCGCACCACGATCTGTCCTCCGGGAGTGATTTCGAAGGAGGTCATCCGCAGCCCTTTTTCCGGAAACAAGCGGGCCACCTGATAGAAAAGTTCCACCGGATAGCGATCCACCTCCAGGGCCGATTCCAGCGCGGTCCAGCGCGCCTGGGCATCGCGCACCACGGAGGCCTCGGGCTCGAGTTGATCCACCTGTCGCCGCAATTCGACATTCGCGCTCTGGCGACGGAAGAGGTCGAAAATGCCGGCACCGATGAGCACTCCATAAACCAGGGCCACCAACACCGCGGTGCGCATGGCCTTCCTCCCCCGGTCCCGGCGATCCCGCGCTTCGGCGACGACTCCGGGCTCAAAGGCGAAACCCTCCGCCAGTTTCGGCTCGGGAGCGGGCTTTTCCACCACCCGGAAGTCCAGATCCAGCACCGCCGCGACCTGATCGCCAAAATCGTCCGGCAGGGCACTGTTCCCAGCCGCCTTCCACAGGATGAGAGCCTCGACGTGATCGGCCATCCTGCGCCCGTCCAGTTCGAGGTAGAGGCAGCGGATATCCTGCAGGAGCGAGGCGTCGAGTTCGCGCCGACCGAGGCTCTGGAAATGCACCCACTGTCCCTCGCGACTGAATCCCACCACCCATCGCCCGGTCTCCTGCCATAGCACGATGGCCCGCGGACGGGGAGGCAGCATCAACGGGGCGGGTAAAAAGCTCTGCCACTCGGCCTTTTCCCTCTCCCCCACGGGATCGAGCGCCGCCGGCACCGCGATGGCCCGGACGAGACGGCGAGCGTCGGCGGATCCCACCACCCGCCAGGCCAGGTGCCTGCCGAGTCCGCCGGGCACCGGCACGCCGAGGCGCTCCAACTCCACTTCCAGCACCTGCTCGATCACTTCCGGGTCGGCGCTGCTGACCCAGACGGGCACGGAGGCGCACTGATGCGCGGGGATGGCGAAGATCGCCGGGGTGCCCGACGCGGGTCGCTCCGCCGGAGCCGCCACAGGGTCGGCCGGGCGTTTACGCCACCACTCCCACTCGCTGGCGCCAGGCGTCCAGATGTGGGTCGCTGTCGGTGTCTCGTTCTTCACCGGAGTCGTCGTGTCCGCGCCTCCACAAAGGAGGGATTCTCGTTTCGGTCCCGCACCACCACCGTGCGCTCGACCGAAACGTCTCCGATCGTGCCCACCGAGATGAGACGGGCGGCAGCATCGTCAACAGACACGAGGTTTTCAACCAACTGTTTGATCGATCCCTGGAGCCCGATCACATCCAGCGCCTCCCCGGCGGACTGGAATTTCACGTCGTCCTCGGTGTGGGCTATCCCGTCCCTCCCCTTGCGAACCTCGACGAATCTCTCGGCATTGCCCAATGCGCAGGCACAGACCACCGCGATGAGCTCGGGAGGCGCGTCGGTGAGGTCGAGCTTTCCCCCGCTCCACAGGGTAAAATAGTCGCGCCAGGCCGGAAATAGCACCGCCACCTGGTCGAATCCCCGGACGTAGATCATCTCCTCCATATCGCGAAAAGGCCGGTTGAACGGGATGCCTTTCCAGCCCTTGCTCCGGTAGTAGACACCCTCGGCCCCGAGCGGGATCTCCGTGTCGTCCCGGTCCACCCAATCGCCGAGCGCGGCCGCCAACGACTGGCTGTCGTACTCGCTGAGTCCCCACTCCATGAAAAGATCGGTCAAGACCCGACGCCCGTTCTCGGTGAGGGCGAGCACGTTGGGATTCAGTCGCGCGCCCTCGCTGACGATGCGGGCCTCGTAGCCCTCCACCGGCCCCACCCGCTGACGCAGCAGCGGATCCCAGCGCTCCATCTTCGGATGCATGGCCAGCGCGATCCCGGCGTCGGCCAACTGCTCGGCGCGAAATTCCAGCGCGGTGTTGCCCTGCGTTTCCAACTCCACGAAGAGAAATTGCGCTCCCGTAAAAATGGCGAGGCTGAGGATGGCGATCACCCAATACACCGCCAGCAGCGCCGATGCCCGGACGGCGGCGCGGACTCTCTCCCGGGTGGTAAAATGTCGTCGTCGCATGGGAATTCAAGGGGCGTCGACTGGACTGGGGGATTCCCCCGGATCAGCGGGAGCGGGATCACCGCCGGGATTCTGCGGATCGTTCCCGTCCGGGGTGCCGTCCGGCGTGCCCTGGGCATCCTGGGGAGGGGCTTCATCGACCTGGCGGGCGGGCACCCAGAAGACGGACCGGATCGGGTGGGGTTCGTCCTCCCCGGCGAGGGTCAGCTCGATCATCACGGGATTCTCGGCCCCATCCGGCAGCACATCCACCCACTCCAACCGATTGGAATCGTAGAACCGCCACGTCAGTTGCCGCAATCGCCGCATCAGGGTGAGCGAACGGGCGTCCACCGTGCTCATCTCGCCGCGCTCGTAGCGATCATCGGCCTCCGCGTCGAGGTAGTAGACTCCCGCCCGGATGTAGCCGCTGGAGTCAATCTCCGCCGCCACGACGACTCGCCGCACCTCGAAATCGCCCCGACCGAAACCGAAAGCCGAGGGCGCGTTGCGCAGTGACAGGTAGGTGTCGTAGTGGCCACCCCGCTGCTCGTAGCGGAAGGAAATCTCGGTCCCCGCCGGGAGCGATTCGAGATTCTGCCGACACAGCTCGATGAAGCGCCGCTTCCGGGCCTCGCGCTGCTGGAGATCCTGGATGTCCGCCATCAGCTCCAGCCCGCCCGTGGCCAGGGAGAAAATTCCGCCGGCCAGGATCACCATCACCGAAAGGGCGATCGACAGCTCCAACAGCGTGAAGCCCCCGCGCCGGGTGTCTCTGTTCGCCTGGTGTTTCATGCCGTCATCGCGCCCCGGATAGGAATTCGCCGTAGCGCAGGGTCTCCGCCACCTCGATCACTTCTTCGCGCCCCGCCCTCCGGCGAAAGGCGGTGACCCGCACCAGAAACAGGTTCTCGAGCTTTTCCCCTTTTACCGAGGTGAACTCCGCCGGCTCCACCAGCACCCGGTAGGAAATGCTGTGGGGATCGGGATCGGTCACCGTGTCCGTCGGCTCCACGCGCGGCTGACGGGCGATCTCGGTGAGGAAGGTGCGCAACTGACCGGTGACCCGAGCCTCGTCGACCGATTCCGCGCTCCCTTTCGCCAGACTGTTCAGCGCCGTCATCAATCCCACCCCGGCGATCGCGAACACCGCCAGAGCCAGCATTACTTCCAGGAGGGAAAAAGCGCGCGCGCCCCTTGGTGGTCGGGTTTTCACGGGTAGAAACTCTGCTCCTCGGCCATGCCGGTGAGCGGGTCAAAGGCCAGCTCGATGAAAGCCTTGCCACGCCGGGATTCCAGCCGCACCTCGATCGGCTCGCAGAGGCCGCCGGAGCGGAAAAGCCACGCCTGCCCCTCGACCGGACGCCACTCCGGATCCCCGAACCAGCGCGCGCTCAGCACCGCGTCCGGCGGAATGGGCAGCGTGCTCTCAATCTCCAGCGCCACCGCCGCCCCGGCGCCCGCCCCCTGACCGCGCACCAGTTGCAACTGCTCGGGAGCGAGAAGGATGGCGTAGTCCTCCCGATAGGCGGCCGCCTCGGTCACCGCCCGCCGCGCCATCTGCTTCAGGTTTTCGGCGATGGGCGCCAGCATCTGCTCGTCGGGAGTTTCATTGAAACGCACCATGAAGAATCCGGTCAACAGCACCATGATCGCCAGCACCACGACCATCTCCACGAGGGTGAAGCCACCCCGTGCTCGGACTCTTGAGCCACGGCCAGATTTCACGGGTTTCATCCGGCTTCCACCACGATGGTTGGCTCACCAGTTGCCGATGTCATCCTCGGTCCCGTCCTTCAAATCGGGACCCCAGCTGTAGATGTCGTAGCTTTCCGGGTTGTGCTTGCCCGGGTAGCGGTACTGATACGGATTGGACCAGGGATCGGTCAGGGCCGCCTCTTTCAGATACTGCTTCCACGAGCGCGGCGCGGGGCCGTTGCTGGGCCGCTCCACCAGCGCCTTGAGACCCTGCTCGGTGGTGGGATAGATGCCCGCCTTGGTCTTGTAGCGAATCAGGTTGGCGTCGAAATTCTTGATGTCCGCCTTGGCTTTGCCCTCATCGGCGTCGCCCAGCACGCCCGTCATCGAGTAGACCCCCAGCCCGAGCAGGAGACCAATGATGCCCAGCACGAGAAGCATCTCCATCAGGGTGTAACCCCCGGCTTGTGATCTTCGTTTGATTGTCAGTGTTTTCATGGTGTTTCGTGGGTGAATTTTACCGGTCTGTCATCTGGTCTGCAACATCGAGATGGTGTCCTGAATAACGCTCACCATCAGCAGCGCCATCGTCCCCACGACACCGGCCATGAGGATGATGATCACCGGCTGGATGAAGGCGCTGATGCGCTCGACACTGCGGTTGAGGTCGCGATCCAGCCGACCGCCCGCCTTGGCCAGCGACTCGGTCAGTTGCCCAGTCTGCTCCCCTACGCGGATCATGTCCAGGAGAGTGGTCGGAAACACGCCCGTTTTTTCCAGTGAACGATGCAGCGAGGCCCCGTCGGCCACCTGCTCGCTGACCCGCGCGATGTGGGACTCCAGATACAGATTCTGCGCGCTGCCCTCGCAGAGCTGGAGACTGCGGATGAGCGACATGCCATTGCCCAGCAGGTTGGATAGTGTTTCCAGAAACTGGACATGGAAGCGGCTGAGCTGGAGATTGCCGAATAGCGGGAACTTCAGCTTGATCCGGTCCCAGCCCGGGCGGTAACGCGGACTCCGGATGATCGCCACAAAGACTGCGACCGCCACCGCGAGTCCGATCAGCACGAGCCACCACCAGCTTTTGAGGAAAGCCGAGACGGCGATGAGAATCTGGATGATCAGTGGCACCTCGCCGCCGTTGGACTCCACCAGCCGGATCAGGCGCGGCATCAGGAAACTGAGGAAAAAGACCGTCACGATCCCGCCCACGAAAAACAGGAACGCGGGATAGATCATCGCCGTGACCACCTTCGAGCGCAGATCCGCCATGGTGGTGAGGTAGCGGATCTGGCGTTTGAGGATATCCGACAGCGCGCCACCCGCCTCCCCGGCCGCCACCAGATTGCAATAGAGCGCGCCGAAACTCGGCGAAGCCGCCGCCATCGCCCGTGAGAGCGAGACCCCGTCCCGCACCTGCTCGCGTATCCGCGTGGTCACCAATCGCACCGGACCAGACCCGCCGCGCCCCTCCATCATCCTCAACGCCGGCTCCAACTGCACCCCGGCGGAGAGCAGGTCGCTCAGTTCCTCGGTGAAAAAGATGATCTGGGTCGAAGTCAGCCGCAACTGGCTGAGGCCGCCCTTCCCTGCCCCGCGCGTCGATTTGGCGGCCGGCTTTTTTTCGGTCCTGGCAGCGGGTTTGGCCGGCGCCTTCCCGGATTCGTGCACCTGAAAGGGCTGCACCCCGGCGCTGGCCAGCTTGCGGTTGGCGTCGACCCGATCTCTCGCCGCGATGCTGCCCTCGACCACGGAGCCATCGTTGCGTAGAGCCTTGTAGGAAAAGTCTGGCACAGTCTCTCGATTGCTGTGGTGGCCGCCGCCGCCGTCTCTCATTCCGCCGCCAACACCGGCGCGACCACCGCCTCGCTGCCTTCCTCATCGTAGCTCTCCTCCGTCACCGAGATCACCTCCGCGATGGTGGTCTCACCCTCGGCCACCTTCTCCCAGCCATAGTCGCGCATGGTGCGGAATCCATCGATCATCGTCTGGCGTTGAATGTCCGCCCGGGTGCCGCCGCGCACGATCAGCTCCTGGAGCCGGGGCGTCATCCGGCAAATCTCGTAGATCGCCAGCCGCCCGCGATACCCGGTCCGGGTGCAGGCCTCGCAGCCGCCCGGCTTGGCGTCGTAGAGGGTGTGGCGGGCCGCCAGTTCCCGGGGAAAACCGCAGGACTTCAGGTAATCCTCCCCATAACTCACCGGTTGGCGGCATTCCTTGCAAAGCCGACGCACCAGCCGCTGGGCCATGAAGCCGCGCACCGCCGCCGTGACCAGGAAAGGCTCCACCCCCATGTCGACCAGACGGGTGATCCCCCCGATGGCGTCGTTGGTGTGCAGAGTGCTGAATACCAGGTGACCGGTGAGCGCGGCGCGGATGGCGATCTCCGCCGTCTCCAGGTCGCGAATTTCCCCCACCATGACCACATTGGGGTCACCGCGGAGGATGCTGCGCAACCCGCCGGCAAAGGTGAGATTGATCTCCGGTTTCACCGCGATCTGCACCACGCCCTCCATCTTGTTTTCCACCGGATCCTCGATGGTCACGATGCGGCGGGACTCGTCGTTGAGCACCGCGAGAAAGCAGTAGAGCGAGGTCGATTTCCCGCAACCGGTCGGTCCCGTCACCAGCATGATACCATTGGGCCGCTGCAGGATCTCGTCCACATCGTGCCGGATGTGGGGCAGCATGCCGAGCCGGTCGAGATTGAACTTTTCCTGCCCCAGCAGTCGCAGGCTGATGCTTTCCCCCTCGATCCCGGGGATGGTGGCCACACGCACGTCGATGGACTGCCCCTCCAGGCGCAGGTGGATGCGCCCATCCTGCGGCAGCCGTTTTTCCGCGATGTCCAGGCCGGACATGACTTTGAAGCGGGCGATCACCGACGCCTGCAGCGCCTTGATGTTCTCCGGCACCGGCACCCGCTGCAGCACGCCGTCGATGCGGTAGCGGACCCGCAGATCAGCCGCCAGCGGCTCCACGTGGATGTCCGTGGCGCGACGCGCCAGCGCCTCCTTCAGCAACTGGTTCACGAACTTCACCACCGAGGCTTCCGTGTCATCGTCGTCGATGACATTGATCTCCTCCTTCATCTCCACATCCGCGTCGAGATCGCGGCTGGCCAGCACCTCCTCGAAGGTGTCCGCCCCGACCCCGAAGAAATTCTGAATACCGGCGATCACCTGTCGCCGCGTCGCCATCACCCAATGTATCGGCAGATCGATGGCATGGTAGACGGCCCGACGACGGTGAATGCCGAAGGGATCATAGGTCGCGATGACGATGCCCTTTGGCGTTTCGGCGCCTTTTTCCGTCCGGATCAGGCGCAGGGGCAGCACCCGGTTGCGGATGCTGACCTGGGCGCCGCAGAGCACTTTCAGCTCCCGGGCGTCCTCCGTGTCCGGCTCCGGATCGGCCACCCACTCCAGGTCCAGCCCTTCGCCAAGGGCTTTGAGAAAGGCGTCGTCCTCCACCAGCTCAGCGTCCAGCACCCGGTCGATCAACTCCAGATTCCCCTCCAGCGACTCGTCCACCAGAGAGCGCAGCGCCCCCGGATCGGCGCACTTCGCCGCCCGGGCCGCCTCGAGGATCTGGTCCGCTATGCCTCCGTGTTTCAAGATGGTCAGCTTCTCCGGCAACGCCCTCCCCGTCAAGTCTCGCGGAAAGCGGCCCATGTGACGGAGATGTCGCTTTCCTCCCGCCCGATCCAGCCACCGTTCAGGGGCCCGAGGCCGCCTCGATTACCAACGTCGTCCTCACTCGCACGATCACCGGCTTTCGAAAAAAATCGCGCGCCACCTTTGCCGCCTCCCTGATCTGCTCCGGCGTGGGTGCCGTCGGCGCCGAAAGATCGATCTCCAGCACCATCTGACCTCCCCCGGACTCCAATCGCCGCAGTGCATTGATCGATATCCGGTCGGGATCCGGCTGCCCACCCCCGAGGATCAGCTCCAGACCGGGACGCAGCTCCTGCGGCAGTTGACGATTCAGCACCCGATTCTTTTTCTCCACCATCTCCGCCACGATCACGGAGCCGAGCGGCAGCGTCAGCAGCAGCCCCACCGCCACCAGAGCGAGCAACGCCCGCCTCGCCCACAGCGGTCGGCTCTGGGGCGACGGCTTGCGGCTGCCCCGCACCCCGGCGGCGAATAGGTTCACCGCCGTACCAAGCACTATGGCGACCACATTGGTCACAAAGAGCAACGCCGCTCCCCGCGCCACCCCGGCCTCGCCCAGGGCCAGGGAAATGCCCACTGTGGCGATGGGTGGCACCAGCGCCGCCGCGATCGCCACCCCGGCCAGCGCCGCCCCCAACTTCGGCCGCGCCAGACAGTAGGACGCCGCCACCCCGGAGACAAAAGCCACCCCCATGTCTATGAGACTCGGCCCGCCCCGCGCAGCCAACTCAGAAGTAAGCCCCGTCATCGGCGCCGCACCCAGCCCGATCAAAAACCCCACCACCAGAGCGCAGAAAAACCCCTGCACAATGGCCCGCGCCGCCGAGCGAAACAGAGGAAAATTCCCCTGCACCAACGCCAGTCCACAACCAAGGATCGGCGTCATCAACGGAGCCACCAGCATCGCGCCGATCACCACCGCGGTACTGTTCTGGATCAGACCAAACGCCGCGATCGCCGTGGACAGACAAATCAGCGTCATGAAGTCAAACGACCATCGCGAGCCATCCTGAAGCTTCTCAAATAGATCGACCCTCGCCTCGCGTGTGAGCTGGGGAATGCGGAGATCCAGCCAGCGCTCAGCCCGCTCCCGCACCACCTCCGCCAGCGGCCTCGCATCGCGAATCACCGCCACCGCTACCCGCCCCCCGTCCCGCAGCAGCCGCTCGGGCACAGTCCCGAACAACTTCTGCCGGATCGTCCCCACCTTCGACGCACCGATCAATACCAGATCAAACGGCTCCTCCGCCACCACCCCCCGGATGCCGTCCGCCACCCGGTCGGAAACCACCACCCGCGGCGTGATCTCACCCCCGGCGAGACTTTCCCGATCCAGACCCGCCTTTTTTAAAATGCGCTCCAGAATCTGCTCCCCGACTTCGCCCGAGATCTCGGGATCATCCAGGGCTGGCTCCACATAGAGCGCTTGCATAGTCCCCTGATTGGTGACACACAGCCGCCTCGCCAACCGCAGCGCCGCCCGGCTGTGAGGCCCTCCGGCGCAGGGCGTCAGGACCCGCTCACAGTGCGTCCCATCTCCTCCCCCGGGACGGAGCAGGATCGTCCTCCACGGAGCCGAACGAAACAACGGGTCGGACAGCTCCCCGCCGCTTCTCCCCACCCCGGCCACCAGTAACGTCGCCCCACGCTCGCGCGCGAAACGCAACACCCGATCAGAACAGGCGCCTCCCCCACTGCGCCACAGCCCGACCCGTGGCCACAGATCACCATCAGGCATCGGCTCACCAGACACCTCGATCACCGCACGCCAGGCGGCATGCAGCGTCGGGAATCCCACCAGATTGCCGACATCATCCGGCGCCACCCGGAGCAGATCGCCAGTTGCCTTTCCTCCCGTAGTAACCACCTCCGCCACCCGGCCTTCGCCAGATACGTCGAGGATGGCGAGTTCCGCGCGCTCCGCATGGGCGAAATGCACCGCCCATCGAGCCAGCGCCGGAGCTTCGCCAGAATTACTGATCACCACGCAGACTGCCATGCCAGGCAGGCTAAGCGGATTGCCGTTCCGGGGTCAAGCCGGTGTATAGAGGGGCAACTTCAGCCGAAACACCGATCCCCGCCCCAGCGCGCTCTCGCACGACACCTCGCCACCCATGGCCTGAGCCATGCGATGCACGATCCACAACCCGAGTCCGTTCGAACTCTCGCCCGCAGTCGGCTTCGGCGTCAGACGGGTGAATTTCTGGAACAACTTCGCCTGATCGCTCTCGCTCAGACCGGGCCCCTCATCGATCACATCGATGGCCACCATATCGCGCTCATCCCGCCTCAATGCCAGCGTCACCCGCCGACCGGGCGGGGAGTATTTGATCGCGTTGGACACCAGATTGTCGAGTATCTGACGGGTCACCCCACAATCCGACCGCGCGGTCAGACCCGAGACCTCACCCGTCACCGACACCGCGATCTCCTTGCTCTCCGCCGCGCGGGCGAAATCCTCCATCACCCTGCCGATCAGCGCCTCCATCTCACAGGGTTCCTCCCGCGGCTTCAGGCTGCCATCCTCGATCGCCCGCACGTCGAGCAGATTGCTGATGATGTCGAGCATGCGCTCCGCCGAATCCACGATCTGGTCCGACTGCTGGACGATCTCACCGGGCGAAATAGTCTCCGCCCGCATTCTCAGCAATCCCGCGTATCCACTGATGATTCCCAGCGGATTCTTCAGATCGTGCGCCGCGATGCCCAGAAACTCGTTCTTGTCCGTGTTCAGCCGCACCAGATGCTCGTTGGCCATCGACAACTCCGCCATCGTCGCGCGCAACTGATCGAACGCGCGACGACGCGTCATTTCAAAAATCAGCCCGAGTATGGCCATGAACGGCACCAGCCCCGCGTAACCCGCCGCGTCGATGGCCGGTCCCCACTTCGCCGGGTAAGTCTTCGGGACCTCGATGCCCGCTATGTGCGCGAGCCCGAATGCCGCCGCCACCAGACTGCATACCGCCGTCCAGACCACCGCCGCCCGCGTCCGGGTGACGAGTAGCAGCACACACAGCGGGATACTAGCCAACCAGGCGATCGCGTGCCCACGCATCCCTCCCTCCACCAGACACAGCGCCGAAAAGCCCAACAACAGGATGATGGCAAACAGATGCCCGGTGAGCGTCAGACTCCCATACCGCCTCAGACACCAGGGCAGCAGCCCTATCGCGACGCTGCACAGCAGGATGATGCCCCCACCATACCCGTGCCCGATCACAAAATAGAACGCCGCGTAAAGAGCGCCGAACACCGCGCCGAGAATGCCAAATCTCACCTGCAAACGGGCCCGGCGAATCCGCTCCGCGTCGCCGACAAAGCTCGCGGGCACAAAGCGGTCCCACCACCGCGGCTCGGGCGTCGGCTCGCCGGACGGCGTGGGCGCGGGCGACTCCCCACCCGGCGCTTCCGTCGGGCGTTCCGCCGCCCGCAGCAATTCCTCGAAATCAGAAGTCATATCGCACCGTGAGAGCCAGCCAGTGAGCTTCCAGCCCGATCTCCGCGTCCCGGTATTCGCCGGATTTCACCTCGCTGTCGGAAAGCTTGCGCGAAGCGGGCAGATCCACCTGATAACTCAAGTCCACCTGATATCGATCCCACGCGTACCCGAGTCCCACCCCCACACTGTGCTCGGAGATCGCCGCCGTCATCGGCACCATCGTGCGCGTGGGCATCGGCGCCTCCGCGTAGGTGTAGCCCGTCCTCAGCGTCCAATGCTCCGAGAGCCGGTGCTCGATCCCGGCCCTGTACACCAAGCGATCCTCCCAATCCAGTGGCACCGTGTCCACGATCCCGTCACTGCCCAGCAATCCGTTAATGGCCGCATTGTCGCCATCCGTCAAGGTCACCGTCAGGTCATCAAAGGCGCCCGACCACCCCACCCAATCCACCTGCAGGGCGACCCGGGTTTTCTCCGTCACCCGCCATGAGATCCCCGCCGTGGCCACCTGCGGCAGCTCATTCTCGACCTCGGCCCGATAGTGAAAAGTCGCGGGCACCCCGGTGAGTCCCAGTGAGCGGAGCTGCTCGCCGATATCCCCGCGCGCGGTGCCGTCCGTATCGATACGAGTCGGGGTCCGATAGGTCAATCCCACCGTCACCCTGTCGGATGGCCTCCAAGTCACCCCAATATCACCATTCACCCCCACACCGTCGGTCTGCAAATCCAGCAGCGTTTTGAAACCCGCCAGCGCCGGGTGACTCTGGAACAGATAGGGCGAGCGCAGCCTGTTCTCATTGTAAACCGCGCCCACCGAGGCGCCCACCGACAGGGAATCCGAAACCTGCAAGCCAATGCCCGCCGCCGCGCGAATCGCGATGATCTCGGAGCGATGCGCCTCCACCCCGTAGCTGGTCGAGCCATCGATCCCGCCCTCCGGATCCCGGAACACCCAGTCCGCGATCCGTGCCTGCTCGGGAATGAGGGAAAAGCCGAGACTCAATCCAGAGTCGAACGAACTCCTCACCACGATCTCCGGAAACACCCCGCCGCGGTCGTCGAGATAGCCGAGCGTGCCGGTGCCATTGTCATAGCCCCCTTTCGCCACCACTCCGACCACCCCCAGCGAGAGATCCACCCCGTCCACGTAGCTCAGCAGTGCGGGATTCACCGCCATCGAAGCGAAGGCATCGCCCTCATCCGCGTTGGAGGCTCCCGCCATGCCGATACTTCTGGCCCCGACCCCGTTGCGGTTGATGCCGTTGGCCCGCGAGTCCGCGGCCAACAGACAAAGCAACAGCGCGCAACACCAAACCAAGCCACCCGATATCCCGGAAACCCTAAAAGACCAAGAAACAGAAAAATACATGACACCTGAAAACGATTTCGGGTAAATTATCAGCATTAATATTAATTACCATAATTTTTGAATATTTGGATCATTTCTCCGAACCCGGCCCACTCGACAGGGTTGGGTCGTCCACCTGACACTGTTGAGACTGGGTTCACCAAGGCGAGCCTTTGTCGTTCTCTTGTTCGGGATTCGTCCGGGGAGAACTCGACGCTTTAGATTCTTCCCTGCGCTGATATGTATGAATGGTGGTATCCATCGGCCTCTATCCTCCCGCGAGGTTGACGGCCGGCCCCATCCCGCCCTTCCGTCACCGATGAAACTGCCCCGACCCGACTTTTTCCAACTGAAGATCAGCGATTGGCTCGGCCGGGCGGGCGAGGGAAAATCCAAGCGCAAACCGGGCCTGCCCCCGGGCATGCTGGTCCACATCGGGGAAAAACGCGCCGACAAGGTCATCTTTACCGCCACGGAATACGATGCCGATTCGGCCGAGCTGCTCGCCACCGACGATGTGGCGGAATGTCTGCGCTTCGCCGACACCCGCCGGGTCACCTGGATCCACGTCACCGGTCTGCACGATCCCGAACGCGTCGGTGAACTGGGGCGCGCCTTTCGCATTCATCCACTCATCCTCGAGGACATTCTCCAGACCAATTGTCGACCGAAGGTCGAGATCTTCGACGACTATGTTTTCGTGGTCACGAAGCTGCTCTACTACGACGCCGCGAATCACAGCATCGATGTCCAACAATTCTCCCTGCTCGTCTTGCCCGACACCTCCGTGCTGACATTTCTCGAGGCGCCGAGCCCGGTGTTCGACCCGGTGATGGAGCGCATCCGCACCGGTGGCGGAGGCCGCATACGGACCGGCGGGGCGGACTACCTCGCCTGGGCGCTGCTCGATACGGTGGTGGATCACTATTTCTCGGTGGTCGACGGTGTCGATGAGACGCTCGACGAGTTGGAGGAGAAATTCGAGGACGATCCGGATGAACTGGAGGCCACGGAGCTCTATCTGATGAAGAAAGAGGTCAATGCCCTGCATCGGTTGGTGCGCCCAATCCGGGAGATCGCCACCCTGCTCTACCGTTCCGATTGCCCGCTGTTGGACCGGGAGACCCGTCCCTTTTTCCGCGATCTCTACGATCACGCCATCCATGTGCTCGAGCAGACTGAGGATCTGAGGGAAAACGCCTCCTCGTTGCGCGACTTTTTCCTCTCCCAAGCCAGCAATCGCATGAACGAGGTGATGAAGGTGCTGACCTGCTTTTCCACCATCTTTCTGCCCCTGACATTCCTGGTCGGTGTCTATGGAATGAATTTCCACCACATGCCGGAGCTGGACTGGCCCTGGGCCTACCCCGCTCTCTGGGTCGCGTTTTTCCTCACCGCCGGAGGCATGTTCTGGTTCTTTCGACGCCACCGATGGTTGTAGTATCCCCCTCACCCCACTCATGCTCGATCCCATGCCCTTGCCCAAATTCTGTGTCCTCACCGCGCTGCTGGCCGGTATGCTCTGGGCTTCCCACGCCCAGAGGCCTGATGATGAAACGCCCTGGCGTGCGGGTATCGCCTCGGCCGACATCACCCCGAGCGAACCCGTCTTCCTGGCGGGCTACGCCTCGCGCGACCGACCCCACGAGGGAGTGGCGGCGCCGCTCCACGCCAAGGCGCTGGCTCTCGTCGATGGCGGGGGACACCGCGCCGTCATCGTCACCACCGATCTCATCGGGCTGACCGCCGAAGTTGCGGAGCCAGTCGCCGCCCGCATCGCCGAGAGCGCCGGGATCGAGAGGGCGGACATTCTCCTCAACTCGTCCCACACCCACGCCGGACCGGCGTTGACGCTGTCCACCGATCCCACCACGAAGATGGACGCGGACCAGGCCGCTCGTCAGGCCGCCCTCACCCGCGCCCTTCAGGACAAGCTTGTCGCGCTGGCCCTCGAGGCGCTGGAAAATGTCGACCGGCCCGCCCGGCTCGATCTCGCGACGGGTATCGCCCCTTTCGTGATGAATCGCCGCGAGGCCACCAGCGAGCGCGGCATCATCCTGGGCGTCAATCCGCGCGGACCGGTCGATCGCAGCGTGCCCGCCCTTCGCGTCACCGACGCGGGTGACGGCTCGCTGATCGCGGTGCTTTACCAGGCCGCCTGTCACAACACCACGGTGGGTGGAAATTTCTACCGCGTCACCGGTGATTTCGCCGGATATTCGCGGACCCACATCGAGCGGGAACATCCCGGCGCCGTGGCGATGTTCATGACCGGATGCGCGGGTGACGCGAATCCTCACCCGCGCGGCGAACTCTCGATGTCTGAGGAGCACGGGCGCGTCCTCGGGACCGAGGTCTGCCGTCTGCTCGACGACGGCGACGTCTGGAAACCGGTCAAGGGCCGGCTCGCGACCCGGTTCGCCCACGCCGACCTGCCTCTGCGACCCGCGCCGGAGGGAAAAGCGCTCACCGAACTCAAGCTCGGTGGCAGTTGGCGCGGCTTCGTGGCCACTGAAATCGAAAAGCGCCGCGAACGCGGGGAAACGATTCCCGATCACTATCGGGCGCCGTTTTCCGTCTGGCAGTTTGGTGATGATCTCACCCTGGTCGGTCTCTCCGGCGAAGTGGTCGTCGATTACGTCTATCGGCTCGAGCGCGAACTCGGCGCCACGAATCTCTGGATAGCCGCCTACTGCCACGATGTCTACGGCTACCTGCCCAGCGCCAGGGTGCTGAGGGAGGGCGGCTACGAGACCCGAGGTCTCTACGCCGGTGGCATTGGATTTTTCACGCCGGAGACCGAAGATGTGGTGACCGCCACCATCCGGGAGCTCGCCCGGGATGCGGGACGCGCCCTGCCCTGACTGGTCGGTCTCTATTCTCCCCATTTTTATTTCCATGAAACTCCGCCTCCTCGCCCCGTCGCTGCTCGCCCTCCTGCTCACTGTCCCGGTCATCGCGGCCGGGGAAGCGCCCGGGCTGGTCTATGCCGCCCCGGACTACGATCCCGCCCGCGACGCCGACGCCGACCTGGCCGAGGCGAAAAAGATCGCCGCCCGCGACGGTCGCCGCATCCTGCTGGTGGTCGGCGGTGACTGGTGTCCCTGGTGCCTCGCCATCTCGCGCTACTTCGAGGAGAACACCAGCGTCCGCGGCATTCTCTCCGAGGCTTACGTGATTCAGAAAGTCAACGTCAGCGACGAGAAATCGAACACCGGATTTCTCGATCCCTATCCCGCCATCCGCGCCTACCCGCATCTTTTCGTGCTCGACGCCGAGGGAAAACTATTGCGCTCCACGGACACCGGCGTATTCGAATCCGGCCGGGCTTACGATGAGAGGAAAATGGTCGCCTTATTCGAGAAATGGAGGCTCAAGACCGACTGAGCTGTCGGAGTCGGTGCCGCGCGACCAGGCGAATGATCACGGCGGCGACGGTCGCTCCCGCGAAAATCGACACCAGGTCCCAGCCGGTGTTGACGTGATCACCCACATTGGTGCTGGGCAGGATGAGAGTGGCGATGAACTCGACCACTTCGTTGAGCGCTCCGAATCCCATCCCGGCCGCCGCACAGACCGCCAGCATTCCGGGAGTCGGCTCCAGCGGCCCGCGATCATGGGAGCGCACCCGGTGGCTGAGCGCCTGCCACACCAGCCAGGTCACCAGTCCCACGCCGTAGCCGTGGACGAGTTGATCGTATTTCAGGTAGCCGGGAATCAGGCGCCAGTTGTAGACAACGCCGGTGGTGTCCGCCGCGTGCCAGGACTCCGGGATGGGCGCCAGGCCTCCGATCATGTGAAGCAGACCCCAGGCGCTGAAGTGCCGCAGTACTCCCGCGCTGAGGCCCGCCCGCCGATAGATCGCCAGCACGGCGATGATGATCACCGCCATGACCGCGAGGTAGAGCAGGAATTCCAGGTCGTTCCGCACCACGATCACCACCGTGGCCATCGCCAGGTAGGTGTAGCTGAACCAGAGCGCGTGCCGAACCTGGGCTTTCGTGGCGACATGGTGCATGGCGAAGAGAGTCGTTGGGAGACGAGCGAGTTCAATCCACGAAACCATGCTCATGGACGATTCGACGAACTATGGGCGCGGCCTTGTGAAAAGCCTCGCGTAGTTCGAAGACATCCGGAATTACCACCCGCTCAAAAGCTTTCTCGATCTGCTCGGGAGTGACGCGGTCGTGGACAATCATGAACTCGATATCATTCATGTCCTGCTGATCATCGCCTCTCATCATTTTCGTCAGAATGAGGTCGATCGTGGCCGGACGATAGAGGCGCAACCACTTTGTCACCGGCCGTGTCATGGGTATGATGCACCGCTCCCACTCCGCCCGCAGGAATACCTGATCCTCCTGAAACAGGTGAGTGAGGTAGAGCCCCGCGGATTTGAGAGTCGTGTTGGTTGCCTCGATAGCTTCCCAGAACTGGACATCGTTCTCCAATGCTTCCAATTGTCGCATGGCGACGATGCCATCGACATCCTCGGTAGCGCCGAATTCGGGCCGCGCCCGCTCAAAACCTAGACAAAGGGCGGCGCGCCCATAGACGATCAATCTCACCTCGTGATCGAGATGGCTATCAAGAGTGCGCAGAATCTTCTCAGGATTCGCGGTCACACCGAAACGTTGGCTTTATCTTCAGTCACGAGAGGGCGAATCCATTGCATGACCGTTTTCCGCACGGGTCTCCAGACCATCCTCATGGCGACAAATCGCGTGATGTGGGGCAGGACATCGGGCTTGGCCTCGACCTCCGGCAAACGGGCCAGCAGATCGCGCCAGAATGGTTCTTCCGGTTCTACTATTCGTCCACAATGCGCGATATGGCGCAGCACAGGTTCCGCGCGTTCTTGACGGGAAAGACGAAGCACCTCCTCTAGGTCGATGTTCCGCGCACTGAGCATGCAGGCACCCATGCGCAGCCGGTGCTGCGATTTTGGCAGGCAGATGGTGAGAAGAGCGAGGGCGAGTTCCTCAGGCGAGAAGCGATGCTCGTCGATATCGGCGAGATCCCCGCGTGACTTGGCTCCGCGGGTATCAGCCCGGGGTCCTTCCATGCGCATCGCGTCGGATGCTTGCGCGTAATAACGGCATCCCCGCTGGATCGCCAACCGCTCGAGATCATCCGGCACGGACATGCCAAGGCGCCGCGCCTTATTCAGTAATATCGACAGATGCGGCGTCGTTCCGAGCGCCTCCGCCAGAGTGGGGACGGATGCCGCGGCGACTGTCGTGGTGGATCTCATGCATGAAACCATATCGACATTTTCGTTGTCAAACAACCACGACCCATACACCTCCATCAGAATCACCAATTCATTTACGTTGAGCTCGCACTCCACGATGACTAGGGTGAGGGGACAAATATATGCTACCACCACACGATTTTGATGGAAAGGAAAGCTAATGTCAGCGCACTCGGCAGTGTGGGCCCGGAATCGCGACCCATTCTCCTACTGACCACGCCATGCCCCCCGATCTCTACCTCCGCCTCGGCCTCTCCCTGGCCATCGGTCTGCTGATCGGGCTCCAGCGCGAACGCGTCAAGGAAGGGCCCGCCGGCATCCGCACCTTCGCGCTGATCTCCCTGTCCGGCTTCGTGGTGGGCGTGCTGGCGGCCCAGTTCCAGGGCTGGATAATCGCCGCCGCGATCCTCTTCCTGGCCATCATGATCGGGGTCGGCAATTTCCTCGCGGCCAGGAAACGCGAGGACCACGGCACCGGCACCACCACGGAGATCGCCGCCCTGCTCGTGTTCGGCATCGGAGCCTATCTGGCCAATCCCGAGAGCAGCCGCTCGCTGGCGGTGGTGATCGCCGGCATCACCGCCCTCCTCCTCTACTACAAAAAGCCGATGCACCACTTTGTGGAGGGGATGAACGCCGAGGACCTGCGCGCCATCATGCAATTCGTGCTCATCACCGCCGTCATCCTGCCGGTGTTGCCGAACCAGACTTTCGGCCCCTACGCGGTGCTCAATCCTTTCAAGACCTGGCTCATGGTCGTGCTCATCGTCGGCATCGGTCTCGCCGGTTACATCGTCTACCAAGTCGTCGGTTCCCGCATCGGCACTCTCCTCAGCGGCCTCCTCGGCGGCCTCATCTCGAGCACCGCCACCACCGTCTCCGCCGCGAGGGACGCGGGGAAAGTCGGCTCCCACACCGCCGCCGCCACCCTGATCATCATGATGGCCACCGCCATCTCCCTCATCCGGGTACTCATCGAGATCGCCGCCGTTTCCCCCGCCGATTTCACCGCCGTCGCTCCCCCCATCAGCGTCTTCCTCGCCGTCTTCATCATCCTTACCACGATTCTCTACCGCAAGAAGTCGGCGGAATTCATCCACCTCGACCCTCCCCAGAATCCCGCCGAATTGAAGCCGGCCATCATTTTCGGCATCCTCTACGCCCTCATCCTGCTCGGCGTGGCCGCCGCCAAGGAGCACCTGGGCCAGACCGGACTCTACGCCGTCGCCGTGATCTCGGGACTCACCGACATGGACGCCATCACCCTCTCCACCTCCGGGTTGATGGCGAGCGACAGCCTCGATACCGCCACCGGCTGGCGCGTCATCCTCCTCGCCGCGATGGCGAACCTGCTGTTCAAGGCCGCCATCGTCGGCTTCCTCGGGCATCGCTCCCTGCTCAAGCGCGTGGCGCTGAACTACGGCATCGCCCTCATCGCGGGCATCGCGCTGCTCCTCCTCTGGCCCGGCTGAACAACCCGGCGCACCATCCGGGCCGGACGCCCGGTTTCCCCTCACTCGGGAAACTCCAGCGCCGCGCCCTCCGGCCAGCCCGCGCCACCCCGCGTCCACAGACGCAGCCTCTCGATCTCCGCCGGCGAGAAAGGACCGCCCCGCTCCAACAGGGGCTTGATCTCCTTCACAAAATCGGGCGCCGTTTCCCCCTCGCCCAACAGCGAGATGATCGCCCCCTCATCCTGGTCGCGAGTGCCGATGTTCCACAGTTCGTGCATCGTCTCCACGTCCGGAATCTCCAGCGGACGCACGATGCGAAAGCCGAGCCAGGTGGTGTCGGTGTGATACCAGATCGATTTCGGCAGCTGGGGATCGAGACTTTTCCAACTCTCGTCGGAGAAAGTCCGCGCCGCGCTGCGCAACAGCTCCGCCGTGTCGTACCAACTGCCCCCGCGGGCCACCCGCGGATAGAGAGTCTCGGGCAACACGAGCGGGTTCCCCATCACCTCACCATCCCCGGACGGGACATACTCCGGACCATAGCCGTCCAGGCACCACTCCAGCACATTGCCGTGCATGTCGTGCAGGCCCCAGGGGTTCGGCTTCCTGGTGCCCACCTTCTCATAGCCGCGTCGATTCTGCTCCGGATCATAGACGGCGTAGTCGGCCAGTTCCTCCTCCGGGCAGTGATAGGGGCCCGTCGTCCCCGCCCGGCAAGCGTATTCCCACTCCGCCTCGGTCGGCAACCGGTAGTAGTGCCCCGTCTGGGCGCTGAGCCATTGACAGAATTTGTTGGCCGCGTGCTGAGTCATCGAGATGGCTGGGTAGCCCTCCGTCCCCATCCCGAAACTCATCTCCACATAGGGAGTCGTCGGGCTGGAGACCACGTCGACATCGGACGCGTCGGGCGCGATCTTCACCGGCGACCCGTCCTTGTTGCGCGCCACATCCGTGATCATGAACGGCCCATACATGTCCCAGGTGACCTCGTGTTTCCCCATCCAGAACGGGGACACCGCCACCCTCCTTTGCGGCCCCTCGTCGTCATTGCGCGCGCTCTCCGACTCCGGACTGCCCATGAAAAACTCGCCGCCCGGGATCGCCACCATTTCGTAGCCGGCACCCGTCCTCGGTATCTTTCCCTGATAAGCCTTCATGTCAGCCTCGGTCTTCTCCTTTGTGGTGCCGAGGATCAGCGCGCGAATCCGCTCCGTCAGCGCGATATCATCCGCCAGGGCCCCGCCCTTCGACTGTAGACTGGTGTCGGCCGGCCAGTCCGCCCCCTGCGCCGCCCAGTAGCGCAGCATCTCGACCTCGTTGTAGCTGAACGGCGCACCGCGCAACAACACCGACTTCACTCCGCCGAACACCACCCGCGGCTGATAATCGAGGAAAACTTCCTCGGGCCACTCCGCTCCCTGGGAAATCCAATCCCGAATGATCCCGATCTGCTGTTCGTTGAGCGGCCGCTTCGGCGGCATGGCCTCCGGATCCTCCGGATCGTCCAGATGCACGGTCGTCATCCAATAAACCGGACTGTCGTTGACATCCGCCGGATTGATCACTCCCTCGCCATAGGCATCGCCCCCCTTGAACGCCGCTTCTCTGGTGTCCATGTGATAGCCGCCGTTCTTCTCCTCCGCGTCCGGCCGATGGCATTGCACACAGGCGCCCTCGAAGATCGGCTTCACATCGCGGACAAAATCCACCTTTCCCGATGGGCTATCCTGCGCAGACAGGGAAAAAACTCCGCCCGCCAGCAGCAGGCCCGAACCAATGAGGGCGCGTGATTTCATATCGGCGCCCAGCCTACCCCCGCATCCCGGCCCGGCACAAGCCCCAAGCGCGCACCTGATCAACGAGCCAGCGCGCTTTCGCCGTGGTCGATAGTTTCAGGGAGGATGCGGGATGATAGCCGTAGATGGCCTGATGATCGAGCGAGGTGAGGGCTTCCAATCGTCCGTTCTCGTCGTAGCCGTGCCCGACCTGCTGGAGGACGGTCCCGTCCAGGCTGGCGATGAGGAATTGGCGGCGACCCGAGGTCTCCGGATAGGCGACACTCACCCCTATCAAGAAAACCGCCCGGCGTAGCTCTCGCCCGAGGGCCGGGTGGGATCGGCGTTCTCGCAGGCGAAGGTGTGGACCCTGCCGTTAGCGGTCAAAGAATTTTGACTCCACCAACAGGGTTCCGAGGAATTTGGGGGAGAATCGGGGTCGGTCCTCTCAATCAGGTCCGCTTCGACGACGGGATTCGGATCGTTCAGCCGGCAAGGTCGGACGGAGGCAGAGCCGCTCCATCAACTCCCTCATCGACAGGGGTTTCCCTTCTTCCATCTCCGCCAACTACGCTTCGATTTGTTCGGCTACCTTTTCGGTTACTTGGTCGGTCCGTCCGAGTCTCTCTCAGCTGACTTAGAAGAGGAAGGGAGGGGCGACAATCCTGTCGCCCTTCTTGGAAATTGGTGGGCGACAGGATTGTCGCCCCTCCTTTCTCCCCCCCACTCCGCATCCAGCGGCGTAGACCGCCTCGTCGCTCTCGGCATCGCGACCTGGGCTCTGCCAATAGGTATCAGGCAGACCCACTGGCATGGCGCGACAGTGCTCAATGAATCGCGAAACGCAGCGTAACCAGAATCCAGATCGTTTCGCCCAGCGAGAGGACAATGGGCGGCGGCGTGGCTGTGGATGCGCGCGGTCACGTCGGTCCGCCCGGCTATGTCGCTGATCACTCGCAGCCGGTCCCGCCCGACGTAGTCCCGCGAGTCAACGCGAGCGGTCCGATGTACCCCGCGAAACTAGGAGCCGAGAAACAGGTAATCCTCCGCCATCCGATTCAGCGCCCGCCTGGTCTCGGTGAAACACTCCGCCAACTTCGGATAGATGGACCGCACCGCGAACTCGTCCGCCAGCGGATGCTCACCCGCGCTCAGGAAGGCGCTCCGGGCCACGCCCTCGTAGTAACGCACCCCGGGCGCGCCGCGGCGGTCGGACCGATGGGCGAGGAATTTGGGAAACAAACCCGTCAGGACCAGGAAATGATTGCCGCACTGCACCTCTAGAAAGAAGCGGTCGTAGTCACTCATGCCTTCCAACTCCCGGAGAAAATCCACATGATAGGTGAAGTCCGCGTCCGGCCTGTCCAGCCTCACCGATCCGATGGGACTGCCGCCCGCGTGCGCCGCCAGTGTCGCGGCCACGTAGTCCGCGATCTCCACATCATCGATCCCCGCGTGCTTGAGACTGCGCCGCACCAGGACGAAAAAATACAGCTCCGGAGAGATCGCCAGCGGATAGGGCATCTCCAGCACCGCCCTCACCAGGCTCTCGTGATCCAACATCGCGAGCAGAGACCCGGGATCCTCGAACAACGACTCCAACTCCACCCGGCAGCCCCGCTTCCCCGCCAGCGCCTCGATGATGAACTCGAAATCCCGGGGCCGAAATCGCTCCCGACAACTGGTGGCAACCGTGTGCATGGCAGGGCTCTCTGTTGGATTCTCCGACGTGGTAACTGCTTGAGCAGATACCGCGCCAATTCAGACTATTGGACGCCCGACCGACTACCCGCATTCACTCCCCCGCTTCCGCCCGCGGCCCGACGGTGGACACATCCAAGGGCTCGATCCCCAGCGCCGCCGCGGGGGAGTCCGGAGGAAAGGTGAAATCGTTCCCCTTCGGATTCCGCAGCCCGGGATCGGCGAACACACTGCGCCCCTCGATTCCCCGCGCCCGCTGTTTTTTGAAAAAATCGCCGGTCCACCCCGGGTTGGCCGGGTTCCAGTAGAGATTCTCGTCGGCCTCGCAGGAGTCCAGCCGCGAGGGGGGCTGGCCGCGTCCGTCCCGCGTCCACGGCTCGTCATTCTCGAATAGGATGGGATAGAGCGGCTCGGTCCCGACGAAGATATTGTGCCGCACGACGGAACCCTCCACCGGCGCGCCCGACAAGACCAGGTATCCCCGGCCGTGCTCGATGCGGCGGCCGTCCGGCGTGCGCGAGCGCAGGGCGAAGACGAGGTTGTTGATCACATCGCAGCGGCCTTTCCAGATGAAGCCCTCGCCACAGACCCGGGCGATGACGTTGTGGGACAGCGTCACCTCGTGCTGATCGTCATCGCAGCGGATCGCCGCGTTCATGTTCGGCGAGACGACATCGTGGATGAAATTGTGGCGCACCCGGTTGCCCGCGCCGGTCCCGGAGATGTAGATCGCGTTGCCGTCGCCCATCACTTCCATGACGCGGGAAAGGTCGTTCCATCCGACGTCGTTGTGCCGGGCATGCATCAGCGGCTCGCGGTCGTGCCAAGTCCGTCCCCGCGATTCCAGATGGAAGGTCACCTCGTCCCAGCGCGCCGTCTTGCTCGACTCCTTCTCACCGCTCACGTCCAACTGCGTCCGCGTGCTCACCACGATGCCGGTGTAAGGCAGATCGTGGAGCCGGTTGTGGACGATGCGGTTGTGCCCGCTCTGCCACACGAAGATCCCGGGCGAATGCCACCAGACTTCCCCGATGTGTCCGATGCGGTTGTCGGCGATGACATTGTCGCGGTTCACATCCTTGAATCCCATCCCATAGCCGGCCAGCAGCACGCCGACACCGCCCAGATGGGCGAATTCGCAACGCCGCACCTGATTACCCCGGCAATGCAGATCGAGCCGGATGCCGGCGGCGCCCGAATTGACGAAACGACATTGCTCGACAAGGCAGTTTTCCGCGCCCCGCAGTCGCACCATCGCCGTGGGCCGATCATACATTTCCCAGTCGTGCTGCAGTCCCCAACCGGTCTTGTCCTCCTCCCAGCCGTATGCGTTGGCACGGGCAAAGACCAGGCCGCGGAGAGTGATGTCCCTCACCGGATGATCCTCGAGATCCGAGTCGTCCACCTCGCCCTCGATGCGCAGCAGCTCCGTCAGGCGTGGTGCCGCCACCCGGTCACCCGGCGCCTGGCTGTCCGGTGACCACAGCGTCACGGCGCGCGCCCTGGCGTCGTAGACCCACTCGCCCGGTTCGTCGAGCACGGCGAGTACATTCTCGATCCAGAGACTGCCTTCGGGAAACTGGCCGAACGCCGGCGGCACCATCGGGTAGGTCCCCGGCACCGCCGACCAGACCAGACCGTGCTCGCGATCCACCCGCGTCATCGGCAGCAGGTGCATGGACCACGGATACTTCGGCACCACCCGCATCTCCGCGCCGGTGAAATCGGGAATGGCCTCCAGCGCCTCTCTCGGCAGATAGACATGCCGCTGATCGATGGCCCGTCGGAAGCGGTAGGGCATCGACTCCGGCGGCTTCGCCAGTTGGGTAAAGCCGGCCGATCGCGCTCGCGGCAGCGGTTTCCCCTCGAAAAAGAGCGCCCGCGTCTCCGGCCAGTCCTCCGGAATCGCCGCGCGCCAGAGTGGCCGCCGCTCCCCCTCGACCCGTGTCCAGGCCTCGCCAGGCAAGAGGGTTGAGCCCGAGACCCAACAGGGTTGTTTCTGATCCGCCGACTCGATGGTGAGCCCGGCATCCTCGTCCGTGAGCACCAGGGTGCGGGTGAGATGGATCACGCCGGGAGGAAGTTTCACTGTCACCGGACCATCGAGAGCCCGCGCCCGCAGGATGGCGTCCCGCAGCCCCTCCTCGGAGGCTTCGGCGAGCGGGATCACCTCCCCGCCCCTGACCTCGATGGCCAGCATCGTCGCCAGGAGGATGGCGAAATGGTGGAAACCTGCCGCGCTCACCCGGGAAACACGTCTGAATCGGCGCGGGCGTCAAATCGCGGGAGTCCGGCGCGGACCTTCCCCGCAAGTCGGGCGAGATCTTCCCTATGCCAGTCAGGCGACGCATCGCGTCCATGGTTGAGAACCACTCCTCCGCGATCTGGCAGCAACGCATCCGCCGCGAGGATACTGCGCCCAACCATGCGGGTATCCACATTAAACCATGGCGGCGGAAGCTTGGGGAAACCTAGAAAGTTGGAAAAAAGATCGCCCGCGATCAGTAGTTGAAGTTCCCGCGAGTAAAAACCGCAATGCCCCAGCGTGTGGCCTGGCAGCGGCACAACTTGGAGACCACCCCAGAAAGGCAGCTCCTCTTGAGGTGTGAACCAGCTATCGATCAACGGAACCTCATAGCTCAACAGCCCGCGGCCAATGGCTTCGGCCCACCCGCATATCCGGGAGAGCCCCAGGTAGGGATATCGCCCCTCCACATGTGCCCGCTCGGCCTCCGGAGCATATATCGGCGCTTCGGTGAGTCGCCTCAACCGTGCCAAATTCCTCGTGTGATCCAGATGCCCGTGAGTGAGGAGAATCGCCTCGATATCTTTGAGGTCGAAACCACGCGACCGTAATAGCCGACGGAGCCGCGCCACCACATCCCCCATGAAACCGCCATCCACCAAGCTCACTTTCCCGGTTTCATGATCAAGCAAAGCATGAAATGTCACCACAATGCCTGAAACTGGCAGGATCTCAAATCGTGACAGGTCGGACATCTCTATCGCCGGGTTTCCTTGTTCGCTGATCTTTGACAAGCTACTTCATCCGGGGACGCGGGACAGGATTTTCCATTGCGCGACGCGGCGGGATGGTGTTTGGCTGGAGAAGTTCGTCACAGGAATTCGTCATGGCTTTTATCAAATCCGAATCCAGCGTCGACTCTCCTCCGACGCCTCGTGTGGGACTGGCGGATTTTTACCTGCTGCTGCTCCGCTGGGTGCTGGCGGTGCCGCTTTTCTACTACCAGATCCGTCAGCAATCGGTGATGGCCTGGAGTTATCTCTGGGACAAGAAGGAGTGGCCCCTGCTCGTGGCGGTGACGGAGGCGGGCCTGCCCCAGCCGCGGATCATCACGGTGGCGCTCATTTTCGTGCTTCTCGCCTGCCCTCTCGGCGTGGCCGTCGGATTCCTCACCCGGATCAACGCCGCCCTCACGCTGCTGGCGATGCTCTTTTTCTTCCTCAGCGGCCTGCCGTTCTCGGAGTGGATGACGGGGCAGACTTACGTGCTGTTCCTGGGCGTGGCCGCGGTGCTGACGCTGAGCGGGCCGGGGAGATTCTCCTTCGACGGGGTCTTCGCCGCCGTCAGACAGCACAAGAAGCGGCTCCGCGATCAGGCGGCGCTTTGAATCCGTGTGGCCTGGCCGCGTGCGGCGGCGGGTCAATCCAGCAGATTGTCGATCCGCTGCGCCAACTCGAAGTCGGCGTCGGTGAGACCGCCCTGATCGTGGGTGGTGAGGCGGAGAATGATGGTGCACCAGCGGATGTCGATGTCCGGATGGTGCTGGGCCTCCTCGGCGATCTCGGCGACACCGTCGACGAAGTCGATGCCCTCCATGAAATCATCAAACTCGATCGAGCGCACAATGGCGCTGCCTTCGAGTTCCCATTCAGGAGCTTTCTTGAGGCGGCTCGTGATTTCGTCTTCGTTGAGCAGATCGGACATTGTGATGAGGCGGTTACGGTGGGCGGGAGGCGTTCTCCGCTATCGCATAGGTGAACGAAATGGATCGCGCAAGTCAGTTTTCGCGCCGACTCGGGGGAAAAACGCGATCAAAATGGCTTTGCGGTCGATTTCGTTGTGGCTTATACCCTTTTTGCGGGCTTGGAAAGCTCGTGATCGTGACTTTTCACGACCTCTCGCACCCCCGAAAAAAACACGCCCCAGCCCCGTCAGAAATCATGGCCCACGGAAAAATCTACAACGACATCGTCGAAACCGTCGGCGGCACGCCGCTTGTGAAATTGAACAAGGTGACCGAGGGCGTCGGGGCGACCGTCGCCCTCAAGTGCGAATTTTTCAATCCTCTCGGTTCGGTGAAGGACCGAATCGGGATGGCGATGATCTCCGCCGCCGAGGAGGCGGGCCTGATCAATGAGAGCACGGTGATCATCGAGCCCACCAGTGGCAACACCGGCATCGCCCTGGCCTTTGTCTGCGCCGCGCGCGGCTACCGCCTCATCCTCACCATGCCCGAGACCATGAGCCTGGAGCGCCGCACCCTGCTGGCCATGCTCGGGGCCGAGCTGGTGCTGACCGAGGGCGCCAAGGGCATGAAGGGCGCCATCGCCAAAGCGGAGGAACTCGCCGCCGCCACGCCCAACAGCTGGATCCCGCAGCAGTTCTCCAACCCGGCCAACCCGGATATCCACCGCCGGACCACCGCTCTGGAGATCTGGGAGGACACTGGTGGCGCGGTCGATATCGTGATCGCGGCGGTCGGCACGGGCGGCACCGCGACCGGCTGCGTGGAAGCGCTCCGGGAAAAGAAGCCGGGCATCCAGGTCATCACCGTGGAACCCGAGGACTCGCCGGTCATTTCCCAGACTCTCGCGGGCGAGGAGATCAAGCCCGGACCGCACAAGATCCAGGGCACCGGCGCCGGTTTCGTGCCGGACAATCTGCACCTGAAAAATCCGGCCAACGGCGAATCCCAGATTACGGAGTCGATCAAGATCAGCAACGACGCCGCCTTCGCCATGGCGCGACGACTCGCCAAGGAGGAGGGCATTCTCGGCGGCATCAGCACCGGCGCCAATGTCTGCGCCGCGCTGGAGGTGGCCCGCCGCCCGGAAAATGCCGGCAAACTCATCGTGACCATCGCCTGCTCCACCGGCGAGCGCTACCTCAGCACACCGCTGGCGGACGAGGCGCGCGCGGCGCTGGGCGGCTCCTGACCGAGTCCCGACCGCGACCGGCTCCCGCCTCATCCGGAACTTGCATGGCGTCTGAAGTGGAATTATCCATGCCGCGCGCCCGGTGAGTGACCGTTGCGCGCCCTCCCCTCCCTTTTCTCCCCCCATTCGTTATGGCAGACAAACCGAAGCCCGATCCCGCCGCCCCGATTCAGCCGGACACCATTCCCGTGCCCGGTGTGGCCGGACTGCACGCGATCGATATGCTGGACCGGCACCGCAACACGGTGATGATCATCGCTGTGGTCGTGACTCTCGGCATCTGCGGCTCCCTGGTGCTGCGCGAGCTGAACCGGCAGAAGCGCAGCGAGGCCGCCCAGGCATTCTCCGCCGCCGTCGGAGAGCGCTCCATCGAGAAACTCGACGCGGTGATCGCGGATCATCCGGATGGACCCGCCGCCGGGAACGCCCTGCTTTCCAAGGCCGAACTGCAACTGGATCAGGAAAAACCCGAGGACGCCAAGGCCACTCTCCTGACTTTCGTCGAGGGATACAAGAAACATCCCCGCCACGCCCAGGGACTCTACGCGCTGGGAATTCTCAGCCAGAAGAACGGCGACTACGACGAGGCCAACGAATACTATGATCGCGCCCTCGCCGACGATACCGCTCCGGAAATCGGACCACTGGTCCTGATTCGCAAGGGCGACATCGCCCTCGCCCAGGCCGCCGCGCTCCGCAAGGACGGCAAAGCCGCGGATGCCGATGCCAAGATCGACGAGGCCCGCCAGAGCTATGAGGAAAGCATCACCCGGCCCGAGTTTCGGCCAAATCCTTTCATCGAACTCGCCGAGTCCCGTATCGCGCTGACCGAAGTCGGCGAGGTGCCGGTAGTGCCCGCCCCGCCCAAGCCGGAGCCGGAACCCATTCCCGAGGAAAAGCCCGCCGCCGACAAACCGACCGAGGCTCCAGCGCCCTCCGAAACTCCCGCCGCACCCAAGCCCGCCGCCGACAAACCGACCGAGGCTCCGGCGCCCGCCGAAACTCCCGCCACGCCCAAACCCGCCGCCGACAAGCCGGCCGAGGCTCCCAAGCCGGCGGCTCCCGCTCCGGCACAGGAATCCGTCAACTGAGTCCCGGGGAGTCCGGTGATCCCCATGTCTGAAGCGGGCGAAACCAGCGGTCGCTCCGCCCCCTTCTCCGCCTACAGCGCCTACGCGGCGACTCTTGGCGGTCTCAGCGATCTGGTCCGGGTGATGGATATCGATCTCGCCGCGTTGCGGCGACCGCTGTCACGCTGCGATCTGGGACGTTGCCGCGGCGCCTGCTGCCACGACGGGGTCTATCTGGATCGGGATGAGGTCGGCGTGCTCGGCTCGGTGATTGACAGACATCGTTCGGACATCATCGCCCTCGGCGCCGACCTGCCCGAGTCCCCCATCGTGCACGGCGAGTGGCGCGGGGTGGTGTCCGGCCCAAAAACCGCCACCCGGCCCGAGCCAATGGCGGAGAGGGCCGAGGATTACCCGACGCATTTTCCCGACACCGCCTGCGTGTTCCTGCTGGCGGACGCCCGTTGCGCCCTCCAGCAGTTGGCGGTGGATCAGGGCCTGGATCCCTGGCATTACAAACCCGCCACCTGCTGGCTGCATCCCCTGTCCATCGATCAACCCGACGACGGCACGGTCTGGCTGACCTTGCATGACCGAGACACCGATCCCCAGCGTTTTCCCGACTACGATGGCTTTGCCAGCCGGACCGCCTGCGGAGTCAGCCCCGCCGATGCGACCGGCCAGCCGGCCTGGCGGGTGTTGGCCCCGGAGATCGCCCGGCTGGGAGAGATCGGCGGACGCGATCTGTTGGGAGAAATCCGCGCCGCCGGGTAGCGCTCAGGGATTCTCGAAAAAGTCCACCACCCCGGTCTCGAGACAATACTCGGCGCCGACGATGCGCAGGCCATTCTCGTCGATGAGCGACTCGAGGATCGGCGAGCCGTGACGCAGATGGTTGGTCGCGGCGCGGATGTTCGCCCTCACCGCCTGGCGCATCAGCTCGTCGGGATCGTTCCTGAGTTCCGTCTCCAACAGCCCCTCCACCGAGGGGCGGATGCGGTCGACGATGGAGCGCAGATTCGGCGAACGATTTTCCGAGGGGCGTTCCAGTTCCTTCACCGTCGCAGAGACCGCGCCGCACAGGGTGTGTCCCATCACCACGACGAGGCGGGTATTGAACTGCTCGGCGGCGAATTCCACGCTCCCGACCTGCGAGGGCGCCACGATGTTTCCCGCCACCCGGATCACGAAGAGATCGCCGAGCCCCTGATCGAACACCAGCTCCGCCGGCACCCGGGAATCCGAACATCCCAAGATGATGGCGAAAGGCTCCTGACCGCCGACCAACTCGGTGCGGCGGGCATTGCTGGCGAGGGCATCCACCCCGCGGACATCGTCGACAAATCGCGCGTTGCCCTTCTGGAGCCGGGACAAGGCTTCTGAGGCTGTAATCATGTCTCGGCAGCCTTATCCCCAACGGTCCGATTTCGCAATGGATGAAATGTCGCGTTCCCCACGGCGGGCGTCAATCCAGGCCGTCAAACTGGGTGATCGCCTCGTTGAGTCCCGAGCGCAGGATCATGAAATCGCCGCAGTTTGCCAGCAGTTGGGCGCCCTGTTCGCGACGGCGTTTCATGTCCGCCGGACCCGCCGGGCATGACCAGGCGACTCCGTGGGCTTTGGCGGCGGCGGCGACTCTCTCAAAGGCCGCCTCGAGCCTCGCCCCATCGGGGTCCCCCTCGAGTTCATAACGCAAGCCGAGATCCCCGGGGCCGACGAATAGCATGTCGACTCCCGGCACGGCGGCGATTTCCTCGATGTTGTCCACCGCCTGGGGCGTCTCGATCTGCACCACGAGAAAGGTCTCGCTGTTCGCCCATTCGCAGTATTTCAGATGATCCTCGGAGATCCGGAAATCGGAATCGAATCCGGCGTTGTCGAGTCCGCGGTCGCCGATGGGCGGAAACTTCACCGCCTGTACCAGCTCGCGGGCGCGCTCGGCGGTGGAGACATGGGGAATCATGAGACCGGTGGCGCCTTCCTCGAGGTAGCGATAGAGACCGGTTTTCTCCAGGGTGGGCGCGCGCAGCAGGCAGTCGATATCGTAAAGGCGGAAGAGGGCCATCAACGCCTGCAACTCGCGGAAATCGAACCCGCGATGCTCGAGATCGAGCCAGATGCAGTCATAGCCCGCGCGCGCCGCGTGGGCGATGTAGGGAGGGATGTAGTTGCCGAGATTGGCGCAGCGTGCCACACCACCCTCACGAATTCGTTTCAGCGTTTTACTGGTTCTCATTGGGAAAGTTGCAGAAGTGTCTGGGCCGCGCGGACGCGGGCATCGAGATGCTCGTCGGTCTCGATCATTTTTTCCAGCTTCGTTTGCGTGAACGCCGCTCTCGCGTCGCCGGCAAAAGTGGCGGCATAGGTGCGGATCGCCGGATCGGCGTCATCCAGGTTCCGACTCAGGGCCAGCAGACCGTCGGCGTCGCCCAGACCGGCGAGCGCGTGCTCTATGTAGGCGCGGATCAGGGGCGTCGGCGCGTCGGCGATCCGGCTTCGGAGCGGCTCGATGTCGTCTGCGTTCCCGATGCGCCCCAGTATCCACGCCGAGATCTGGATGCCGTCCGGGTCATCGCCCCGCAAGGTCTCGCGAATGCTCGCGATGGCGTCGAGATCCCCGTGGCGCGCCAGCGCGGCCGCCGCCATCAGGCGCAGCTTGATGGAACCGCCCTCCTGGAAATGCCGCCGCATCGTCTCCGGATCGCCGACCTCGTGCACTTTGTAGAGACTTTCGGCGGCGTGGATATGACCGTAGTCGTCCGGGCTGGTCAACACCTCGGTCAACACGGAGACCTTCGACTTGTCACCGGCCCTCACCAGTTCCCGGGCGATGCCGCAACGGCGCTGGGCGTCTTTTTCCGTCGCCAGCTTCGGCTCGAGAAAAGCGCGTACCTCCTCTCCCCGCCCCGCCAGCGTGAGCCCCTCGGCGGCATGGATGGAGACCCAGAACTGATCGTCGCCGGGCGCGTTGAGCCCCTCCCGCAGCACCTCCAGGGCCATTGTCTTCGTCGCCTCGTCGGGGTGCATTTTTCCGAGGCCCAGCTCCCTGGTCTCGCATCCGGTGAACCAGGTCAACGACACCGCGACCAGGGCGGGATGGAGGACGGACGATAGTTTCAGGGGGCTTTTCATGATTCTGTCTTGGCTGAGGGGGCACGGGAGGGCAGCGCGAGGCTCACCCCGATACCGACGGCGAGATTCATCACCAACGACACCGGGGCGATCCACTGGAAACTGATCGGATCCCCGCCCGTCTCGGGATCCATGCCGAAAATCGGACCGGAAAAGGCGATCAGGGCTCCGGCCACCGTGCCGACGATGGTGCCCGCCCACACTCCCCCGACCCGGGCGCGCCGCACGAACAAGGCATAGAAGAAGAGACAGAAAATCGGCACCGTGAGCAGGTTGACGGTCTTGTTCGTCACCGCCGTGATATTGCCCGGCACCTTGCCCATGGTGGTGCTGAACAACACCACGATGACACCCACGCTCAACGCGATGATCCGGGCCACCCACACATGGTGACGCTCCGAGATCGGCTGGCGGCGGAAACGGTCGATGAAATCCCTCGACACCACCGCGGTGATGGAGTTCACCCCCGAGTCGATGCTCGACATGGCGGCGGCGAACAAACCGGACACCACCAGCCCCGACACCACCGGGGGCAGGTGCGCGGCGATGAAGTGGGGAAAGATCCTGTCCGCCGCCTTGCCATCCGCCAGGTCGGGCGGCAGTAGCTCCGGATGCGCCTGGAAATAGCCCAACAACGCGAAACCCGCCAACCCGAGCGTCAGGCCCACCACCGCGCCAACCATCAGCTGCATCCCGATCGCCCACCGGGCGGATCGCAGATCGGAAGTCGACATGAAACGTTGCACCGAGACCTGATCCCCCCCCGAGGTGCACACATACCAGATCAGCACCGAGAGGATGGAGCCGAACACCGTCACCCTCACCCCGGGATCGAGACTGAAAACCGGCTGGGTGTCCCAGTTCGGATTCCACTCGCTCGGAAACCAGGAAACACCCCCCATCCGATAGGTGATCACCGCGATGACAAGGACCGCGCCACCGTAGAGGAGAATCGTCTGGATCAGGTCCGTGATCACCACCGCCCGCAGGCCGCCGAGGGTGGCGTAGGTCACCGCCACCAGACCGGTGGCCAGCACGATGAGCGGGATCCACTTTTCCTCCGCCCCGATCATGGTGGCGATCGCCGCCGCCGTGAGGTAGATCAGCAGCGACATCCACACCAGCCTCAACAGCAGGAACATCCCCGCCCCGAGCAGCCGGATGCCGATCCCGAGTTTCTCCTCCAGCAGTTCGTAGGCGCTCGTCACCTGCTGCCGCATGTAGACCGGCAGCAGCACGAAGGCGATGATGAGGTAGATGAACGGATAAGCCAGGTAGTTCGTCAGGTAGACCGGCCCCTTGCCCTGAGTCTCTCCGGGGATGGAGAGGTAGGTGATCGTGCTCAGGAGCGAGGCGAACAGCGACACCCCGATCAGCAGCGGGTTCATCTTTCCCGAGCCGATGAAATATTCACGCGTCGAGGTCTGTCGCCGACCGAACCACCAGCCCAGCAGAATCGTCGAGGTCGCGTACACACCGACGATGATCCAGTCGATGGGAGTCAGACCCGCCGTGTGCGGCGCGGGCACGGCGGCGGTCAATCGGGGAAACGAGGCAAACAAGGCAAACATCACCGCGCGATCCTGACCATCCTCCCCGTCTCTGTCGAGAACGCGTTTGCGCTCGTGTTCTCGCCTCTCACGCGATCACATCGCCATCGTGGATCACGGTGAATGTGGCTTACCAAAAAAGACAGCGATCACAAATCCATGAGCGGGTCTGGAGACGGCATTTCCGGTATCTCCTCCGCACCCTGAGACACGGGGGTAAATACGTGAACACGGACTGGGGAGGGTGCCGACGAATCCTTTAGCCTGTCGTGTGATGCGTGTCGGGTTCCTCGGATTTCTTGCATGCGCGGTGGCGTGCTCGGGAGCGCCTGGAGCCGAGATCCCGCTCTCCAAGGCGGAGCGCGACTTTTTCGAGGCAAAAATTCGTCCCGTGCTGGTGGAGCGCTGCCACCGATGCCACGCCACCGATGCCGAGGAGGTGAAGGCCGACTTTCTCCTCGATACCCGAGCCGGGATCCGCGAGGGCGGAGCCTCGGGCCGCGACGCGGTCATTCCCGGCGATCCCTCGGGAAGCCAGTTGCTGGAGGCGATCCGCTACGGGAACGAGGATCTCCAGATGCCGCCCGATGGTAAACTGCCGGACGCGGTGATCGCCGATTTCGAGACCTGGATCGCCATGGGCGCGCCCGATCCTCGCGATGGCGAATCGAAATTGCCGCGCGAGGTCGCGGCCGAAAATCACTGGGCCTTCCAGCCGATGAGGAAACCAGCACTGCCGAAACCGGAGCACACCGACTGGCCGCGCGACCGGATCGATCACTTCGTACTCGCGAAACTCGAGTCGGAAAAGCTGGAACCGGTCGGCGACGCGGATCGGTCGACGCTGATTCGCCGGGCTACGCTCGAACTCACGGGTCTGCCTCCGACCCCGGAAGAAATTCGCGACTTTCTCGCCGATCCGGCACCGGACGATGAGGCCTTCGCCGCGGTCGTCGATCGACTCCTCGACTCGCCCGCCTTCGGCGAACGCTGGGGACGCCACTGGCTCGACGTGGCCCGCTACGCGGAGTCGAGCGGCTACTCGCGCAACATGCTCTACCCCTATGCGTGGCGGTATCGCGACTGGGTCATCGACGCGTTCAACGCCGACAAGCCCTACGACCAGTTCCTGACCGAACAACTCGCCGGCGACCTGCTCCCAGCCGATTCTCCCGAGCAACGCGACGCCCGGCATATCGCCACCGGATTCCTCACCATCGGACCGAAGACGCTCAACGAGGGCGACCCGTTGCTCTTCGAGCTGAATGTCGCCGACGACCAGATCGACGCCACCTGCCGGGCCTTTCTCGCCCTGACCGCGAACTGCGCCCGTTGTCACGATCACAAGTACGACCCCATCCCGACCGCCGACTACTACGCCCTGGCCGGGATCTTTCGCAGCAGCCGGAACCTCGCCGGCACCAGCACCAACGTTCGCGCCGAGCACGAACCGGCCTTCGCGCTCGGACTGGAAGGCGAAGGATTGGTGGAACGAATCCATCAAGCCACCGCGGCCGCTGACGAAGCCCAGAAGACCTATATGGAATTCGTGAAAAAGCGGAACGACCTCCGCGAACCGCTCGAGAAACAAGGCATCGACTGGAAGAAGAATCCCACCCCCGAACTCGCCGCCGCCGAGACCGACGTCCAGCGCCATCAGGATCTCGTCAAAGCCGCCAGAGCCGCCATTCCGGAACCTCCCGAGTTCGCCATGGCGGTGGTCGAGGCGCCCGCCATGCCCGATACCGAGTGGAAAGTAGCCGTCTCCGCCGCCGAAAAGGACAAGAAGCTGCCCAGACCGCGTCGCATCGCCGATTCGCCCGTATACGACAAAGGCCTCCATGACCAGCCGCTCGACGCCGTGCCGCGGGGAACGCTCTCACTTTTTGAAGAGATCCTCACAGCTCCCAATATTTCCGACACCGAGAGCGGACGCCTGCAATTGGCCGAGTGGCTGACCGATCCGGCAAATCCGCTCACCTCCCGCGTGTTCATCAATCGCGTGTGGCATCATCTCTTCGGCACCGGCCTCGTGGAAACCGTCGACAACTTCGGACTCCTCGGCGCCTCGCCCAGCCATCCCGAACTACTCGATGATCTCGCGCTCCGTTTTTCCGGTGACGAGATTCGGTGGTCCATGAAGCGGCTCATCCGCACCATCCTGCTCAGCCGCACCTGGCGATTGGCCTCCACCGTGGACGAGGACAACCATGCCGCAGATCCCGGCAATCGCCTGCTCTGGCGATTCTCCCCTCAGCGACTGGAGGGCGAAGCCATACGCGACAGCCTGCTCCACGTCGGCACCGGACTCGATGAACCGCCCGCCGATGGCTCTCAGGTTTTCACCATTTCGATGAAGCAGGTTAAGCCACTGCAACGCGAGATCGGCCGACGGGACTACTACTATCAGGACGTCGATGAAAACGTCCGCTACCGCAGTGTCTATCTCCCGATGGCGCGTGATGTCCTCTTCGATTCCCTCAAGGTCTTCGACGCTCCCGATCCCAACCTCGTGGTCGGCGGCCGTAAGCTCACCATCGTGCCGACCCAGGCGCTTTTCCTGATGAACAGCTCGCTTGTCCTGGAACAGGCCGCCGCGATGGCAAAGCGAATTACGGCGGGAAAACCCTACAATCCCGGCCAGCGCGCCAAGGCCGTTTATCTGTCGCTGCTGGCGAGACATCCCACACCCGAAGAAAGCGCTCTGATGAGCGAGTTCGTAATCGCCGGCGGCAACTCGAAACAGGCGTGGGCCGAGGCAATCCAGGCGGTGATGGCCTCGGGGGAGTTTCGAACCATCTACTGAACTCGCGTCCAAGTCCCGCGCCATGTGAATCGGTCAAACCGAACCCCAATATGATCTCCACCTTTCCATCACGACGCGAAGCCCTCCGGGCGACGGCCTGCGGCTTCGGATCGCTCGCGCTGACCAGCTTGTTGGCTCGCGAGTCGCGGGGCGCGGTCACCAACAACATCGCAAACCCGCTCGCCCCCAAGCGTTCGCATTTCCCCGCCCGAGCCAAGCGGGTCATTTTTCTTTTCATGCGGGGCGGTCCATCGCAGGTCGATTCGTTCGATTGGAAACCGGAACTGACCAAGCGCCACGAGGAGGACCTCGGCGGCGGGCGGCGCTATTTCCAGTCGCCGTGGAAATTTTCGCGTCACGGGGAAAGCGGGATGCCGATCTCGAGCCTTTTCCCCCACACCGCCAAGCACGCCGACAAACTCTGCGTGATCAACTCGATGCACACCGACATCGGGAATCATCCGCAGGCCATCCTCCAGATGAACACCGGCAGCTTCCAGTTCGTGCGGCCCTCGGTCGGCTCGTGGGTGGTCTACGGACTCGGCACCGAAAACCAGAACCTGCCCGGCTTCATCACCATCAATCCCGATTTCTCCGCCGGCGGAGCGCGGAAATACGGCTGCGCTTTCCTGCCTTCGGCCACTTCCGGGACCGCGATCAATCAGTGGGGCGGCGCCGACGGAAGCGGTCCACCGTCGCTGAAAGGGATCCGGATTCCCTACACGGAAAATTCGACCATTCCCGTCGAACGACAGCAAAAACAGCTCGACCTGCTCCAGGCAATCAATCGCCAGCGACTGGAACGCGACCGCATCAACGAGCCGCTGGAGGGAATTATCCAGAGTTACGAGACGGCTTTCCGCATGCAGAGCGAGATGCCGGAGTTGATGGATGTCGAGCGGGAGCCGAAACACATTCTCGAAAAATACGGCGTCAATCACGAGCCGACCGACAACTACGGTCGCGCCTGCCTGATGGCACGCCGCTTCGTCGAGGCGGGCGTGCGTTTCGTCCAGATAAACCAGGGCTTCTGGGACCAGCACAAGGACCTCGTCGGCGGTCACCAGAAACTCGCCGACGAGAGCGATCAGCCCGTCGCCGCCATGCTGGCCGATCTCGAGGAACGCGGTCTGCTGGAGGACACCCTCGTGCTCTGGGGTGGCGAGTTCGGTCGTCCGCCGATCCTGAACAAGGACCAGGGTCGCGATCACAATAACATCGGCTTCACCATGTGGCTGGCCGGCGGTGGTGTGAAAGGCGGACTCCGCTACGGTGAAACCGATCCCACCGGCCAGACCGCCGAAGTCGACAAGGTGCACCTCCACGATCTCCACGCGACCCTGCTTCATTTGCTGGGACTCGATCACGAACGCCTCACCTATCACTACGGCGGCCGCGATTTCCGGCTCACCGATGTCTACGGCGATGTCGTGAAGGGGATACTCGCCTGATCCAACAGGGTTGGGTCACTGACACAACCCTGTTCAATACACTTGATCGGCAACCGGGGCCGCGTGGCGACCGCGCATGGGCCTTTTTTCAGAATCTCACGCGATCACCTCAAGGATCGGCTCGCCGCTGGAGATCATGAGCGGCCGCCCCTGGGTGTCGTGTATCTCCGCGGTGGGATCGATGCCCAGCAGGTAGTAGATGGTGGCCGAGAGATCCTCCAGGGTCACGGGTTTTTCCGTCGGCTCGCTGCCGGTGGCGTCGCTGGAGCCATGGATGTAGCCCGCCTTCACCCCGCCACCGGCCAGGAGCACGCTGTAGCAGTTGGGCCAGTGGTCGCGGCTGACGTTCTTGTTGATCTTCGGCGTGCGGCCGAACTCGCCCATCCACACCACCAGAGTCTCGTCAAGCAGGCCTCGGTTCTCCAGATCATGGATCAGCGTCGGCAGGGTGACCTCGGTGATGGGAAAGTGATACTGTTCCACGATGGGATACATGCGGGTGTCGTTGAAACCGTGCGTGTCCCAGCCCCCGTCGGTGACGCTCTGGCCGCCGATGCTTCTCGAAAAGTAACAGGTTACGAACTTCACCCCGTGCTCGACCAGACGCCGCGCCAGCAGGCAGCCCTGACCGTAGGTGGTGCGCCCGTAGGCGTCGCGGATCGGCGTGGGCTCGCGCGAAAGATCGAAGGCCTCGCGGATGCGCTCGCTGTTGAGCATGGCGATGGCGTTCTGGTAGTAGCTGTCCAGGCCCCGCGCCTCGGCGGAGTAGTCGAGCAGCCGCGACTGGCGATCCACGATCTCCTGAAGGCCCCGGCGCGCGTGCAGACGATCGAGACTCAGATTGGCGGGCAGACTCAGCTCCGGCAGTTGGAAATTCGGATCGTTGGGATCGCGTGGCACGAACAGCGGGTCGTGCTTTTTCCCGAGAAAACTGCCCGCCTGACCCGGAGTGCGCGAGCCGTCGGCCACCACATGCGGGTAACTGACAAAGGTGGGCAGACCGCGGTCCGTCCCCGGCGCCAAGTGATCGACCACCGAGCCGTAGGCGGGGCGCAGATCGATGGAATCACGCAGCCGCTGGTCATCGGTCGGCGGCGCGTGTCCGGAAAGCGCGTAGTAGCCGGCCGAGTTGTGGTTCTTCATCTTGTGATGCACCGAGCGTATCACCGTGAAGCGGTCCATGATCTTCGCCACCCGTGGCAGATGCTCGTTGGTCAGCAGATCCGGATTGGTGGTGCGAATCGGCTTGTGCGGGGAACGGTATTCCGACGGCGCGTCCGGCTTCATGTCGAACATGTCGACATGCGAGGGACCGCCCCATTGAAAGAGAAAGATCACCGATTTCGCCCGCGCCGGAGGTCGCCCGCCGGGATACTGGCTGGCGGCGAGGATCTTGGGCAGGGTGAGCCCCAGCGCCCCCATCCCGCCGACCTTGATCAACTGGCGGCGGGACATGGCCACGGCGTCGAAGCCGACGCAGGCGGAGGAGGCTCTTCGCTTCTTTCTCATCGTCTCAGCAGGAATTCCTTGGCGTTCAGCAGCGCCCAGGCCAGGTCCTCCAGCGCCGCCCGTCTATCCCCGGCATTGCGCAGGTAATACCCGGCCGCCATCCGCTCGTTGCGGGAGGGATCGCGGGTCAGCAGGGTCCAGTAGAGTTCGTCAATCAGCTCCTCGTCGGATTTTGCCCGCCCCAGCATCCTGGCGAGGGCATTTTTCGGGTCTGTCAGCAGTGTGTTCAGCGTGCCCCCGCTGGTCAGCTCGAACACCTGGGCCAGTGAGGTGTCGCTGGTCCGCTCGGTGTCGGAGTTCGTCAGCCGGGGTGGCTTGCCGAAAAGCTGGAGAAAAGTGTCGCCATGGGTCGGCGCCTTCGGGCGGTAGACGGCCCGCACTCCCGGCACCCGCGCGGCCCGCATGGGCTCGTCGTAGCCCTCGAACGTGGGCAAGCCACCGAGCGCCAGATGCGCGGAGTCCAGCAACTGCTCGGCCCCGAGTCGACGCGGCAGCGTGCGCGCGAAATTGCTCTCGTCGTCGAGATTCATCTCGTTGGGCAGCGAATCGAGCTGATATGCCCGCGACGCGCAGATGGTCCGGATGGCGTGGCGCAGATCGAATCCGCTGGCCACGAAATCGGCGGTCAAGGCGTCGAGCAGCGCGGGATTCACCGGCGGATTGGTGGCGCGAAAATCATCGATCGGCTCCACCAGGCCCCGCCCCATGAGATGAAACCAGACGCGGTTGATCTGTACCCGGGCGAAGAGCGGGTGCTCGGGAGAGGTCAACCAGGCTCCCAGCTCGTTCAGTCTCTCGTCGCCGCTTTTCACCGGATCTCCCTCGCCCAACAGGCGCGGCGCGGGTGCTTCGCCGGTGCGCGGATGCTTCAGCTCGCGCTTCTCCACCAGCTTCACCACCTGCTCGCCGACAAAATTGTTCTTGTCGTTCTTGTCGAAACGCTTGTTCTCCTTGATCTCGTAGTCCATCCCGTCGAACACCGCGGCGAACTGGTAGTAATCATCCATCGTCCACCGTTCGAAGGGATGGTTGTGGCATTTGGCACAGTTCAGCCGGGTGCCGAGAAAGATCTGCGCCACCGCCTCGGCCCGTTGATCCGGGGCCCGCAGCGCCCGGTAATAGTTCGCCGGCGCCACCTCGTAGGTGCTGCCCAACGCGGTGAGGATGTCGCGGCAGAACTCGTCGATGGGCCGGTTCTCCGCCATCGCCCCGCGGATCCATCCGTGAAAGGCCGCCACTCCCTTGCGATCAAGCACCTTCTCCTCCACCCGCAACAGGTCCGCCCACTTCATGGCCCAGTAATCCGCGAACTCGGGACTCTCCATGAGCCGATCAATCAATTTCCCGCGCTTGTCGGTATCCGCGTCGGCCACGAAGGCCCGCGCGTCGTCCGCCGTGGGGATCTGCCCGGTCAGATCCAGCCACGCGCGCCGGGCGAAAGTGGCATCGTCGCACAACTCCGAGGGCAGGAGCCTCAGGGTCCGCCATTTCGCGTGCAGGGCCTCGTCGATGAAATTGAAGGCCGGCGGATCACTCCAGACAAAGCCGGGCCGATCCGGCACGAAGGCCAGCCGCACGGGCGCCTGCCTGCCGAGATAGCGGACATTCACCGTGGTCTCTCCCGGCCGCAGGCTGGTCACATTGCCCTCGGAATCGACCTCCACATTAAGAGTCGAGGGCTCATAGATCGCCCAGCGGTTCACATCGCGAACCGAGCCGTCGGAAAAATGCGCCTTCACCGAAATTCGCAGCGTGGTCTCGGGGGAAAACACCACCCTCTCCGCCGGGGTTGCCTCCAGACGCTCCAGCACGGGTTCGCCCGGGCTCTCCAGCTTCGCTCCCTCCTCGATCCAGCGTCTTAGCAGGGCGTAGGATTCCGAGTCGGCCTCGAAGCGTTTCCCGCCCTCGTGTTTCACCTCGAGCACGGCCTTGCGAAGCAGGAAACTTTTCCCGGGATCGGTCGTGTTCACGAATGATTTCACCAGCGTCGCGTGATCCCCGACGGCATCCTCGCCGCGCAGGGAAAGCATCAGCTCACCTTTGCCCGTCTGGGCGCCGTGGCAGGCGCCGAGATTGCAACCCGCGCGCGTCAGCACCGGCACGATGTCGTTGCGGAAAGACAACAGAGTCTGGTCCCCGACCCGACCCTCTTGGGTCGTGGCCGACACCGTACCCGACGCCACCGCGAAGAGGCAGACCGCGGCGACCGCTGTGTATGTTACCACCGACATGAAACGAGACGAGAGATGACCGGATATCGATACGATCACACCGCCCCTGTCTCAATCAGCGGGATCACGTAGCCTTACTCCGGGATGGGATCGGCGCGCTTCACGGTGACCCCTTCCCAGATCGCCTCGTCGGTGGCGGCATCGTAGGTCAGCACGCGATGGGCGCTGCCGGGCGCCGGGTCGAGTTCCACCTTCGGGAGCCATTTCTTGTGCGCGGCAATGATGTCGGCATACTGGGCGTCGCCCGCGAGATTGGTCCACTCGTTGGGATCTTTCCGCATGTCGTAGAGTTCTTCACTACCGTCGGCATAGCGGATGTAGCGCCAATTTTCCGAACGCACTCCGTGGTTGCCCTTGTTGTGACTGGTCACCGCGGGACGCTCGCGAGCGGTGGCGGCATCATCGAGCTGCGGTTTCAGACTGAGTCCCTCCAAGTCATCGCGAGTCGGCAGACCGGCCAGCTCGACGAGCGTCGGATAGATGTCGAGCAACTCAGCCGGCTGGGTGCAGCGCTGACCGGAGGTGACTCCCGGACCCGCGAAAATCAGCGGCACGCGGGTGCCGTCATCCCACAGGGTGTTTTTCCCGGTGATGGCTTTTTCACCGAGATGCCAGCCGTGGTCGCCCCAGACCACCACGATGGTGTTGTCGGCGAGCCCTTTCTTTTCCAGGGCGTCGAGTACCCGGCCGACCTGCGCGTCGACGAAGCTGGTGCAGGCCAGGTAGCTGCGCACCAGGTTGCGCCACTGGTTGTTTTCCTCGACCCACTTCAGGCGCGGCTCCGGGAGATTCCAGTGGGGATACCAGGAAAAGCGCGGTGTGTCGTCGCGATCATCGCGTTTGATCACGGGCAGCACGCTGTCGTCATCGGGATAGAGATCGAACCATTTCTGGGTCGCGTAGCAGGGCACATGGGGCAGAAAAAAACCCGCCGCCAGAAAAAACGGCTCGCCCTCGGTCGCCTCCTCGATCCGCTCGACGGCCCAACTGGCCACCTGGTAATCGCCTTTGTCCTCGTCTTGGTGGGGAAACACCCCCCAATCCATCAGCGGGTGATCCCCCATCGGCGCGGGCGGGATGAGTTTCTTCTCCGGTTTCACCCCGACGCCGGGGGTGGGTCCGCGCACCTGAAACTCGACCGGCACGGCGGCGGACGCGGCGGCGGCCTTCGGTCCCTTGCCTTTGCCGCGCTGGCCCGGTCCACCGGTGCCGAAATGGAAGATCTTCCCCGCCGCCATCGTGCGGTATCCGCTGTTGGCGAAATGTTGCGGCAGGGTCACCCGGTCCTCCCACTCGGGCAGGGTGCGGAACCAGGGCGCCAGACCATAGACGCCCGTGGTGGTGGGACGCAGGCCCACCAGCAGGCTGGTGCGCGAGGGATTGCAGAGAGGCGCGTTGCAGTGGGCGTTCAGAAAGGTGGTGCCGCGTTCCGCCAATGCGTCGAGATGCGGTGTCTTCGCCATCGGGTGACCACCGACGTGACCGATCCAATCGTTCTGATCATCGATGGCGATGAAGAGGATGTTCGGTTTCTCCGCCGCCCGGGCGGGCAACAGCGGGCAGAGGGTGAGGGACGCCGCGGCGAGCGCGAAAAGTCGGAGGAGTGGTATGTGGGGTCTCATGGTGGGGGGAGTCGGACAATGCTCCAGCCTGTTTCAGAGGCTCCGGGGTGTCAACGCTCGATCCGCGCCAGCGGATGATACCGGAGCGCGCTTGATCATCGTCCGACTCCCGGCCATATCTGGGGAGCACACGCCGTTTGACCGAATCTTTCTCCCCCCATGAAACATTTGCTGATCCTTCCCCTCATCCTCGTCACCGCCCTGGCCGACGCATCCCCCGCGAAACCCCATGTGCTCCTGATCTGCGTGGATGACCTCCGCCCGGAACTCGGTTGTTACGGCGTTGACCACATCAAGTCGCCGAACATTGATCGCCTCGCCGCCGAGAGCCGGATTTTCCGCCGTCACTACGTCCAGGCCCCCACCTGCGGGGCTTCGCGCTTCGCCCTGCTCACCGGCGCCTACGGCCCGCCGAGCAACGAGGCCCTCTTCCAGCGAGCCCGCGCGTCGGGGAAATCCGAAACCCCGCGGCCGGTCAGCCTCCCGGGCTGGTTCCGCTCACACGGCTACACCACCGTCTCCGTGGGCAAAGTCTCCCACCACCCCGGTGGCCGGGGCGGTCCGGACTGGAACGATCCCGCCCAGCCCGAGATGCCCGGCGCCTGGGATCGCCACTTGCTTCCCGCCGGCGACTGGCAACACCCGCGCGGCTGGATGCACGGGCTCGCCCGGGGAGAAATCCGCGGGGATGCCAAGGACATGGCCGTCTTCCAGAGCCTCGAGGGTCCCGATTCCATCTACCCGGACGGAATCAGCACCGACGAGGCCCTTTCCCAACTCGACCAACTCGCCGCCGCGTCGATCGACAAGCCCTTCTTCCTCGCCGTCGGCATCCTGCGTCCCCACCTGCCCTTCGGGGCGCCCGCCCGGTATCTCGATCCCTACCGCGACGCCGAGTTGCCGACCATTCCCCACCCCGAAAAGCCCGCGGGGCGCACCACCTGGCACGGCTCGGGCGAGTTCATGAAGTATGACCGCCGGGGCCGCGATCCGAACGCCGATGACGCGTTCGCTCTCGAAGTTCGGCGCCACTACGCCGCCTGTGTCAGCTACGCCGACGCCCAGGTCGGGCGCCTCCTCGACCGGCTCGAAGAACTCGGCCTCACCGACGACACCCTCGTCGTCCTCTGGGGCGATCACGGCTGGCACCTCGGCGAGCACGCCGTCTGGGGAAAACACACCCTCTTCGAGGAATCGCTCCGCTCCCCGCTCATCATCCGCGTTCCCGGCCTCGCCCAACCCGGCGCGGGCACCGACGCCATCGTGGAGACCATCGATCTCTTTCCCACTCTCTGCGATCTCGTCGATCTGGACAAGCCCGACTCGCTGCACGGCGAAAGTCTCGTCCCCCTGCTCGATCATCCCGCGACCCATACGCCCGACGCCCTCGCCGCCGCCTACCATCGCAAGGCGCGCACCCTGCGCACCGACACCCACCGTGTTATCGCCCACGACGACGGCTTCATCGAACTTTACGATCACACCACCCCCGAAAGCGAAACCCGCAATCTCGCCGAGGAAAAGCCCGACCTCGCCGCCGAACTCATACGCCGGTTGGACGCCCGATTGGCTGATCAGTTTCGCTACTGACAGGGTAGGCGCGGAAATCGCGGGGCCAAAGTCCCGGGCTCATCGTGACCTCCTGGAATGGGGTGGAGGAGCGCCGGAAGTTTCGCCGGAATTTGCCACATTAAACTAAGCGGTTATCCCGGCCATCGTCCCACTCACGCATCCGCCGACTTCCGGCTTGCGGTGAACTATCAGGGTTCCTATCCTTGTGTTCGACATGGCCGATATCACATCCAACCCCGCCGACTGGGAACCTCCCACGCCAGAAAAGTTGCAGAGCCTGCTCCCGCAATACCAGATTACCGACATCCTGGGTCGTGGCGGCATGGGTGCGGTCTACAAGGGACGTCAGGTCAAACTCGGGCGGGATGTGGCCATCAAACTGCTGCCGGGAACCCTCACCGGGGATGGAGACGCCTTCAATTTCGCGGCCCGCTTCGAGCAGGAAGCCAAGGCCATGGCCTCGCTGGATCATCCGGCCATCGTCAGCGTGTACGATTTCGGCGAGACTTCCGAGGGGCAGCTTTATTTCGTGATGGAGTTCATCGACGGGATGGATATTCACCAATACCTGCATCATCACGACGGCACGCTGCCCCAGGAGCAGGCCCTGGCCATCGTCTGCCACGTGCTCGACGCGCTCGACTACGCCCATGATCGCGGCATCGTGCACCGCGACATCAAGCCAGCCAATGTGCTGCTCAATCGGGAGGGAAGAGTCAAGATCGCCGATTTCGGCCTCGCAAAAACTCTCGCCGCCGCCGGGGACGAACCCGTCGCGCCCGCATTGACGATGACGAACATGGCCATGGGCACGCCCGACTACGCCGCGCCGGAAATGCTGGAGCAGGGCGGCATCCCCGATCACCGGGTGGATCTCTACGCGGTGGGAGTGATGCTTTACCAACTGCTCACCGGCAAACTGCCGCGGGGAAATTTTCGGAAGCCGAGCGAGTTGCGGCCGGAGCTCGACGCGCGACTGGACGAGATAGTCGGGAAAGCGATGGAGGCCGATCCCGACCGGCGCTACAGCCGGGCTTCGGAGATTCGCGACGCGATCAACGGAGTGTTGAGCCAGCAAATGACACGGATGGAACCCCGCGCCGGAGCCGCGAAGAAAAAAGTGATTCCGGAGAGAAAGCCGACCAACGCCGCGGCATGGTGGTGGGGACTGGGCATCGGTGGTGTCACCGCCGTGGGAGCGGCGATTCTCATTATAGGTGGCAAGGAGGAGGCGGATTCGGGAAATCAGCCGGAGATCGCGGCGGTGGCAGTCGAGCCCTCTCCCCCGCCGGTGGCCACACCCAAAGCGGAACCCGAACCCAAGTCCGAACCGATACCGACTCCCGTACCGAAGGTGGCGTCGGCGCCCTCATCCCCGCGTCCGACGGAGCCGAAGCCCCCGCCCGAGCCACTGCCCGAGCCCCCGCAAGTGGCGATGCCGGCGCCAACCCCGGCGGAGCCCGCGACCCCGCCGACCGGATCAGATCAGCGGAATCTATCCCCCCTGGCCGACATTCCCGGTCTCCTACTCCGGCTGAATGGCTACGTGAAAGCCCGCGGGGAGGCGGTAGAGACACTCGCGGCCGGTTACCTGGGCGCCCTGGAAAATCGGCTCAACCAAGCCGCCGACGCCGGAGATCTGCCCCTCGCCAAGGCATGGCGCGAGGAAAAAGTCCGGGTCGAGACCCTGCGCGCCGCCCTCGCGGAGGAACCCAGTGACGCGGACGCCCTGCTCGTCGCGGCCCGCGGGAGGACGACGCTCGACGACCTGCCCGACGACGCGCCCGAGGCCCTGAGGACGCTGCGTGGCACCTGGATTGCGGAGCGGGAAAAAATCCGCGCCGACATGGAAGGCAAACTGGAAATCTCCCTGCAAGCTCTGGAGACGGAACTCACCCAGGCGCGGGAGCTGGATCAGGCCGAGGCCGTGCTGGCCTACCGGGAATCCCTGGGAATGGCGGCGTCACCCCCGGCGACAACTCCAACGGAACCGTCTATTCCTTCCCTACCGACTGATCTGGATCGCGTCACCAGGAACGCGCCCTTCCAGAACAGTCTCGGCATGAAGTTCGTGCCCGTGCCGGGGACGGACACTCTCTTCTGCGTTCACGAGACGCGCTGGCGGGACTACGCTGTCTACGCCGATGAGGGCAATCCGGTGGCGCAGAACTGGAAGAACCAGACCCTGGACGGTTTTGTCATTGAGGACTCGCCCGGCGAGCATCCAGTGGTGAACATGACCTGGCAGGACGCGAAAGCCTTTTGTGACTGGCTCTCCAAAAAAGAAGGCCTGACCTACCGACTGCCCACCGACCGCGAGTGGAGCATTGCCGTCGGTATCGGGCGCGAAGAAAGGTGGCGAAACGATACCACGCCCGAGACGGTTTCCAAGCCTGCGGACATCTATCCCTGGGGTGGGGACTGGCCACCCATCAAGGGCGCGGGCAATTATCGCGACCAGAGCCGCAAGACTCTGTTGCCGACCGCGGACACCCGGTATCTGAAGGATTATGATGACGGTTATCCGACTACGGCACCGGTGATGCGTTATGCGGCAAATGAGTTCGGCCTCCACGACCTGGGTGGGAATGTGTGGGAATGGTGCGAGGACTGGTATTCCGAGGCGGAGACCGATCACGTGTTGAGAGGCGGGTCCTGGGGTGATGACGACGCCCGATTACTGCTCTCATCCACCCGACAACGCACCCACCCCTTCAATGCCGGTCACCTCCGCACGCGCGGATTTCGGGTGGTACTGGAAACAACCGCCCCGTAGCACCGCGGCGGGTGAGCGCAACGAGAGGCGAGCGACAACGATGCCGCGCGCGACGGACTCACTCCCTCACCATCTCCAGCCTCTCGTCGAGCTGGGCGCGGAATTTCCCGATCATCCCCGACGAGTCCGTCCGTCCCGCCAGGTTCGTGAACTGCCCGGGATCGGCACGCATGTCGTAGAGTTCCTCGGACCCGTCCGCATAGCGCAGGTAGGCCCAGTCGGAGGAACGCAGCGCATGACCGTTCTTCACCATCGACAGCGCCGCCCGGCGTATCTCCGTCTCCGGCCTATCCAGGATCGGCACCAGGCTTTTTCCCTGCGCCGTGGCGGGAATGGGCACGCCGGTCAGCTCGCACAGCGTTGGATAGAGATCCACCAACTCCACGATGGATTCGGAGCGCCCCGGCCGCTTGCCGGGCACGGAAATGATCAACGGCACCCGCGTCACTTCCTCGTGCAGATTCGATTTCTGCCAGAAGGTATGCTCCCCAAGATGATAACCGTGATCGCTGGTGAACACGATCACCGTGCTCTCGCGCAACCCGAGGCGGTCCAACTCGTCCAACACCCGGCCCAGTTGCGCGTCCATGAAGGTCACCGTCGCATAGTAGGCGGACCACATGCGTCGCTGGTTCTCCGGATAGCGATCAATGCCGTGGCTCCGTGAATTCGAACCGGAAATCCCGGCCTTCGGGATGTCATCCAGATCTCCTTCCGGCACATGAGGCGTGCTGATCTCCCCGTGCGGATACTTCGCGAAGTACTTCCGCGGCGCCACGCTCGGGTAATGCGGTCGCACGAAGCCGGTGGCGAGAAAAAACGGCTCATCCCGCTTCCCGTATTTTCCCAGCAACTCGTTGGTGATCGTCGCCGCTTTCCAATCCGGCTGATCGGAGCCATCGCCGTCATGGGCGAGGGTGACAAACATCCGATGCGGCATCCCGGTCGATTGCCGACCCTCCAGCTCGGTGGTGAAGTGGTTGAGATTCAGGCAGGCGTAGTCGCCCGGCGTGTGCGCTTCGAGACCCGGCGCGTTGAATCGTTCCGTCCAGCAGGCGGGGATATCCTGCCCGTCGGTCCCGGCGATGATGTCGCCCGGCACCCGCATGTGAAAGATCTTACCGACCCGGGCGCTGGTGAATCCGTGGTCGATGAAATTTTCCCCCAGCGTCTTGCCCCGCGATCCCGAGTAGCGGCTGTGCATGAAAGATGTCCGCGACGGCCCGCAGACCGTGCCCTGGCAGTAGGCCCGCTCGAACACCATCCCCCCGGCCGCGAGTCGGTCGATATTCGGCGTCTCGCAGACCGCGTTGCCGTAGCAGCCCAGCACGCTGGCCTTGAGATCGTCCGAGACGAGGAAAAGGACATTCCTCACCGCCGGCTCCGCCGCTGTGGTCCGACCCGGCGTCAAAGCCAACGCCGCCAGGGCGATGACTGACACCAGTCGGATCCACTTCATCGGGACGCGCTCGGCTCAGGCTTCCGGCGTGGCCGGCTTCTCTTCCTCATCCGCCTCTTCGATGGCGGGAGCCTCTTCTCCCGAATCATCCGCTTGGCCTTCTTCCGCGGCCTCGGTAGTCGGCGCTTCCACTTCGGCTTCCACCGGTTCGGTCGCCGCTTCTTCGACGCTTTCGACCATCGCCTCTTCCGGAGCGCTCTCCGGCTCTGCGGGTCGCTCCGGCAAGGCGGCAGTCGCCGTCTCATCACCGGTGGGCGTCACCGCCAGGGGCTGACCCATGAAATTTTTCCCGTTCAGCACCTCCAGGGCGCGCTGAGCCTGTTCCTGACTGGAAAATTCCACCGCCAGAGCGCCGTTTTCCACCGAGCCCGCGCCGACCAATTCGGCCACGCCCTCGATGCCCTCGATCACATCCATCGCCGTCGTGTCGGCGGCCAGATTGCCGATCAGCAGTTTGCTGCCGGTGGCCTGTCCCACCGGAGCCTTGGGTTTGCGGGGCGCCTCCCTTTCCTCATCGTCAAATTCGGCCCGGCCCCGCGCCCCGCGCCCGCCGCGTTCCTCGCGGGGGCCACGCTCGCGCTCGCGACGCGGTCTGTCATCCTCCCGGCGCTCACGACGCTCGCCCCTGGGGGCTTCGTCGCCGCCTTCCTCGCGCTGGCCGTCGCTCTTGGCGCCGCAGACCAGCATCTTCCGGCCCTTGTACTCGAAGTCATGCAGCTTCTCGACCGCCGCCTTGGCGGCCTCGACACTGTCCATCTCGACAAAGGCGAAGCCCTTCGATCTGCCGGAGCGCGAATGCATCACGATCTCCGCCTTGGTCACCGTGCCCGCCTGCTTGAACAGCTCCTCCAAATCCTCGCCGGTCACCTCGTAGTCGAGATTTCCCACGTAGAGCCGGCCACTGGTGACCTCGACCTTCTCCACCGGCCGTTTGGCCCGTGCCGGACGATCCGTCGAGCGCTCCCGGCCCTCGCCCTCGCCGCGACGGCGGCCTCTCTCGCCGCCTTCGCTCGGTCGACGCCCCTCGGCGGGACGAGCGGTCGGCTTGGCTGCCGGTTTCGGGTCTCCACCGATGCCGAAAAAGCGGCAGACTTTCTGCCAGAAAGAAAGCTTCGGCTCGGGACGGGGAAAACGTTCCCGCATGATGTCCTCCTCGCCATCGCGACGGCGGCGGGGGCCGGAGCGTCCCCCCTGGCCCTGGTTGCGGTCCCGATCTCGGTCCCGTCCCCGGTCCCGATCACGGTTGTTCTGGCTGCGATTGCGGTTACCGCGCGAGCGGTTTCTTCTGGGGCGGTCCGAATGGCCGCCGGATGATGAGGGATCCATGGGTGATACTGATGGGTTGTCGACCGGCGCCGGGTTCGAATCGATATGGCGCCGCGCCGGTTTAGGCGTGTGATACCGGATCGAGCGTCCGCCTCGATCGCGCGGACATTCCCGGTGGTGTGCCGATGCTGAGGCTGAAGACCCTCACGGCGGTGCCACCATAGAGCATTCCTGATATCTGCAAAATCGTATTTGCGGCGGGGATCAGGATACACCCGCCTTCCGGGTCAGGCCCGGCCGCGGTCCTCAGAAAGGAATGACATCGCCATCCTCATCGCCGTAGCCCGGAGGAGGCTCGGAGAGATGCGAGGGCGGGCCATCGTCGAAGGCCTCGGCGGGTGCGGCCGCGCCCCCTCCGGAACCGCCCCGCTCCAGCTTCCACGCGTTGAGGTTCACATAGTAGCGGCCGTTGTACTCGTTGCCGCGGATGTCGAAAAATACCTTCACCGCATCTCCCACTCGCAGGCCGTCGGTCAGCGAGGTCTTTTCCTTCACCGCCTCGAACTTGATGTGTTGGGGAAATTTGCCATCCTCCACCTCGATCACGAATTCCCGCTTGGAGAAGCCGCTGTTGAACGTCTGGATCTCGTTGATGAGGTGGATCTTGCCTTCGATTTCGTAGCCTTTAGCCATGGTCGCGCGCTGAATTGGGTTTGCCCATTCCTTCCGCTTTTTTTCGTCAGTGCGCAAGGAAAAGGCGCTACGCGCGCGCATGCTCCTCGCTTACGGTCTTGATCGCGGGGGAGGTCTCTGGCATCCTCCCGATCTCATGTTGAAAGGCATCTCTCCCCTGCTCTCGCCCGATCTGCTGGCCACGCTGTGCCGGATGGGTCACGGCGACTCTCTCATCCTCGCCGACGCGCATTTCCCCGGTCATTCAGTCAACTCCCTGACCCTGCGGGCGGACGGGCTTCGCATCCCGGACTTGCTCGACGGCATCCTGCCTCTCTTCGAACTGGACAGTTTCATCGAGGCGCCTGTGGCCATGATGGCCCCGGTGGAGGGAGACAGCGCCGACCCCGCCGTGGAGATCGCCTATCGCGCGGTGATTGATCGACACGCGCCCGGCACGCCAGAGATCGGCAAGATCGAACGCTTCGCCTTTTACGAGGCCACCCGCGCGGCCTTCGCGGTGGTGATGACGGGGGACACCGCGAAATACGGCAACCTGTTGCTGACCAAAGGCGTCACGCCGGTCGGTTGACATCTCCTCTCCGTCTCGACCATGAAGATGCCTATCTCACAGGGTCCGGGATGGTCACGCGTCCTCGGGTGCCTGGGTGCCCTGTGTCTGGTCACCCCGTCGGGCGCGGAGGAACTCCCTGTAGCCTCCGATCCGGCCATCGCGATATCAAAGTTCGCCGGCTCGGATCTGATCAAGCATCCCACAGGCATCACTTTCACGAAGGACGGCAAGTTGCTGGTGGTGGAATCCCACACTCATTTCCGTCCCGAGGACTACGCGGGACCCCAGAGCGATCAGATCGTCTGGCTGCGCGACACGGACGGTGACGGCATCGCCGACACGCGCTCGATTTTCTTCGAGGCCGATCTCGTCGCCACCATGGACATCGCCACCCACCCGGACACCGGTGCCATCTACCTCGCCACCCGGAACGAAGTGCTGCGCCTCTGGGACCGCGATGGCGATGGGAAAGCCGATCCGGACTCGGTCGAACGGCGGCTCGTTTTTCTCGATACGACCGCTGACTACCCGCACAACGGCGTCTCCGGACTCTGTTTCGACGACGACGGCGATCTCTTCTTCGGTATCGGGGAAAACTACGGCGCCGACTACACCCTGAATGGTTCGGATGGTTCCTCCGTCAGTGACGGCGGCGAGGGTGGCAACATCTGGCACGTCACCCGCGATGGTGGCAAGCTTCGGCGTTACGCCACCGGATTCTGGAACCCCTACGGCGTCTGCCATGCGCCGGGCGGTCATGTGTTCGCCACCGACAACGATCCCAGTTCGCGTCCCCCGAGCCGGCTGCACTACGTCATCGAAGACGGCGACTACGGTTACCAATATCGGTATGGTCGCAGCGGGCAGCATCCGTTCATCTCCTGGAATGGCGAACTGCCTGGCACGCTGCCCATGCTGCACGGTTCCGGCGAGGCGCCCTGCGATGTCATCTTTCACCGCGGTCACCTGCTGGTGGCAAGTTGGGCCGATCATCGGATCGAACGCTACCCGCTGACCTGGGACAAGACGCATTTCACCACCGAGCGCGAGATTCTCGTTCAGGGCGGCTCCGAGTTCCGCCCCGTGGCTTTCGCCTTCGGACCCGATGGCGCGCTCTACGTGAGCGACTGGGTGAAGAAGGACTACCAGCTTCATGGTCACGGAGCAGTTTGGAAAATCGAAGGTTGGGAACCGGAGGAAATGCCGATTCCGAAATCGAATACGCCGGATATCGATCCCTTCTCTACAGCCCATTCATTCGGTGACGATACTTGGTTCGTACCGAGGGAAATCAACGGCCCTTGGATGGGATCGGAGGAGAACCCTGCGATTCCGAGCCCAGAACACTCCGCTCATCCCTCACTAAAACTTACCGACCGACAGAGGGCACTTATATTACTATCCTGGAGAGAATTCGATCCCAGCGATCAAAGAGGAATCGTGGAATTGGTCCACGAGGATCCCGATCCCACCATCCGGCTTCTTGCCCTCAAGTGGATCTGCGACAAGAAACTCGAGAAATACCGTCCCGAGGTCGAGGCCATCGCCGCCGATCCGCCCTCCCCCACTCTCTTTCACGCCGCCATCACCACCCTCGCCCGGCTCGATGGACAACCGGTAGACGACAAGCCCATCCAGCGGCTCATCGGTGCGCGGCTCCAGGCTTCCGACGCCTCGCCGAGCGTTCGACGGGCCGCATTTCAGGTATTGGCCGACCGGGAGAAATTCCTCTCTGTGCGCGAACTCAAGGCGCTCCATGATGACCCGGAAAGCGACGACGCTTTCCGCATCGAGGTGTTTCTGGCTCTCCTGTCGCATCCCGACGAAAAGGCCGCCAAGACCTTCGCTACGGAACAACTCTCAACCGAGAAACTATCCACCGCTGTCCGCCCCTTCGCCGAGGAAGTCGCCCGCCGCGGCCAGCCCCGGCCCGCTCCCGCCGGAGACGCCATCGTCGGCCGCCCCGCCGATTTCGATTTCGACGCCTGGTCGAGCTTCCTCTCCGCGCCCCAAACCCCCGGCTCCACGCCCCACGCATCCGCCGGACGGCTCGCCTTTCACCGACACTGCGCCGCTTGTCACAGCGCGCTTGGTTTCGGCCGTCGGGGTGGTCCGGATCTGAGCAACATCGGGCAGCGGGGGCGGGATCATATTCTCCGTTCGATTCTCGATCCCAGCGCCGAGATCGCCCCCCAGTATGAGGCTTGGCAACTGAACCTCGTCGATGGCACGAGCAACATAGGTTTTCTCCTCGGCGAGCGGGGCGGCAACCACACCTATGGCGACGCCACGGGGAATCAGTTCGAGATATCCAACCGGGACATCGTGACCCGCGAACAGGTGCCGGTGTCCCTGATGCCGCCGGGACTGGTGATGACGATGACCAATGACGAGATTCGCGACCTCGTCTCTTGGCTGACCGCACTCCAATGAAACTTTACTCTATGTTACTGCTGGGCGGCATCCTCTCGGGAGCCGTGATCCACGCCCAAACACCGTCGAAAGGCGAGCGCGTCCGCGCCTACTTGGAGCGCGATGATTTTCCCGCCAGAGTGGAGAGCGTCGTCGTCACGGCGGACAAGATCCGCATCGAGGGAAAGGCGCCCGTTCCCCCCGAGGGCGCCGCGCTGTTTCTGGCCGAGATTCGTCCGCACGAGGAGGTGACCGCCCCACCCGCGGGGAAATTTCCCCGTGTCTTCGCCATCCAGCGCGGCGAGGCGGGCGCGTTTGTCTGGGAAAGGAACCGGGTGCTGCCGCGCTACGATCAGATCCTGTCCAAATGGGCGGTGATCGCCCGGACGCCCGACCTCCCCGACAGCCTCCTCAGCCATGCCGTGTATGCCACCGACCTGTCCGGCGCGGCGAAATGGCCGGAGCTCCAGCCGCCCGTCTCGCGCACCAAAAAAGGTCTCGGCGGCATTCATCCCGACCCGTCGCTATTTCCCGATCTCGCCGAACTCGGCATCGGCCACCTGACTCACAACATCGTCCTGAGCAGTCTCCTGCGTCAGCATCCCGGGCCGGACACGATCCCGCATGAGTACGCGGGCCAGACTTACCATTTCGCCCAGGCAGGCGTCGATGTCATTGATCGCGTCACCACCTTCGCCCGCGATCACGACATCATCGTCTCGGCCATCATCCTGGTGCCGAATGTCAAGAACCGCGACTCGTGGGCCGGTCGCGTCCTCACCCATCCCGACGCGGATCCGTCAGGAATCTACAGCATGGCCAACGTGGCCACCTTCGAGGGAGCCAACCACTACGCGGCCACGATGCGTTTCCTGGCCGAGCGCTACGCCCGCCCCGACGCCGCCCACGGCCGCATCACCCACTGGATCATCCACAACGAGGTCGATTCCGGCTGGATCTGGACGAACTCGGGGGTGAAATCACCCCACGCCTATCTGGACGACTACGGGAAATCGATGCGGATCGCCTACCACGCGGTCCGCTCCCACGATCCCCACGCCAAGGTCTTCATTTCCCTGACCCACTACTGGACCCGCACCCACAAGCCGGACGACCCGAAATTCTATCGTCCCCGTCAGTTGCTCTCGCTGTTGAACCGGTATGGCAAAGTCGAGGGCGATTTCGAATGGGGACTGGCCTACCACCCCTATCCGCAGAGCCTTTTCCATCCGCGTACCTGGGAGGACCGGGCACCGACCGACGACTTCGGCACCCCCTACATCACCTTCAAGAACATCGAAGTGCTCGACCGCTGGATGCGACAGACGCCCTTCCTCTATCGGGGCGAAAAAGTCCGCACCATTCTGCTGTCCGAACAGGGATTCCACAGCGACCCCGCCAATCCCGACAGTCTCAGGGACCAGTCCGCCGCCATCGCCTACGCCTGGAAAAAGATCTCCGCGCTCGATTCCATCGAGGCCTTTCACTATCATCGCTGGATCGACCACGAGAAAGAGGGCGGCCTCAATCTCGGCCTCTGGACCGTGAAACCAGGCACCATCACCCTGCCGAACGAGAAAAAGCCGAGCTGGAGCCTGTTTCAGGCCCTCGACACCGAGGGCGAAGCCGCCGCCATGAAGGCGGCCCGCGAATGGATCGGCGCCGACCATTGGGGACCCGAGCCGCCCTCCGCCCCCAGCGGCTTGCGCATTCTCAATGGGCCGACAGATCGACCATGAGCGACTCGGCTTCTCCGTCGAGGCGATCTTTCATCATGCCCCGGAGTCGTTGCAGACCGCGACGAATGCGCGCCTTCACCGTGCCGAGCGGGCTGTGCAGCCGATCCGCGATCTGACGCTGTGTCAGCCCCTCAAAATACGCCAGTTCGATGACTTCGCGCTGCTCCGGCGAAAGCTCCACCACCGCGTTCTCCAGAATGGACCGCGCATCCGAGCGATACAGATCGTCCCGGCCCGTGGTCCTGGCTTCCGGCTTTTCCCGCTCCAGCCGGGTCTCGAAGCGATCATGCATGGCCGCGCGACGCTGGAAACTGCGGACCCGGTCGATGGCCCGATTTCGCGAAGTGGTGCAGATCCACGTCACCAGCGTGCCTTTCGCGGGTTGGTAGGAATCGGCCTTCTTCCAAACCGACAATAACACGTCGTGCGCCACATCCTCGGCGTCCTGCGCGTGGTTCAGCACCTTGTAAGCGGTGGAAAAAATCAGCGGGGAATATCGCTCGCAGAATTCATCAAAAGCTCCGTGGTCGCCGACGGCGATACGTTGCATCAATTGAAACTCTTCTTCGCGGTCAACGGGAATCGGTGCGGCGGAACGGTGGGTAGTGCTCATGGTATTGTCTAAGTTTCGTCTAATACAACTTGATACGATCCGAGCTGGCAAGTGATTTTTTTCGACAAAATTTCGTCGGATTCTGCCACTTGGACGTATCATGAAGCAGATTTCTTAGAAAAAATTCGACAAAAACGGGACAAAGTGATGAATTTGCGTGTGACAGATCCCCCCACCCCTCCCTCTGACGAAGTTTACGGCATCAGCGCCGTCTCGCGCCTGACGGGCATATCACCCCATGTTCTCCGGATTTGGGAACGGCGCTATCAGGTGGTGGACCCGGACCGATCCGAGTCCAAGCGGCGCGAATATTCACGCGGAGATGTCCGGCGCCTCAGCCTCATCAAGCTCCTGGTCGATCACGGCCACTCCATCCGCCATGTGGCCGGACTTTCGGTCGATCAACTGGAGACGCAGTGGACCGAGGTGGCGGGCGAATCATCGGACGAAGGCCGGGACTCCGCCCGCTCCGGTCCGGCAACAGCGCCTGGGGCATCCGCCGCAGTCACGCTCACCCGCGCCCGCGTCGCCTTCATCGGTCATCTGGCGCGCGATCCCCTCCGCGAGGCGGCCGATCTCGGGCCGGAGCTACAGATTGTGGCCGAGTTTCCCGACATCGCATCGCTGCGGGAATCGCTGAAACCCGGCGCCGTGGATCTGATCGTGGCGGAATGCCCCACCCTGTTCGAGACCCAGATCGCGGAAATCCAGGAGTTGGTTCGCGATTTTCACGCCCGGCGGGCCGTTCTCATCTACCGCTTCGCCAAAAACCAGGTCGTCCATCCACTCGACAAAGACCTCCGCATGATCACCGCCATGCGCGCCCCGGTGAACGCCATCGAGCTGCGCATGGCCTGCACAGCGGATCTGCGGCTGAGCGCGCCGGAGAAAAAAATCGCCGCCGAGCCCCGCGCCCCGGCGGTGGGCGATGATCTGCCCCCGAGACAGTTTTCCGACGATGCCCTGGCGCGGATCGCCCGCTATTCCAGCGCCGTGCAATGCGAGTGTCCCCAGCATCTGGCGGGTCTACTATCCAGTCTCGCCGCGTTCGAGGCCTACAGCGCCGAGTGCGAAAATCGCGACGCCAAAGACGCGCAACTCCACGCCTACCTGCACCGCTCCACCGCCGAATGCCGCGCCCGCATGGAGGAGGCCCTGCGACATCTCATCGAGGTGGAGGGCATCCCGCTGACCGAGTGAGGCCGCATTGAAGAGGGTAGGGTCGACGACCCGACCCTGTCAGGTCCCCGCTTTCTTCCAGACACGAACCCAGTCGATCTGAAAATAGGCGGGAAACGGGGTCGTCTCGTCGGGAGGTCCGGCCCAGCCTCCGCCGAGGGCCAGATTCACCAGTAGGAACATGGGCACCGAGGGGATCTCCTTTCGGGAACGGTGACGCTCCACGCCATCCACATACCAGCGGATTTCCCCGGCCTCCCACTCCACGGCGAAGGTGTGGAAATCGGCCGAAAAATCCGGCCCCCGCCACTCCCCGGTGTCGCTTTTCGACGCGCCGGTCGGATTCTCCGGATGGGGCCAATGGTGGGTGAGGTAGACGCGGTCGGTCTCGTGTCCGAGGATCTCCAGGACATCGATCTCCGGCGGCCAGGAGGGCGGATCCGGCAGCATCCAGAATGCCGGCCAGAGACCGCGTCCCTTCGGCACCCGGCAACGGATCTCAAAACGTCCGTGGCGTTGGGAGAACTTGCCGGCGGTGGTCATCATGCCCGAGGCATACTCCCGCACCTTGTTGTCGTAGAATGCCTTGCGCTTCTCGATCCGGATGCTCAGCACGCCGTCTTTGACCTCGAAGGGATTGGCCACATAGGCCTGGAGTTCGGCGTTGCGCTCCACTTCCCAAGGGTCGGTGGGATTCCATTTGGTCCGATCCAGCCCCTCGCCGTCGAATTCATCGGAAAAGGTCAATTCCCAACCATCCAACTCCGCGCCTGCCTCCGCGGCCATGGCCGGGACGACGGGGACTAGCACCAGAGTCAGGGTGAAAATGCGGGAAAAATGGCGCATGCCCGGGAATATCGGCTCCTTTCACGGGCTCACAATCGGGAGTTTGCCCGATCTAACGGGATCGCGGTGGCCTCGGGTCTTTCACGAACGTTAGTAAATCGTTGCATTATTGTTAGATTTACTATTTAGAAAGCGAAACCATGGCGCCTCCTCCCAATAGCCAGTCGGAAGTGGAAAGACTTTTCCACCTCCTGAGCCGGGCACATCACCAGATGCTGTCCGCGATCCAGCGCGAGATCGACCAATTGAAAATCGATGGCGGTCTCCAGCCCGGCATGCGGCATATTTTCTGCGCGTTGATCGGTCAGGATGACATCACCGTGTCCGAGCTGGCGTCCACACTGGGCATGGCCAAGAGCAGTGTCACCGGGGCGGTGAAGCGGATGGAAATGGCGGGACTGGTGGAACTGGTGCCGGACGCGAAGGATCTGCGGCTGCGCCGGGTGCGGCTGACCTCGCGCGGTCACGATCTGAAACCGGCCTGCGTCCGCATTGACGCGGCCATTTCGGACCGCTTGCGCGAGGCGTTCTCGGTGGAGGAGAGGGCGCAAATCGGCAATCTGCTGTCCCGCCTGGTCGCGGCGATGTCTTCCGCGCAGGAATCGGATGACTGATGCGCGCCGTTTCCGTCGATTGCCATCGAACATGGCTTGCCCTATGCTCGCGAACATTGTGTAATCGACCCGCGTGAAAGGTTTCCTCGTCAACGTCGCGACCGGCGACAGATCTGAACTGGCTCCCGTCTCCATGCTGGGGCGCAGTCCGGAATGCAATGTCATCATCCCCGACCCGCGGGCATCGCGTCGGCACGCGATGATCCGGCGGCAGGATGACGGCTACTGGTTTTTCGATCTCGGCAGTTTCAACGGCAGCTACCTCAACGGCGCCCGGGTGACGGCGGCGCGCAAGCTGGGCACGGGTGACCTGCTCGACTTCGCGGACAATCACTACCGCTTCGAGCAGGAGGGCGGGGTCTTTGACGAGGCCGAGGGCGATGAGCTTGGCGGCTCGACCATCGCGCTGATCCGCTCCACCCCGGTGATCATTCTCGTCAGCGATGTCCGAGGCTTCACCACGCTGTCGGAGAAGCTGCCCCCGGACGACCTGGCGCAGATCATCGGCGGCTGGTATGGCGACTGCGAGACCATCATGGCCCGTCACGGCGCCACGGTGGACAAATTCATCGGCGACTGCGTGCTGGCCTACTGGACCACGGTGGAGCCGGCTTCCCGGATGGCGGCGCTGCGGGCCGCCGGAGAGATGATCGAGACCTGCGCCCGCACTCAGGAGGGGCGGGCGGAGCTTTTCGACTCCATCGGCCTGAGTTTCAGCGCCGGGGTGGCGCTTCATATCGGCAAAGTGGCCTACGGCGGCATGAGCCAGCGGGAATTCACCCTGGTGGGCGATCCGGTGAACCTGACCTTTCGTCTCGAGGGCCTGACCCGCGATCTCGGGCGCCAGGTGATCGCCTCGGGCGACTTTCTCCGCGACTGGCCGGACGGGCGCCAATACTGCGAGGCCCTGGGCGTGCACCAGGTCAAAGGACGCGCCCAGCCGGTGGAGGTGTGGAATGTCGCCAAAGTGCCCGCCTAAGAGCGTCCGGGTCAGGTTCCCACGGCCCGCCCGGCTTTGAGGTCGCGCAATTCGCGATCCACCCGCGCCAGTACCTCGGAAGTCGCCTTCAGCCGCTTGGCGGTGAGCTTGGCGATGAACTCGTAGAGCGAGGCGTAGAACTCGGGATGATCCTCCTTCGGCATGGCATACTCGAGGAAGCGCTGATCGACGGCGAGACAGAACGCCTTGTCCCTGGCCACGACGGAAGCAGAACGCACCTCGTCCTCCAGAGCGGCCAACTCGCCGAAAATATCGCCGATGTTGCCCATGGTGACGAGGATGTCGCCGTCTTTCACCACCTGCACCTCGCCGGCGAGCAGGATGAAAATCCGCGAGGCGTCCTCGCCCTCCTCGATGATCACGTCGCCGGGATCGCACTCCACGATCGCGCTGGCATGCAGCACATCGTCGAGATGTTCTTTGGAAAAAGACTCCAGGAATGGCACGTTCCTGAGCAGGTCGGGAACGTTTTCCTCATCGTGTATGTAGGCGAATTCTTTCACAGATGCGGGAATGATACCGGATTCCCGCGACCGGGGAAAGCGGGAAGTCTGTCGTGGACGCAGAACTTCCCCGCCGCTTCCCGGGACGTAATGACCTGAAATACTCCGCACACTCCCACCCCATGCGATCCTTCATCCCCCTCCTCCTCCGGCTCAGCCCCGTGCTGCTCGCGGCGGCCTGCTCCCCCGCCGAGAAAGGCGACGACGCGCGTCATTTCCACGTCCGCGGCGTGGTGCAGGAGTTGCCCGCCGACGATCCCACGCGCGTGATCATCGATCACGAGGAGATGCCCGGCTACATGCACGCCATGATCATGCCGTTCCGGGTAAAGGACGCGGCCGAGCTCGAGGGGCTGACACCGGGCGCGGTGGTGACTTTCGACTATCACGTGGTGGGGATGGAATCGTGGATCGACGGAGTGCGGGACACCGGAGAGCGGGGCGAGATCAAGACAGACGACGACGAGGCCGCCGCCGAGCCCGCCGCGCCCCTGCTGCGGGAGGGCGATCTCCTGCCCGACTATGAATTCGTCGATGAGAACGGGAACGACGTGAAGCTGAGCGATTTCCGCGGAGGACCGGTGGCGCTGACCTTCGTGTTCACCAGATGTCCGGTGCCGGAGTATTGCCCGGCCATGATGCGGAACTTCAAGACCGTCCTGGACGACCTGAACGCCGATCCCGGGACGCCGGAGAAATTTCAACTGCTCACCATCTCCTTCGACACCTGGAACGACACCCCCGAGATCATGAAAAGCTGGGGAGCCGCTTTCGGCCACGGCCCGGGGCAGCCGTGGAGTCTGCTCACCAGCGACAGTTGCTGCACCATCAACCAGATCGGCGCCAACGTCGGCCTGAAATTCGGGGAGGTGAAAGGCTCCTACCAGCACAACCTGCGCACCGTCGTGCTCGACGGCGAGGGACGCATCCGCCGCATCTTCACCGACGAATCCTGGAAAGTCGAAGAGCTGGTAGGTGAACTGAAAGCCGCCATGTTCGACCCGAAGAACAGGTGACTCTGGCGGAATTCAGTGGAAAATAGCTTATCAGCGGGAAAAATTGGATCCCTGCCTAACCCAGAATTCAAGCCTTCCAAAAATCCGCTAGAAAGAAGACCCCGGAGCGGGAGGGAAATACCGCGCTCCGGGGTGGTCAGAATCTTCTCAAGCAGTGGCCTGGGCAAAGCGGTCTGATACGCGGCCCCAATTCACCAGATTCCACCAAGCGCCTACATAGTCCCCGCGGCGGTTCTGGTAGTGAAGATAGTAGGCGTGTTCCCAGACATCGAGTCCGAGGAGGGGCGAACCGAGGTCACCGTCCGCAACCAAGCCTTTCATTAGTGGGTTATCTTGGTTGGGAGTACTGGTTACGAGAAGTTTGCCATCTTTCGCTATAAGCCATGCCCAGCCGGAGCCGAAACGCTTTCCCGCCGCATCAGCGAACGTTGCCTTGAAAGCGTCCAGAGACCCAAACGAAGCATTGATCGCTTTCGCCAGTTCGGTGGACATCTTGCCCACGCTATTGGCTGGGGCGAGTGTCTCCCAGAAAAAGTCATGATTCCAATGGCCACCGCCATTGTTGCGCAAGGCAGTTTGCAGCGCAGCATCATCAACCTTGCCGAGGCTGGCCAACAAGTCTTCCAGAGAGTGCGCTGAGAGACTGGAGTTTGTCTCCAGAGCGGCATTCAGATTCTTGATGTAGCCGGCATGATGCTTGCCAAAATGGATTTCCATGGTTCTGGCATCGATATGCGGTTCCAAGGCATCGAACGCATACGGCAGGGGTTTCTGTTCGTAGCTGCTGGCGGCCTGTGCAGAGCGGTGAGGCAAGAGAACCGCTCCGACAGAAAGCGCCCCATTGATTACGAAGCGACGTCGGGAGAGATATTTTTCGGAGGTCATAGGCTGGATATTTTGAACAGATCCGACTCGAATAGCGTAAGCCATCGAATCACCCAAAGATACACAGACAACTCTGGTCTTGGCTAGAGAAAATGGGGAACGCATCAGCGGTACGCCACCACTGAGGGGTGTCTCAGAGATCCTCGGATCTTCCCGCCATGTATCAGGGCCTACGCATGAATAGCAGGAGAAAAAGTTAAGAATCCTGAATTTTTGACT